>JBMTEX010000064.1:0-11754 GCA_049433485.1 Ilumatobacteraceae bacterium | reverse complement strand
AACATCACCATTTGCAAGCTGTAAAGAGTCATCGTTTTTCGTAATCATGACTGGGCGCCCAAAATAAAACGGATGAGCAGAACTCCCTTTTACCGACCGTTGAATTGAACGATTCCAGCCAGCGACCCCCATGGATCCTTCTCGGTTGGCGCACAAGATTTGAACCGACGCCAAGGCAGCCAGAGCCTCTGCACATTTTCCATCTTCAGCAAACCTGGCCACTGCATTAGCGTTGCCAACAACTAATTGCTTGAGTCTGTTTAACTCTTCTTTCTGCGTCTTTGGGTCAATCCATGAGACATCGGAAGATGTTTCAGCCAAAATCGCAAGAAAAGTGTCAACATCGACTTGAGATCTCGCATCACGCACACACTTCACTAGTCGATTAATTCGCGAGTCTTCCGGATAGCGATGTTGTTCTGTGCGCGGCACGTAGGAATTATGGAATCGCGAACCGACTGGAACAGTTACTTTGGAAATATCGCCAAGAACGGTTCCAGCGTCGACACTTGCGAGCTGGTCCGGATCCCCCACTAACCACACCTTGGCACCGTCTTGCAGAGCCTCCAGCAAGTGATACATCAATGATAAAGACATCATTGACGCCTCATCAACAATGAGCAAATTGCATTTCAACCTATTCTTGGGGTCTGAATTGAATTTGTAACGCTGCTCACGACGAGGAGACATCCCGAGAAGTTTGTGCACGGTTTGAGAATTGGAAGATTCAAGAATCTTTTTCACAACGTCTGCGGGAGCGTTTGAGTGAGTTAGAGCCCGCATAAGTGATTGACGCATGCGTCGAGCGGCTTTTCCAGTGGGCGCCACCAAGGACAACGCAATTTTGTCGGCATCTGCACTGGTGAACATGGTGATGAGTTCACCCGAGATGTATGTGGTCTTTCCTGTCCCTGGACCACCAAGCACCACAGTCAACTGACCACCTGAATGCAAACGCACGAGATGATTCACGACCGCTCTTTCCTCGTCATACGAACGCGATATGTACAAACGATTGTCGTCTAAGACAAAGGGGCGCCGCGGAAATGAGTCGGGTTCGGTGGAGAGACGTACCAAGTCCACGCACGACGACAGTAATTTTTTCCATTGCCCGACGTTTGTTGGCCATGAAAATTCAGCATCTGATGGAAGTGATGAGAGTGCCTCAATGTTTATACAGGTGTTTCCATCTCTGCCTGCGCCTATTGCCATGGCCAGTGCAACCACAACTTCAGCTGGAATATTTTTCTGTGACCGTGACAGGCCAGACAAAACATGCACAGCATGGATGTCAGATGTCAACACAATCTCTTCCTTGATGACTGCTTGGAACTTCGAATAATCAGGCACGACCAACACCTGCCATCACATCAGAGAGACGTGCCCATAAACCAGCGGGCGCTGTCCATTGGAAGACACCGTACGGACAGCCGCTGTTGTCAACAAACGTAGGATTGTTCACCATTCCACGTAAGAAGAAATAAGCGACTCCGCCAATTGCGATATCGCTATTGACTGAAGGTGCCTTCCAGCGGAGAAATCTATAAATCGCAACTCCATAGAGAATTGCCTGCAACGGATAGTGATGATGCTCCATGGCATGCACAAGCCGCGAAGGATGATAGGCATCGATCAATTGATCATCGTCTTCGGTATCAAGGCGATTGCTCTTGTAGTCAGTAATAAATAACTGCTCGACACCGTCATCGTTTTTCACTCGCAACACAGCATCGATAGAACCGTTGATGAGTCCTGCCAACGGAATATTGAACTGCTCGCTACTCAACATGCGTGCATACCCATACAACGGATCATTTTCGTGAAGCATGTCAAGCAAGACATCTCCGATTTGATTCACACGAATCCCTTTGGAGAGATGGGCTAGACCCATTTCGAAAGACAATTCAGGAAGTCGATCACGTGGAGAAATCGTTGCCAGTGATGCTCCACCCATGAACGGCCCAAGTGGCGTTAATGCAGCCAAAACCAGACCGTCAATTAAGTCTTTTTGATGTTGCACCAGCGAAGGGCCAGATGCGTATTCCGCAACAAGACGAGACATTTCATCAACGATGGACAATGCAGACGAATCAAAATGTTCAAAGATGTCATGGATGACTGTACCGATGTACGTACCTTTCGGTACGCGCGCAAGAGGCATATTGACACCTGTCGCAACTCCTGAAGCAGCCGAAGGATCGTTGCCCACTAGAGAATCCGGCTGTTCGTCTAGCCCTGAGCCGGGCGCAACATGCAACACAGATTGTGCACGACCTCCAGCTAGGTCGGAAATCCCAGAAAACGACGTGCGTCGATACGTTTGCGTTGTAGAACCATCAAAGTTCTGAATTGCGACTGGAACAACACGAGATGGAATTACTGGTGCAACTTTTGCAGGCACAGGCACTACAGGAATGAGCGAGTCTTCTTTGCCGACGGCGTCAATGTTGATACACGAATATGCGACACAATTATCAATATTGCTTGGCAAAAGTATGGACAGATGATGCTTCGCGCGAGTGACGGCAACATAGAATTGACGTTTCATTTCGTCGAGCGCCTCGGCCTCTGACGCGAGCCGTGCCATTGGCGTGGGTACACCTGTCTTAACCCATGCAACATCGATACAGCGATACCTTTTACCCACTGCATTTGTCTGTGAAGATAAGAACACGGGAGGCTTTTTTGTAGTCCGTTCGTCGGCAGTTTTCTCTTTTGTGTCAACAACTGCCTTGTCTTTCCAAAGATCTGCCACGATAACAACCGGAAATTCGAGCCCTTTAGCAGCGTGCACAGTGAGAATCTTCACTGCATCGACATCGCTCTCAATACGTCGACTGACTAGTTCTGCAGTTGCGTCTAGAGCCTCTAGATCGGCAATTGCCTTCAATGCAGTCATTGGCTCAATACCCTTACCTTCTGTTTCGTGATGCAGGAGCTCGACAATGTGACGCAAGTCGGTAAGGCGCCGTTCAGCGCGTTCGGAACGCAACATTGAGTTGAGACAGAGCGGATTACTGAGAATGAGCGCTTCAACAGCAGCTATTCCCTCTTTGCGAATGACACGAGCCAAGGTGCGAATGAATTCATGCTCAACATCAATGCCACTTATTGAATCTTTAGGCAATTCACTATTTTCGTCCGACATACCTACGGTGACGACTCCATGCGTCACCACAGAGGGGTCCAACAATGATCGTCCAAAAAACATGCTTGATATTGCACTGCGCACAAGCCCCATATCGCTTGGCCGATCTAAGGCCTTTAGAAGCTGTTGCAACGATTGTGCCGCTTCACTTTGGATTACAGATGCCGTACCCCCACTAACAGCAGGAATCTTCATTGATCGAAGATCACGTTCAAGACTGACCCCTATTTCATTGGCACGAACTAGTACGCAAACGTCTGATAGCGCAATATTCTTGCCGTCAATCTGCGCATTCTTCAAAAGTTCGGCTACACGTAATGCCGCAACCTTCTGCGGAACATTGGCTAATGGTTTATCGCCAAGATCAACAATCTCTACCGGCTGAAACCCTGTTAACTTCGACCCAGAATTTTTTTCTGCAGACTTTACTTGCACATAATCAATGTGTGTTCCAAAGTTTTGATTGGCCATCAACGCGTTCAATGCCGTAATCATGTCTTCATCAGATCGATAATTCGTATCGAGAGAAATGAGATTCTTGAGGTCTCGCTCTTCCAAGTAAGCGTTTACATCGGCACCACGGAATCTATAAATAGATTGTTTTGGATCACCCACAACGACCAAGAATGATTCCTGTGAAATGGCTTGAATAATGCCTCGGAAAATACTCCACTGCAGCGGATCGGTATCTTGAGCTTCGTCCACAAAGGCCATGCGGTACTTTTGGCGTATTGATGACACAGAAACTGCGTATTGTGGGTCTGCCATCACCATTGCAGCGCGACGCAAAAGATCATCAAAAGTTGGATTGGTCTGTGTTCTTTTATGTATTGACTCAACCATTGCCTGGATATCGGCAGCTAGTTGGTTGAGTTGTGCTACGTCTGGATGAAATGGGTCAACCCACAACTCGGCGTCGGGAGAAGAGGCCTTCTCCTCGACAATTCTCGTCAATAAGGCCGCATCCCATGGTGTGGTTGTCCTCGCCTCAGGTGGGGTTCTCGCCAACTTAATTGCTTGTGCAGCCACATAATCATTAACTTCTTGCTGGATGAGCACCTTGGTTGAGGAGGCCTCATTGCCGTTGCCGCTTGGTAGACCAGCCAATGTGAGTATGCGAGAACATACAGAGTGAATGGTGCCAATAGTGGCGGTATCAAACTCAACAGCCGCACGACGCAAATTGGAAACAATTAGTTGCCGTTTTTCTGCATCTTGGCTGCACAAGTACTGAGACAAAGCATCGTCTTTGGCCGCCACACCAACAGACACAATGTCTGCCATCTCAATAATTCGTCGACGCACTCTGTCTTTCAATTCACCGGCTGCGTTACGAGTGAAGGTAGAGATAAGAAAATCTCCGATTCGCAATGTGTCATCCATTGCAAGTTCACGGGTGATGAGAGCGGCAATCGTGTAGGTCTTCCCCGTACCAGCACTTGCCTCTAAGAATAAACCGTTGGTGATTTTGATTTCGTCAATAGCAGGTGTTTTGTTCATTTGACCACATACCCCGAAACTTTGATGGTGGTAATACCGTGCTTTGCAAAACTCTTATATTTCGGACCATCGACGGCTTGTTTGAGCGTTCTCCAAAAATTAAGCAGCGGACTTTGGAAAAAGAAGACATCTGAATATTTTGGTTCTTCCCCAAACAACCGGCGTTCGAGAGACTTTCCATATTCATCGGACGAAACAAATCTGTCAAAAACAAACTCAGGGGATTGTGCTCCTTGAATTTCAACATCGGACGCAGAAATCACCTTTATTGTTCCGCCAAATTGAACAGCTGGAACGGATCTCGCAATACGAATTGCGTCAATGAGGGTTGACAGTCGCCGAATTGCCTCTTCTTGCGTTAGTTCGTCAGCGAAATAAACGTTATTCACCTTAATCTCGTCAGCTTCCGCGTCGTGCCCAAACACAATCACTGAGTGCTTCACAATTCCTTGAGCAGCCAAAAGAAGAAGAAGTACAGCGGCCCGTGAACGTAAACGTTCTACGCCATATAACGAAACAAAACCTGCCAATTTCTCGGTCTCAAAACATGACACAGAGCCCGTCACCACTCCATTTGGAAGCTCTAGCGAAATTTCACGTTCCGTTTCTATCATTGAGGGGAAACCCCACTGTGTGACGAGTGTCGACGATTCATCAACTAGTTTTTTTGCTCTGTGTAGTGCTTCTTCTCCGAAAACACCCACAGGAATCGCTCCGCGGGCAATCTTCGTAGATTTCCAAGTATCTACATCTTCAGAAGTAAATCTCTTTGACGTGCGGCGCGATGACTGTGATGTTGTCTCGGAAAGTTCCCGCAATTCGTTCCACAATTCGCGCAGTCGTCGAGTGTCAATGTCTATCGGCAACAGTGCCGTGTCTGCCTGCACCTTGTCCGACCACTTGCTGACTCCGATGGTATTCATGAAGAAATCTTCGGGATAGACAAGAACATTGACGAGTTCATCAACTGTGACGTACTCCGGTTGCTTGACGTTAAACGCTGTGAGAGCGGCAACCTGGGAAGTAGTAGAAGTGCCCAACGCCAAGCCCGCAGTGAATGATGCTTGATTATGGCCCCAGATTTTTCCTGGCACGACTTTGTCAGAAATGAAATTATTAGAACTCATTGCATGACGAGGATGATCAAAAACAAACTGACTTTGTTTCTTATCTCGTTCGTCAGTTGATGCATCTGCATCAAGACACATATCAACAAACTCAGCAAGCGGAGTAACGAATGGAACCGGAGCATTGTTCTTGATGCTCTTACCAATACACGTGACGATGAAACGATCTGAGGCCGAAAGCATTGCGTCAAGGAAAGTTCGACGCGTCTCAATACGGGAGTCTGACGAACCAATAAAACGCTGTCGACCTGTTAAGTCGTCGCCTTCAAGCTCCTTCACGCTGACTACTGCGTCGTCATAACCCAAAACACAAACCACTCGGAATGGAACAGAACGTAACGGCACAAACGAGGTGGCTGTGACTGCTCCGGTACGTAGAGGTTGACGTCCGGGCATTGCCTCTAGACGCTCGACCGCAATGCTCGCAAATTCGTCAAATGGAACAGATGCAGTAGGACCGCCATTGCTGGCCACAGAGCTAGACAACCTCATGTCTCGTAACACTGCTAATGGTTCGGTTATGACGTCGCTGTTGACGCCACATAGGTCGACCAGAAGTTTCTCAAGGTGCAGACACCACTCCGAAACACTTTGCGGGGTACGAGATACAACTTCGCATTCCATCATTAGCGACACCAGATACGACAATGCAGAAATTGCATCTACATCGGCGGTATCGAGGTTGTCGAGAGGGATAATGCCACCGAGTTCTGGACCTGGTTTCGCATCCGGTAGCAAGACGCCTACTAGCGCCTGGTGAATAGTTGCCAACCAGGTGTAAGTGTCGCCTGCCTCAGCCATAAATCCTTGCTGAGCTCGGTGTGAAGCATCGAAACCCCATTTCATCCCAGTTCGATCTAACAGTTGATTCCACATATCACCCACTTCTCGCGTGAGCGACAAGTTGGACAACACAGCTTCTGCAGTAAAAACAGTCATGACGGATGTTCGTGATGCTCGAGAACTTACGGCCCCCAAAATCGCAGACAACAACTCTGCTCCTTCGCTGACATCCCGCAAACCGCGGTCTGCCACCACTAAAGGAATTGTGACGTTGCGGGTTGTTCCGTCTGAAGAAGACACTTTGACTTCACGACCAAAAATGGATTGAAGAATTGGGGCACTTGTTTGCATGTCTGCACACAAGATGACAATTTCGTGTGGCTCAAGATTTGGCAGTTCGTCAAATGCATGTAGAAGCGCATCGTGCAAGACCTCTACTTGTCGGCTCAACTCATGAGTGCGATGTATCTGAATTGACGGATCACTGTCCAATATTGATATTGCAGGAACATGGGGTTCATGAGCGATGCAGTGCTTTAAATGCTGCAAACGCGTGGGTTTTGTAACAACTTCACGAAGAGCATCGCAGGATGGATGAATTCCAAAAGCTCCGAGAATTAGTTGCGCCTCACGACTACTCTGCAGCCACGAGCTCAACAGCGGATGCACTCCATCTTCCACTTGAGCATCTTTGGGCCGCAACAAACCCGCCCCGAGAGCGCCGTTGAATTCGCGCGCATCGGTTTCCCATTTTTGCTGAAGCACTGGTGATGGATGCACTAACAGGATCTCAATCGGAATGTGTACAGAAAGAATTTGAAGCAATTGAATAGTGCGAACATCGAGTGCTTGAAGCCCAACGATAAGTAGTCGCTCAACATTTGGAGCCAGAGTTCCATTGGAGAGACCATTTATTAACTCATTAATTTGAGTTGGCGGACTCGACACCCCGATGTATTTGCGCACTTTCGACCACAGATTAAATTGCCACATCTCTTGACTGTCGAGGGCGGGCTGAACGATTTCCCACTCCCCATCGGAGATTTTGTTTCCGAGTTCGGGTGCAAGCACTGCAATGCCCTTTTCCCATGCGTCAATCATCTGAGGCCTGCGCGCGTGGTACACGTCGAACATGTCTGCAATCGCACGTGCCGCACGCAACATGCCACCGTAGCGACGTGCGAGGGCCCCTCTTTCTGTCAATCCAGGAAGACACTCAAGCACTGCGAATGTCAGCGACTCAATTCTCCATGGGTCGTCTTGCTGGCGAGACTGACCGGCCAACTGACGAATCATTCCCAAATAGCCAACATTGATGTTGGTTGCGATTCCATCTACTTCGCCAGGTGTGGCACCAACTTCGGATGCAATTTGTTGCATAAGCCATGCGCGTACTCCTGCATTGGGCACGATGATGGCGTCAGATGCAAATATGTCTCGATCTGTATGTGATGAATTGAGATACGAGACAACGTGTGGAACAACATGGGACAATTCTGAAACGTACGAGACCGTCAGCGCCATGTTGTACCTCCGCCCGCATGCCTAGGGAAACGGCATACCAACGGATGAATAGTACGGCAAGGGTGGTACACCCCATTTATCCACATGACCTCTAAAGGAATGTAGAGAGGTCTTGAAGCCTTTTATCGTTAGAAAACACCTCAACAGGTGCCGACAATGGAAGTCGGAGAGCCCTCTGAATAATGCGACACGTGGTGTGCTGGTTGTATTCAGCCAGGGTCACAGCCCAACCGTCTCGGCCGGCACGGGCGGTTCTTCCCGATCGATGCAGGTAGGCCTTTGTGTCGATGGGCGGAACGTAATGAATCACACAAGCGACATCGTCAATGTCAATTCCGCGAGCTGCAACATCTGTAGCCACCAACACCTTTAACTGATTGTCGGTGAAGCGCGTAATTGCTTTTTCTCGCGCAGCTTGAGATAAGTCTCCATGGATTGCGGCAGCGTTGACACCTAAGTCAACAAGATTCTCGGTGACTCGATCACACAATCGCTTTGTATCGCAGAACACAACAGTCTTCCCCGTTGACTGAACAATTGCTGCAATCACTTTGTCTTTATCCATTTTGTGAATGGCTAAAAACAAGTGGTGCATCGTGCCGACAGTGTCGGTTGGTGAATCGATAGACACTTCCTCAGGCGACTTCATATAGCGGCGAACAAGATTGCCTACTTGCCCATCAAGAGTCGCCGAGAACAACATTGTTTGGTGTTCGCCAGTGACATGTCGAAGAACCCATTCCACTTGAGGCGTGAATCCTTCGTCTGCCATGCGGTCAGCTTCGTCAAGAACAACGACTTCAACATCGGACAACGAGACTTCGTCTTCTTTCATCAAGTCGATGAGCCGAAGCGGTGTAGCAACGATGATGTCGACACCTTTCTTCAATGCATCAATTTGATCCTCGCGCGATGCACCTCCATACACTGGCAAGATCACGCGATGACATGCCTCACCGATTGGTTGCAGAACTTCGGCCACTTGAAGTGCAAGCTCTCGCGTTGGCACCAGCACCAAACCTCGTGGCGCACACACACGCGAGAACTTGGAAGCTCGCGACAACATAGGCACGCCAAATGCAAGGGTCTTGCCAGAGCCGGTGCGAGCTCGGCCGCATACATCGACGCCGCGAAGTGCGACAGGAATAGCTTCAGTTTGGATGGCAAAAGGTGCGGCGAATCCAGCAGCCGCGAGACCCTTATCCACCTCGGGAGGCACGCCGAGTGCCGCGAATCCCGTGGGAGTTGAAATAGGTGTGGTCATGACGGAGACCTACCGTATCGGCGTGACGCCTCGCTCTCGGCGATAGACCCGTGCTTTCGGCAACTTCTTGGCAACGAGTATGTGAACTTTTTGCCAAAAACCGAGCAACTACCAATTCCATCCGTTAGTTTCATCAAGCCTGACGCGGGAAAGCCTCGCGCAGAAAGGAATAACCACTCACGGATCAGCACCGAGCAAACGTCGTACGGACCGGGTCACAAGACAACGGCGTGCGCCACCCGCCACGGGCGAACCCTCTACCCAACAGGGAGGAGTTCTCATGGACGCACAACTGGACGGAACACAAACATGTGGCCGAAAAGGGATTTCATACGACTGGCAAGCATTGCTCGTGCCAGCAGAACCGGAGTTCAGCGAATCGCTGAATGAACTCATTGACGACGATGCAGTCGTTGCGGAGCGTGGGAACTGATACCCATTAACGCAACAACTTCACCTCTCATCCCCCGTCGCATACTTGTCCTTGGTTGCGGCGGTGTTGCGCAGTGCACTCTTCCACTTCTCGTTCGCGATGTGAAGATTGACCCAACAACAATCACTGTTGTTGATTTTCTGGACAACCGGTCACGCATTGCAGACCTCATTGCTCAAGGCGTGAACTACGAAATTGGCCGCGTCACACCGGAGAATATCAACGAGTTCTTGTCGGCGCGTCTCTCGAATGGCGACTTGTTGCTAGACCTTGCATGGAACATCGACGCACCAACCATTCTGAACTGGTGCCACGACCACGGTGTTCGCTATCTCAACACATCGGTGGAACTGTGGGACCCATACGAAGACATGGCCGCCACACACCCGCTAGAGCGCACGCTCTACGTTCGTCACCAGTCGCTTCGCAAGATGGTGAATGCATGGGGTGGCAATAGCGGCGCAACAGCCGTTCTTGAACATGGCGCGAACCCTGGTTTGGTCAGCCACTTCGTCAAGCAAGCTCTCGTTGAAATTTCCACGAAAATATTGTCGGACGGTCTTGCTGGACATCGACAAGCTGGTTTTGAATCTGCTCTTGCGAATGGCGAATTCAACAAACTTGCGATGCTGACCGGCACCAAAGTGATTCACATTGCCGAACGCGATACACAGATTTCAAACAAGCCAAAAGAAGTCAACGAGTTTGTTAACACATGGTCTGTAGACGGTTTCTACGAAGAAGGAATTGCTCCAGCTGAACTTGGTTGGGGAACACATGAAAAGCGTTTGCCGCCACGTGGCTACAAACACGAAGACGACGGCCCAAGCAATCAGATTTGTATTGCGCAGCCGGGCATGAACACCTTGGTGCGCACCTGGGTTCCTTCTGGCGATTCTCGCGGCATGGTCATTCGCCACGGCGAGGCATACACCATGTGTCATCACCTCACAGTTCGCGATGAGAACGGAGTCGACATCTATCGACCCACAGTTCATTACGCATACTGTCCATCTAACGATGCAATTGCGTCAGTCCATGAACTGCAGATGCGCAACTGGGAGATGCAACCAAAACAACGTCTGCTCAACGATGAAATCATCAGTGGCCGAGATGAGCTGGGCGTACTTCTCCTTGGCCACGACTTCACTGGCTGGTGGACTGGTTCATTGCTCTCTATCGATGAAGCGCGCGCAATTTTGCCGCACCAGAGCGCAACCACTCTGCAAGTAGCCGCATCCATTGTGTCTGCAGTGCAATGGATGATCGACGAGCCAAATAAAGGCTTGTGCGTTCCCGATGATCTTCCTTACGAGTACGTCCTCGAGAAGGCACGTCCGTACTTGGGAACACAGTTCTCTGGGGCCACGGATTGGACCCCCTTGAAGAACCGTAAGGACATTTTCGACCAGTGGGCCGACCACGCTGATTTGCTTGACCCAAGTGATCCTTGGCAGTTTGGCAACTTCCTCGTCGGCGACGCCTAGCCCACACAGCCGAATCTTGAAAGAGGCCTGACATCACCTGAGGGTGGCGTCGGTCCTCTTTGGCGTATAACCTGAAGAGCAATGAGAACAGTTTCCAGCCTCCTTCTTCTTATGTAACGGCAACAGCCGCATATCGCTGTTGTCGAAACCCTCTGCCCAGGCAGGGGGTTTTTTGTTTGTCCGAATCACTCCCCCACCCACCGCCACAAAGGAATCAAGAAAATGCCACCACAGAACGTGACTCCGAAAAAGATGCCATTTGAGAAGTACAAGCCATGGGTACCCATTGTTCTCGCCGACCGCACATGGCCAAACCGTGTGATTACTAAAGCGCCCATGTGGTGCAGTGTTGACCTGCGCGATGGCAACCAAGCCTTGATTGACCCCATGGACCCAGAGCGCAAGATGCGCATGTTCAAAGCTCTCGTCAAGATGGGCTTCAAAGAAATTGAAGTGGGATTCCCATCGGCTAGCCAACCCGATTATGA
>JBMTEX010000063.1:0-11755 GCA_049433485.1 Ilumatobacteraceae bacterium | reverse complement strand
CGGTTCAGAGCGCGAAACAATTGAAGAGGCATACCCTGGCGATGTCATTGGAATTGTCAACACATCTGGTTTGCAAATAGGCGACACATTGCACGCTGGCAAAACTGTTGCATTCCCCGCATTGCCACGATTCTCACCTGAAGTGTTCGCTACTGCACGTCCGCTTGATTCATCCAAGTTCAAACAGTTCCGTCGCGGACTGCAACAACTAGATGAAGAAGGTGTTGTGCAAGTGTTGCGCGACCCAGACATGGGCGACGCGGACCCCATCTTGGCCGCAGTTGGTCAATTGCAGTTTGAAGTTCTTGCGCATCGCCTTGCGCATGAGTTCAACGCTCCCACTGAAATCTTGAATGCCGACTATCAAGCAATTCGCATCACGGATAAAGAATCATCTCCACGTCTCAGAGAGATTGGTGGAATTCGTATTCTTCGACGTAGTGACGATGCTTTAGTGGCACTGTTCCAAAGCCGATATCGCTTGCAGCGACTAGAAGCAGACGAGCCAGAACTCACGTTGACACCCATCATCGCGGGCGGTCGAGACTGACATGATTCTGATTGACGCAGAAGGGCTCACTGCCTCGCGTCCGGGTCGAGCATTGTTCACGAATGTGTCGGTCACGGTGAGCACAGGCGACCGACTTGGAGTTGTTGGCCTCAATGGTTGCGGCAAGAGCACCTTGTTACGAATTCTCTCTGGCGAAACTGAGCCAGAGGCTGGTGTTGTGCGTCGGGGTCGCAATGCACGTATTGGCGTACTGCCACAGATTCCTCACCTTGCGCCAGGCACGGTGCGCGATGCCATTGGCGGAACCTGGCAAACAGAAGCAATGTTGGACAAGTTTGGTATGGGTGCAATGGCAGATGCCGATACGCGCGAATTATCTGGCGGCCAACAAAAACGTGTTGCACTTGCGCAACTTCTTGCAGGCGAATGGGACTGTCTCATCTTGGACGAACCCACCAACCACCTCGACCTAGATGCCATTTCATTTCTTGAAGAGTGGCTCGCAAAATTCACCGGCGGATTGCTGATGGTCACACACGATCGCCACGTGTTGGACAAAGTCACCACGCGTGTTCTTGAACTTGATCGCGGTAAGGGATACGTGCACATTCCGCAAGGCATCAATGCAGGTTCTGGATATGCCGCATATCTTGCAGCACGAGCAGAACGCGAGGAGAACGCGGCCACTGCCGAGCAAGTACGAAAGAATGCTGCAAAGAAAGAACTGGCTTGGTTGCGTCGCGGAGCACCTGCGCGCACCGCAAAGCCGAAGGCACGTATTGCCGCCGCAGAAGCATTGATCGCGCAAAAGGCAGATGGCCCCGCACGCCAAGGTGAGTTGGGTTTAGACCTCGGCAGCAAGCGACTTGGTTCAAAAGGAATTGAATTCCATGGCGTTGGCTTTACATGGCCAGACGGCACACCGGTGTTGCGACCCTTCACGCATGCACTGGAACCTGGCGACCGTTTAGGAATCGTTGGCCCAAACGGTGCGGGAAAGAGCACTTTGCTTGACCTGATTGCTGGCCGACTCTCGCCCACTGCTGGCCACATTGATATTGGGCGCACCGTGCAGGTGGGCTACTACGACCAACTCGGTCGCAACTTGGACCTCAGCAAACGAGTGCGCGATGCAGTTGCAGGAGACAAAGGAAATCCGTCCGTAGAAGATCTGCAGTTGATGAAGCAATTCTGGTTTGATGGCGATGCTCAGTTTGCGCCAATTGGAACATTGTCTGGCGGTGAACGCCGTCGTTTGCAATTGCTTCTCACGCTCGTTGAACAACCGAACGTGTTGTTGTTAGACGAGCCAACGAACGATCTTGACCTTGACACTCTTCGCGCACTTGAGGATTACCTCGACGAATGGCCCGGAATTGTTGTGGTGGTGAGCCACGACCGCGCGTTCATTG
The DNA here is from genome assembly GCA_049433485.1 of Ilumatobacteraceae bacterium. Lineage (GTDB taxonomy): Bacteria > Actinomycetota > Acidimicrobiia > Acidimicrobiales > Ilumatobacteraceae > UBA2093. The sequence goes on along the minus strand of JBMTEX010000063.1, from coordinate 9,832 downwards.
ACCGCACCGTGGAGGAAATTTTCTCGCTGGATGGAGATGGCGGTGCATCGTTAATGGTGGGTGGTGTTGATGCGTGGCTGAAAATGCGTAGCGCACGCCCTGCCAACCAACGTTCAATGCCGCAACAACGCCCCAGCGCACCAAAAGCTTCTACACCCACTTCGTCGGCACCGCAGAAACAAAAAACTAAACGCAGCCCCAGCACATTGAGCCGACTCATTGCCAACAACGAAAAAGATCAAGAAAAGCGCAACAAACGCCGGAGCGATTTAGAAGACTCCATCGCTAAGGCCGGAAATGATCATGAAAAGTTGGCGGCGCTCAGTCTGTCTCTCGCCGAGGTACAAGCAGAGATTGATCGTTTAGAAAATGAATGGCTAGAACTCACTACCGAATTGGAAGACTAGAGAGATGTCGTCTATTGCTGTTTCTGAACTGGCCTATTCCCCACCGGGCGCTGAACAGTTATTTTTCGACGTCAGCTTTGGGGTGGCACCAGGTGAGCACGCAGCAATCGTTGGACCAAATGGTGTGGGCAAATCCACCATCTTGAAAATCCTCACTGGTGAATACGAAGCAGATGATGGTGAATTCAGTATCGGCGGCACATTTCTGAAAATGACGCAGGACGTTGGCATGAGCAAGCCAGACGATGCGCTGCGAGACATGCTCATTGAAGTTGCGCCGAACGCCCTTCGCGAAGCAGGTAAGCGACTTTTCGCTGCCGAAAAAGCAATGATGTCGGGCGAAGACGACGGCATGGCATACGCCGAGGCATTGGGCGACTGGGGTGACCTTGGCGGTTACGACCTGGAATCGCAATGGGCAGCAGCCGCACAACGAAGTGTGAAGACTGCCGTCACAGATTTTGCGTCTCGCAAAGTTGGCGAACTCTCTGGTGGTGAACGCAAGCGATTAGTCCTTGATTTGTTGTTGAACTCAGGCGCTGACGTGTTGTTCTTGGACGAACCCGATAACTATCTCGATATCCCCACACGCTCATGGCTGGAGGATCAGATCCGGGCATGCAAGAGCACCATCTTGATGGTGAGCCACGACCGTTTGTTGTTAGAACGTGTTGCTACAAAAATCATCGCGGTGGAAGGTTCCGGTTGTTGGGTGCATGGTGGTTCATATGCCACCTTCCCCGAAGCGCGTCAGAAGCGCCAAGAGTTACTGGGAGATGATCTCAAGCGCTGGAACGACGAAGAACGCCGCCTCTTCCATCACATGAAGATCATGAAGCAGCGAGCTGCGCAGAACTTTAAAAACGCCACGAAAGCAAACGCAGCAGAGACTCGTTGGGAAAAGTTTGTGAAGGCTGGGCCTCCCCCACCGCCTGTTCCAGACCAACAGATTTATGTGCGTTTCACTGGTGCAGACTCTGCGCGTCGTGTGGTGAAGTTTGAATCTGTGGCGGTTTCAGATTTGTTCTTGCCATTTTCAGACGAAGTGCACTTTGGCGAGCGCGTTGGACTTATTGGGCCAAACGGCACAGGTAAGACCCATTTATTGAATGCATTGAATGGCAAACAAGAAGGCCTTCAGGGAACAATTACGTACGGTCCTCGAACCTCTGTTGGCATGTTCACCCAAATCAATGATCGCCCAGAATTCAAAGGACGCGAATGCATCGACATTGTGCGAGACAAATTGGTGGACGAACAAAAGTCAATGGCAGCATTAGCCCGATACGGCCTTCGAAACAATGCACGCCAAGAGTTTCAAACGTTGTCGGGTGGACAAAAGGCTCGGTTGGAAATTCTCAGTTTGGAACTTGCCGGCCACAATGTGTTGCTCTTAGACGAACCCACAGACAACCTTGACATTGAGTCATCGGAAGCTCTGGAGAAAGCGCTTGAAGGTTTCGAGGGAACCGTAATCTCCGTGAGCCACGACCGCACATTCCTCGCAAACTTTGATCGCTTCATCATGATCACCGACGATGGCGACGTATGGGAGTTGCCAGATTTTGAACTTGCGCTCGCTGCTCTCAGTAACCCGGCAGAAACTGCAAAGATTCGCCTCGCAAAACCGCTGTGCGATCATGCATCGTGACGAGATTGCGTGACTCGAGCATCAAATCTCCACAGCGACGACATCGCTGATTTCAACACGGCCATTGAGCCCGCACAGACCGCACCACCAGCAATTAACGATGTCTGAATTGAGGTGAATCGTGCTGTCAATGTTGAACGAACCTGCCCCACCTGTGGTCCCACGCCGTACGACAACAGTTCAAGACCAGCCATTCGTCCACGAAGTTCATCGGGAATCGTGAGATCCCAGATGAGTGAACGGAAAAGTCCACTCATCATGTCGGCTGCTCCAGCAAGCATCAGGAAGAACAGAACCCACCAGATGTTCTTCACAAACCCTGCAGCACAAATTGTGATTCCCCAGGCGCCGGCAGAAAACAAGACGGCCTTCCCATGCCGATAGATGCGCGATGTCCATCCTGATGTTGCCGTTGCAATCAAACTTCCCACCGCGAGTGATGAATAGAGAAAGCCAAGTGCCCAAGGTGCGTCGTATTCATCAACGATGAAGGGAAACAACGCAAACGGGAACGTGCAGATCATTGCAATGGTGTCTGCGAGGTAGGTGCCAATGATGTCTCGACGAGTGCGCAGATATGAAAAAGCAAGTTTTAGTTCATGCAATGGTTTCTCAAACACTTCGCGCTGGCTGGGAAGCCGTGCCACTCTCAACAAGAAGTACACGCTGGCGACAAACGACACTACGTCGAACGAATATGCGAGCCCTACTCCACCAATTGCAATCAAGATTCCACCAAGTGCAGGACCAACGATATGCGCAATATTTCCGCGCAGCGAACGAAATGCACCAGCTGCAGCCAACTGATCTGGAGTCACTACGCGAGGCAACATGGCATCAAGACTCGGACGCTGAATTCCATCTGTAGCAGCAAACAAGGAGGAGATGAGATAAATCACCCAAGTTTGAGGAGTTGGCATCAAAGCGTTAGCTAACAACACCCCCGTGAGCAACATCATGATGACTTCTGTGACTACGACAACGTTTCGTCGATCAAAGCGGTCGGCAATCACGCCGCCCCACAAACCAAACACGACGATGGGAACAACTTCGGTAACTCCCAGCAAACCCACCGCCACATACGAACCCGTAATGTCAGCAATTTGATACGGCATCGACACATAGGTGGCAAAGGAACCAAGTCCAGTAATGACACCTGAAATCCACAGATTGCGAAAGTTTTTGTTGGTACGAAGTGGATCAGTATTGAGTCGAATCATGGCATCAAGAGATAGATAGCCGGCAAAGTGGCGCTCACCAGAGCGGCAAGCCCAACAAATGTAGAGGACAAGCGACCACTACGCCGCTCTCCCAATACCGATTCTCGTCTACTGAGAATCCAAATCATCACGATCAATGGTGGCGCCGCAACACCATTCAAAATGGCAGACCAATACAAGGCGCGGACTGGGTCTAACCCCACCAAATTCATCGCCATTCCCAAACACATGGAAACAACAATCACCATGTAGAACGCGCGCGCTTGCGACAATTTCAAACTCAAGCCTTCGCGCCATCCGAATGTTTCCGCCAACGCATAAGACGTAGACCCTGCAAGAACTGGAATTGCTAACAGGCCGGTTCCAACGATGCCCAGCGCAAAGAGATACTTCGCCGCACTTCCCGCGAGAGGCTCAAGCGCCATGGCAGCTTGCTCCGCTGTGGACACAGTGCTGATGCCGGCCACACCAAGAGTTGCAGCAGAAGTCACCATGATGGCGAACATCACAAGAACACCAGACGACATTCCCGCCACAACGTCACCACGCATGGCGCGAAGATGACCAACTGCATCACCGTCGGCAGCGCTGCGCTCTCCTTCGTTATTCAACTCTTCTACTTCTTCACTCGTCTGCCAAAAGAACAAGTACGGAGAGATAGTGGTACCGAATAAGGCAATCAAAGCAGCAATGGTGTTTTTAGTGAACGACAGACTTGGTGAAACAATTTCAGACGCCACATCGAACCACGAGACGTTCACAATAAATAAGACCGCGATATACGACAACAATGACACGCACAACCATTTCAAAATGCGTGAATATTGGTGATACGGCAAAACAATTTCGATAATCGCCATCATCATCGCAAATGCAACTACCAGGCTGACGTGTGGAAGCGGAACAATGAGACGCGTTGCAGCTGCCATTGATCCCAAGTCGGCACCAATGTTGAACGAGTTAGCGCCAACAACTAAGACCAGCGCAACATATAACACCCATTTTGGAAATTGCTCTTTAATGAGTGCCGCCAGACCCTTTCCGGAGAACAGACCAAGTCGAGCTGTTGCTTCTTGAACCGCGACTGCCAAAGGCAACGCTGCAAATGTTGACCACAACATGGAGAATCCAAATGCGGCACCCACTTGTGAGTAGGTACCAATTCCAGATGGATCATCATCTGCAGCTCCTGTAATAAGGCCTGGACCAATGCGGTGAAAATAACCGCGACCACCGAAACGTCGTCGATGAGGGTGATGACCCTCTAACGACTTTTCTTCCACGCCAATCCCGCAAGCACTTCCATGATGAGTCGATGCGCAACATTCACGGTGCAATCAGCGTGATCGTAGGGCGGAGCAACTTCCATCACATCAAACGCCACAAGTGGTGTTTCCATAGCCAGTCGACGCAATGCCCGCAACATGTCAACTGATGCAATGCCGCCTGGCTCTGGAGTCCCCGTACCAGGCGCATACGCAGGATCAAGACTGTCAATGTCTACGGATACATACAGATAATCAACGCCATCCATTGCTTCTGAGATTGCATCAGTCACCACAGCATCAAGTCCACGTCGATGCACTTCATCCATCAAGTGCCACTTCATGCCTTGCTCTGCCATCCAATCCCAGACATCTTGTCCAGGCCAGTAACCACGCAGACCAACCTGCACAAAGTTTTTTCCAGGAATTGCACCGCTTTCAATCAGGCGACGCATTGGGGTTCCATGGCTAGCCAAGTTGCCATCAATAGTGTCCGCAGTGTCTGCATGCGCATCGAAGTGCACCATGCCCACTCGGCCAAACCCATACTTTTCTGCAACCGCCGTCGCCGACGGCCATGTAATGGTGTGGTCTCCACCAATCACAATGGGTGTGATTCCTGCATTGACAATCTCGGCCACTTTTGATTTCACATTGTCCAAGCTCTGCTCAACGCGACCATGCGGACAAAATGCGTCGCCGGCATCGACAACTTCCAAGTGTTCAAAAATCTCCAGGCCTAAGTCGAGATGGAATGTTCCCGGCTCATATGCCTGCGTGCGAACTGCACGGGGACCAAACCGTGCGCCAGGTCGATTAGTCGTTCCAAGATCAAATGGCGCACCCATCACTGCAACGTCTGGTTGCCACTCACGCAGCTGTTGCGCATCGGGAACAAATGGTCGTTGCGCAAACGTTGAGAGACCGCCAAACACGTAGCCAAGATCTAATTGTTCTTGATAGCCGGGCGGAAGTTCACGCCGAGGTTCTGTCATGTCTTCAGCGTAATCAGGGGTGACTTAATTGCGAGCGGAGTACTCGCGCCATTCCTCTTCTGTCCAGTGTTGACGAAGTTCGCCAGTGACAAAATCGGATGTCCACTGCACCATTTCAAACCATGGAAATTCAACAGACATGATCTCTGTGAAGGCCATGCCATCTAGAAGTAATGCCGCATCGTCAATGCCAATGGTGACGGGGTCCCCTTCGGCAGGTTGCAACAGACGGGCTTCTAATTCCACAAGCCTGGCCATGTCCCACCTGGTGCTTTGAGCCTCTCCCATCACTTGGTCCGCCATGATGCCAAGGATTTCGGTGAGGGCCGTGACTGCCCCGGGCTCAAACACAATCTCACGGGGCTGAATCATGGCCTTGTTCTAGCGCAGGAATTGCGTTGCCCCTACTAATAGGTCATAATCAATAGCAGTCATTGACTGTCAAGGGGAATTCATGAAGCGCATCTCAACCATCGTGGGAAATGCAATGGTCGCGGCCATCGCATTGGCGGGAACTGTGGGAATGTCTGTCGGCGGCGCTACAGCAACCAGTTACTTGGACCCAGTACAGGCAGCTGCATGGGATTTTCAGGACTACACCCTGCAGAATCCAAACAACGTTGGAGTGTGGGGAGCAGACATCACACCAGATGGCAACTACATCATCTTCGGAGAGAACAAGCTTTCGCGTGTGCGAATTGTGAACGCAAGTAACGGCTCCACCGTTCGAGTTGTCGCAGTTGGCAGCGAACCCAATGAAGTTGATATTGACTCCACCGGAACATACGCGTGGATCATGAACGCCTACGAAAACAGCATCTCGCGAATCACAATTTCAACAGGCGCAGTGTCTACTCCCATCACGAGCGTTTGTTCACAAGGCGCTCGCGGAATGCGCAACATGGAATTAACACCAAATAATCAATACCTCGTTGTGTCGTGCGCTTCACAGTGGAGTGATGCAGGAACATCCGTTCAGATCATCAATTTGTCTGACTATTCCGTTACCTCAGTCACGAACGGTTCAAACCCGATGATTCGTCTCGCCATGAGCCCCACTGGTGATTATGTCTACGCATCGAGTATTTGGGGACAAGTCACATCCGGCGGTACGTCAGTAACTCGAATTGCTCTTCCAAGTGGCACCATCGACAACACATTCTCTGTGCAAACATCGGCCGGAGCAACAACCGCAGATGGTCCATCATTCCTTGGCATCAATGGTGCAGGAACCACTTTGTATGTTGCATCCAATAACGGTGTGTTTTCAGCATGGAACAACCTTGGCGGAACGCCCAACAAATTGTGGAGCACCTACCTCGGTCACGGAAGTCTTGGAAATGTTCTTGGACCATCACCATTCGTCGTGGACACAGCTCGCGGCCTTGGCTATCTGATTTACCAAAACCAAGGTGGTCTGTGGCCAGAAGTGATGGACGTCTACAACCTCAGCGACGGTACTCGCGCAACGCGAGTCATGATCGACCACCAGTGGGCTGCAAGTGCGTCTCTCTCAGCAGATGGTCAAATGTTGATTACAACTGGTTGGCGCTTCAGCAATATGTACAAATACCAAGTCGGTCAGGCAGTAACTACAACAACTTCATCAACGACAACAACAACTACAACAACTACAACAACTACAACAACGTCCACTACAACCACAACCACAGTTCCAGCGAGCACCACCACTGCGGCGCCAGGAACCACGGTCGCACCAAGCATCACGTCACCTTCAACAACTGTTCTTGATGGCGGCTTGAATAACACGTCAACAACAACGACAGTTGCGGGCAAAGTCACAAATGCTGCCGCTGCAACTACAACCACTACAACCACTACAACGTTGCCACCAAAGGCGGACACGCCAGATTCGTCTGGTGCCGCCGATGCACCGGAGGCACCAGAAGTAACGGCCGGAAGCGCAAAACTGATGGTCAACGGCGCTACTGCAGAACTTGCGGTGCAACGTAACAACAACCGACTCTCTATTGCCGGTTCTGGTGTTGACATCACCGTCTCAGTAGTAGATAAAGATGGCAACCAAGTAGCACTAGACACCGATGGCAATCTTCGAGTGACATCGACAGACAGTCTGGTGATTGACGCCACTGGTTTTGGTCCAGACGAACAACTTGAAGCATGGCTCTTTTCTGAACCAACCAACATTGGCGCGGTCACAACAGATGAGACTGGTCGAGCATCGGGGACCTTTGCAGTGCCCGCCAATCTCGCAGAAGGCGAACACCGTCTCGTATTGAAGTCGGCCACCGCTGCTGGCGAAGAAACAGTCATTGCACTTGGGCTAATTGCCGGTGCCGAAAACACTGGAACATCTGGCACGTCAATTGCGGTAGCAATAGTTATCGGACTTGCACTTCTTGTCGGCTTACTGATCCCAGTTGTCATTCGTCGCCGCACACCCAAAGAGGCCTAAATACTCACTCCGATGCGAGAAAGACATCTTTAGCGGCCACACTGTGAGAGATGTTTCTTGAGTCATGGGGTGCCACACCCGAAGAAGTCGCAAGTCCATTAGTTGGCGACCATCTGTGTGACGACGCACGCGTCAGCGCAACACGTTGTATCACCATTGCTGCGCCACCAGCCGATGTGTTTCCCTGGATTCGTCAAATGGGTTTCGGTCGCGCAGGCTGGTACAGCTACGACTGGATTGACAATCTGGGCCGAAAAAGTGCCCGCCGCATCCATCCTGAATGGCAGGACATCGTGAGTGGGTCGTTAGTCCCGGCGGGTCCCATGTCTTTCATTGCATCGGTCGTCGAAGAACCCCGTGCGTTCGTGTTAACGATTTCTGACAAGGGCCTCGGGAAAAGAATGTGCTTTACCTTGGCATATGAACTTCGTCCAGATGACTTGGGCACGCGACTTGTCACGCGCATGCGAGCAAGAATTGATCTACCTGGTGGCCGCCTGCTAGAGAAGTCCCTATTGGCACCCGGCGACGGAATTATGTTGCGCAAACAGTTGCTCACACTGAAAGCGACTATTGAGCGTTCACGACAGAATTGAATTCTTACGGGCCACCACTTGAACTACCGCAGCGGTTCCAGTGTGTCCAGTACCTTCAACTACATCGCGAACGCATTCCTGAATGTGTATTAATTCAAGTTCTGCAAATTCACTTCGAAGTGCCTTCTCGGTCATCAACAAATCTTCAACTTGCGGCCCACCAGTTCCTCGACCAATTTGATCTGGCGTATACGCCTCAAGAATTACCACTCCGCCGGGCTGGAGCGACTCAACAACACGGCGATGAAGATCTTTTCTAAGTTCGCTCGGAAGATGAGAGAAGATGGAGACGATTCCCGCCCACTTGAGCTGCCCTAAATCAAAAGTTGCGAGGTCTCCCACTTCGGCGTGAACGGTTACTCCTCGTTCAACAGCAAGGCGTCTTGTCTTCTCAACGCCTGCCGCAGCGATATCCACTGAATGGACCTCTCGCCCGAGTGACGCGAGAAAAACAGAGTTACGCCCCTCTCCGTCGGCAAGACACAGGATGGGTCCGTCGGGTAAATGATGCGCGTTTTCGCGCAAGAAATCATTGGGCTCGGTGCCATAGAAATAGTCGGCATCGCCGTAGCGGCTATTCCATTGTTCGGCAGCCGGTGACGGTACGTGGGTCATGCTTTCCTCATTACTGTTGCGTTTATTGAATATACCCCCTAGGGTATCACTAGCGAACAACACAGAGAGGTCTCGCCGTGACAATTGATCTTGGAATCCCACAAGCTGAACGACTCAAGATTGCAGATGGGCTATCGCATCTTCTAGCAGACACCTACACCTTGTATTTGAAGACTCACAAGTATCACTGGAATGTCACTGGGCCAATGTTCCAAACGCTTCACCTCATGTTTGAAACGCAATACACAGAACTCGCGTTGGCGGTTGATTTGATCGCAGAACGTATTCGAGCTCTAGATGTGCTCGCGCCCGGAAGTTATTCCGAATTCTCGCAACTGGCATCTATTTCTGAAGATGTTGATACGCCAAGTGCTGTTGACATGATTCAGAGACTTGTTGAGGGCCAAGAAGCCGTTGTTCGTACTGCTCGTTCGCTGTACCCCATTGCAAACAATGCACAGGACGAAGTCACCGCAGATCTACTCACGCAGCGAATTCAAATTCACGAAAAAACTGCATGGATGTTGCGCAGTTTGCTGGCGTAAACACTTCTGAAATTTACAGAGACGCAAATCAATGGGCTGGCGCCCTCGGCAGGGATCGAACCTGCGACCTGCGGTTTAGGAAACCGTTGCTCTATCCACTG
>JBMTEX010000062.1:0-12206 GCA_049433485.1 Ilumatobacteraceae bacterium | reverse complement strand
CAAACGCGCGCTGAATGAGGAAAGTTGCACCCACCAGCAACAGCGATACGGCAGACGTAATGACAGCCGCCACCGACAATGTGACATTTCGTCGGAAACTTGCGATGGTCTCGCGAATTGCGTACGACAGACGTTGAATCATTCGTAGACACCTCGCTCTTGATCTCGAACAATGACGCCACGATCCAACTGAATAACTCGCCGGCGCATGGCATTCACCACACGGTGGTCGTGAGTAGCCATCACCACCGTGGTGCCAGTGCGATTGATGGCCTCTAGCAATTGCATGATTCCTTCACCGGTTGCAGGGTCCAGGTTTCCCGTTGGTTCATCAGCCAACAAAATGAGGGGGCGGTTAACGAACGCGCGTGCAATTGACACTCGTTGCTGCTCTCCACCCGATAGCTGATGCGGAAAGCGGTCTTCCTTGCCAGATAGTCCCACCAGTTCAAGCACCTGTGGCACCTGATGCTGAATGACGTGTTTTGGTTTTCCAATTACTTCAAGTGCAAAAGCAACGTTCTCAAATACGGTCTTGTTCGGCAACAGCTTGTAATCCTGAAAAACGTTCCCCATTGTTCGCCGCAAGTATGGAACCTGACTACTAGCCATCTCGTTGATGTTGCGACCGGCTACCCACACGTTGCCGCGCTCGGGACGTTCCTGACGATTCATGAGGCGCAGAAGCGTGCTCTTCCCTGACCCAGATGGACCAACAAGGAACACAAAATCTCCCTTCGCAATATCGAAGGAAGCATCGCGCACAGCTGGAATTTCCGAGCCATACATCTTGGAAACATTCTCAAGACGAATCATGAAGTACCACAACCTAGCAATGGCACGCTCTCCGTGGAGGGCGGCCATGAAACCCTTACTGGGCTTGCTCTGATTCCCTTCTCCAGCGCAGGAACCCCTCCATAAATTGGTCGAGGTCACCATCAAGAACGCTGGCCACGTTTCCAGATTCCACATCAGTGCGATGGTCTTTCACCATTTGATATGGCTGCAACACATACGAGCGAATTTGGCTTCCCCACCCCACCATGGCAGTCTTCCCTGCAATACGAGCTTTCTCTGCCTCGTGTTCTTCTTCAATCTTGGCCGCAATCATCGCCTTCAATCGCGTCATCGCCTTCTCACGGTTTTGCAACTGACTGCGCTCTTCTTGACTACTCGCCACGGCCCCGGTTGGTTCGTGAATCAATCGCACTGCTGACGATGTCTTATTGACGTGCTGACCACCAGCACCTGATGCGCGAAACACTTCCATACGGATTTCCGACTCGTTCACTTCAAGGTCTGGAGCATCCATCACCGGCCACACTTGCACCGTGGCAAAACTTGTCTGACGGCGCCCTTGATTATCGAACGGGCTGATGCGTACCAGACGGTGTGTCCCGCGCTCCGATGTCATGAGTCCGTAGGCGTAGCGACCTTTAATGGTGAACTCAGCAGACAAAATGCCAGCTTCCGCACCTTCACTGACATCGTCGACATCAACCGTAAAGCCACGGCGTTCAGCCCAACGGGAAAACATGCGCAACAAAAGTTCTGCCCAGTCTTGAGCATCGACTCCACCGTCTTTTGCATTGATCTGAACAATGGCGTCAGCTTCATCGTGCTTGCCAGTAAACAAACTGCGCATTTCCAGAACACTGAGGCCCGCAGAGACCTGAGAAATGCCAGCTTCAATCTCGGACTCTTGGGATTCGTCATCTACTTCACGAGCCAATTCGTGTAGCACTTCAAGGTCTTCAACCTGTGCGACCAACGATGCATATTCATCAACATCGCCTTTGACATTTGCGTATTCAGAATTGATTCGCTTAGCCGCATCTTGGTCGTCCCACAGATCTGGTCGAGAGATTTCAATCTCTAATTCAGCAAGACGTGCGCGTGACTGATCGATCTTGAGATAGCCCTTAGCTTCCTCAAGACGACGATTTACTTCGCGAAGGTCGGTGGTGAAGTCACGCATAAGTTGAGACGGACGAGAACTGCTCTACGACGCCGCGCCGTGGCACACTTTGTACTTTCGACCCGATCCACATGGGCATGGAGCATTTCGGGGTGTATTCGACCAATCGTTTGCATCTTTAACAATTGGCTTTTGTACTACTTCTTGTTGTTCGTGAAGCATCTCAGGGTCGACGTCCCCACCAGCAAGCGCCGCCGTGGTGAATCCGTCGACGTCAACGTCGTCGCTACTTGTCTCAATGATGTTTTGCACCCGTGTGGCTGGTTGTTGTTCATTGACTACTTCAACGTGCATGACATAACGAACGAAGTCTTGCGCGATGCCCACCATCATCTGGCCGAACATCTCATAACCCTCACGCTGCCATTCAGTGAGTGGATCTTTTTGCCCCATGGCACGAAGGTTGATTCCTTCTTGCAGGTAATCCATTTCTTCCAAATGTTCACGCCACCGTTGGTCGATGATGCTGAGCATGACCTGGCGCTCTATCTGACGCATCACGTCTGAGCCAAGTTCTTGTTCGCGACGTTGGTAATGATTGTTTGCATCACTCATCACAAGGTCGTAGACAGCATCTGTGTCCGCACATTGTTCAATGGCCGCCTCAGTGATGGTTGCTGGCCAATATGTACGCAGTTCGCCAGCAAGACCGTCGATATCCCATTCATCGCTTGCTTCAGAAACACAATGAGTAGAGATGAGTGAATCAACAGCTTCAGCCAGATATTCCATGGCCGCAGACTTCAAATCTGCACCAGACAGAATTTGATCTCGGCGCATGTAGATGACCTTGCGCTGCTCGTTCATCACTTCGTCGTACTTCAGCACGTTCTTACGAATTTCACCATTGCGCTGTTCAACAGTGGTTTGCGCACGTTCAATAGCCTTTGTGACCATCTTTGCTTCAATGGCCTCATCGTCGGGGAGAGCACGACCCATGACCCAACTCAGCGCGCCAGTAGCAAACAAGCGCATGAGTTCGTCGTCTAGCGAAAGATAGAAACGGCTTTCACCGGGGTCACCTTGGCGCCCTGAACGACCACGCAACTGATTGTCGATGCGTCGACTGTCATGTCGTTCAGTGCCTAACACATACAAGCCACCGAGTGCGCGAACCTTCTCGCCCTCTTCTGCACATTGTGTTTTAAAGATGGGCAACAATTCGTCGTATCTCGCCAATGCCGCGCGACGCGCTTCTTGGAAGTCTTGGTGTAATTGTTCGACCGGTGCAGGCAATGCGAATTCATCCACCAAGACAGATGGGTCCACACCTTCAGCGAGCACCTGCTGACGTGCCAGAAGTTCGGGATTACCACCCAACAGAATGTCCACGCCACGACCAGCCATGTTGGTGGCCACAGTGACAGCGCCCAAACGTCCGGCCTGGGCAACAATTTGCCCTTCTCGAGTGTGCTGCTTCGCATTCAGGACCTCGTGACGAATGCCGCGCTTAGTCAACTCACGTGATAGGTATTCGCTCTTTTCAACGCTGATGGTGCCCACCAGTACCGGTTGACCTTTCTGATTCCGATCCACGATGTCTTCTACAACAGCGTGAAATTTCGCAATTTCAGACTTGTAAATGAGGTCTGCTTGATCCACGCGAATGTTTGGACGATTTGTTGGAATGGGCACTACTTGCAAGTCGTACGTGTTCACCAATTCAGCTGCTTCGGTTTGCGCCGTACCGGTCATACCAGCCAGCTTGTCGTACATGCGGAAGTAGTTCTGCAATGTGATGGTGGCAAGAGTTTGATTCTCTTCGTTGATTCGAACGCCTTCTTTGGCCTCCACCGCTTGGTGCAGACCTTCGCTCCAACGACGACCTTCCAAGATGCGGCCAGTGAACTCGTCAACAATTTTCACTTCGCCGCCATCGACGATGTAATCCTTATCTCGCTTGTACAACTCTTTTGCACGCAATGCCGCACTGAGTTGATGAACAAGATTCTGCTGAACCGCGTCATACAAGTTCTCGAGACCAAGTTCTTTCTCAACTTTTTCAACACCAGATTCAGTGGGAAAGACAATCTTCTTTGCTTCGTCAACTTCATAGTCAACGTCGCGAGTCAATGTACGAACGATTGATGCAAAGCGGTAGTACATGGAAGCCGCATCGGCGAGACGACCAGAGATAATTAACGGTGTTCGCGCCTCGTCAATCAGGATGCTGTCTACTTCGTCGACTATTGCAAAATTGTGACCGCGTTGCACCTTTTCAGACAACGATCCGGCCATGTTGTCACGCAAGTAGTCGAAACCAAATTCATTATTGGTTCCGTACGTAATGTCACATGCGTAATCTTCGCGTTTCTGTTCTGGAGTGTCGCGGAATCCGGGGATAACCAACCCAACACTGAGACCCAACCACTGGTGTATGCGCCCCATCCATTCGGCATGGAATCGCGCCAAATAGTCATTCACTGTGATGACATGAACGCCCTTGCCCGACAATCCGTTGAGATACGCCGGCAATGTAGAGACCAGAGTTTTACCTTCACCGGTTTTCATTTCGGCGACCCATCCGAAATGCAGTGCCGCGCCACCCATTAACTGAACGTCGAAGTGATACTGCCCAATGACACGCTTAGCGGCTTCTCGAACCACAGCGAATGCTTCCACCAAGATGTCGTCGAGGGTCTCTCCGGCTTCCAAACGTTGACGAAACTCTGGCGTCTTGGCCTTTAGTTGGTCGTCTGTGAGCGCGGCCATAGCAGGGCCAAGGCTGTTGATATCGGGGACGAGGCCTTGCAGGGCCTTTACCCGCTTGCCATCACCCGCCCTGAGGACGCGATCGAGAACTTTCATGCAGTGTCCAAGCCTACCCGTCAGTGTCCAACCGACCAGTTCGCACCCAGGGGAAGAACTTGGCAAGAATCAATGAAATGGACCAACAACGTGCAGACGCAGTCATCTTCGACCTCGGTGGAGTGATTATGAAGAATGGTGGTCCACGCGATTTCACCCGCCGATACCCAGACCACGACCCTGCGATGATTGCCGAAATTGTGATGGGGCCGCATCATCTTGATACCGACCATCCATGGCACCGTGTGGAACGTGGCGAGATCACACTCGCCGAATGTCGAGCACTCACGAAGCAACGCCTTGAAGACGCTGGGATTGTTGCGACCATTCCTGCAGAAAAGCCAACTACTTCGTCTGGGCCGACATTCACATTTCAATTGAACGACGACATGGTTGAATTCATTCACGACCTGAAGAATGCGGGGCGCCCCATTGCCATCCTCACCAACAACGTGAAAGAGTTTCGCGAGTGGTGGTGGCCACTAATGGATTTTCAATCGATTTTTGACGCCATTGTGGACAGTCACGAGGTTCACATGCGCAAACCAAATCCAGATATCTACCACTTGACGATGAACCGCATTGGCGCAGTTCCAGAACGAACTGTTTTTCTTGATGACCTTCATGCAAATGTGGACGCAGCTCGTGCGCTTGGCATGCACGGCGTGTTAGTGGAGGAAGATTCCAGTGCCGCAATTGCTCAGGCTAGACAACTAACGAAAATTCACTAGTCAAAAAGTGCGGTCATGATTGACTGACGCGTGAGGTTGTTCCATTCCTCACCATCTTCAAGAGTTCCAGTTGCGTCAAACATGTAGCGAGAGTTCAGTAAACCTTGAGCCCACAATGCAATCACTTCAAAATTCTTGCTGGATGACATCCATCCTCTTTCAATTGCGGGCTGAAAAGCCAGAGCAATAATGACCGCATATTCTTTGTCAATCTCTGCGATTTGTGCCCGAAGGTCTGGACGCGACACCGACGAACCAATTACTTCCACGCGCAAACGACGGTTCTCGGCGCGACCAGGGCTCAGAATGAAATCTAATTTCTCCGAAATTACTGCGATCAAAGCGTCCCGTGAGGTGGCGTCGGCAACGGAATCACAGAGAAACTGTGCAGCAAATGCAGAAGAGCGCCGATAGCGCTCAGCCTGAGCGGAAACAATGAGACCTTCGCGACTTGTGAACGCGCGATACAAAATTGGGGGCGTCACACCACACTCGAAGGCAATGGGATTTGTTCGAATTGCTGCTTCACCAGATTGTTCAATCACCTGGATTGCACGTTCAAGAATTCGTTCCGTGGATGTGCGTGGCAACATTTCATTTGGGCGACTGACTACCACCTATCCATTATGCCTCAACTCGTAAAAATTTTTACGGCACGTGGGCATAGGCGATGCACACCACGGATTGAGCCCGCATACGTATCAAGGCCGTAACGGCAGCGCGAAATGTAGATCCGGTTGTCCACACGTCGTCGACTATCCAAATATCTCTCCCTGCACAATGTGGCGATGCCGTAAAACTCACTGCGTCAAGGCGACATGTTCGGGATTGCCCAGTCTGATGCCCTGTGCTAGTTCTGCGTAACAATCGCTGTGTTGGACGTTGAAAGAGAGCCCCTAAGTGCCGTGTGATTAATTCAGCATGATCGAAGCCTCGCGAACTGCGGCGACAATCTGTGGTGGGTACCCAAGTCAGAACATCAGGAGCCGGGAGATGTTTGACGTTCGCCGCCATTGATTGAGCGATCGTGAGCGCGACAGATTTTTTGTGCTGATACTTGAGATCTGTAACGAGCCGTCTAGAAACTTCGTCATAGGTTTCCACTGCCGCCATCGTGACAGTGATTAATTGTCCGCTACTAGTGCGATGTAATTCACTACGGTAGAACTTCATGGTCTCCCCCGGTCCCGCTAGCTCTCCACGAACATTGCGGGAGCGATTCCTCGAACGACTCGCACGATGTGTCCTGGGCCTTGCTGGATTCGGAACCGGGATTGCATTCTTTGTGGAAGCAAACATCGGCGTGCCCCCGTGGGACGTCTTTCATCAAGGCATCTCCGAGAAGACTGGACTAGGCCTTGGAACAGCCCTCATTGTGGTGGCCTTCTTTGTCCTACTTCTATGGATTCCACTTCGACTTCGCCCCGGCATTGGCACCATCTTGAATGCAGTCCAGATTGGCCTTGTTGAAAACGTGGTACAAGACATGTTGCCCACCCCAGACAATCTGATGATTCGCGTTCTATTCATGTGTCTCGGAATGCTGTGTATTGCCGCAGGTTCCGGCCTATACATCGGTGCAGAACTTGGTTCGGGCCCACGTGACGGCCTCATGCTTGGACTGAATGCGCGCTACGGCATCAGCGTGAGACTTGCACGAACCACTGTGGAAGTCACCGTCATGATTATCGGCATTTTCTTAGGTGGATCAATCGGACTTGGCACCTTTGTGTTTGCGTTTGGAATTGGTCCGCTCGTTCAAATCACATTGTCATTGTTCAAAATGTCTTCAACGCAAATTGCTGAAGCAGGGGCCGAAGCACAAGAGCAATAAAAGCAAAATGGCCGCCGAGTTTCCTCGACGGCCATTCACTTCATGTTCTTAGTAGCGGTAATGCTCTGGCTTGTATGGACCAGCAGGATCCATGTCTAGATATTCCGCTTGCTCATCAGTGAGTTGTGTCAACTTCACACCCAATGCATCGAGGTGAGCGCGAGCAACTTTCTCATCGAGATGCTTCGGCAAAACATACACACCCGTTGGATAGTTCTCGAGATTGTTGAACAGTTCAATCTGAGCGATGACTTGGTTGCTGAATGAACAGCTCATCACGAATGATGGGTGTCCAGTTGCACAGCCAAGGTTCACCAACCGTCCCTCGGCGAGAACAATGACTGCGTGTCCGTCTGGGAATGTCCAGAGGTCTGTGCCTGGCTTCAATTCGTCGCGTGTTGCACTGCTACGGCTGAGGCCTGCCATATCAATTTCATTGTCGAAGTGTCCAATGTTGCACACAATTGCGTTGTGCTTCATCTTCGACATGTGCTCTGCGGTAATGATTGCTTCATTTCCTGTGGCAGTCACAAAAATGTCGGCCTCGCCAAGTGCGGACTCCAACGTGTTGACTTCATACCCTTCCATTGCGGCCTGCAATGCATTGATGGGGTCAATTTCGGTGACGATGACTCGTGCACCTTGTCCGCGAAGCGACTGCGCACAACCCTTGCCAACATCTCCATAGCCACAGACCACAGACAACTTGCCGGCGATCATCACGTCTGTTGCACGGTTGATGGCGTCGATCAGTGAGTGACGGCATCCGTACAAGTTGTCAAACTTGCTCTTTGTCACCGAGTCATTCACGTTGATGGCTGGGAACAACAACTCTCCGTCTTTTGCCATCTTGTACAAGCGCTTCACACCGGTGGTGGTTTCTTCAGTGACACCCTTGATGTGCTTCGCCATTTCAGTCCACTTTGTGGGGTCTGTCTTCAATGATCGCTGCAACAGTCCGAGAACAATTGCCAATTCTGGGTTTGACGCAGAGGTTGGGTCTGGCACTGCACCAGCTTTTTCAAATTCAACACCCTTGTGGACGAGCAATGTTGCGTCGCCACCATCGTCAAGAATCATGTTGGCGTGTCCACCGTCTGGCCAGGTCATCATTTGGTCGGTGCACCACCAATACTCTTCCAATGTTTCGCCCTTCCATGCGAACACGGGAACACCTTGAGGGTTATCGACGGTTCCGTTCGGACCAACAACAACGGCAGCAGCTGCGTGGTCTTGTGTGGAGAAAATGTTGCAGCTCGCCCAACGAACTTCTGCTCCCAATTCAACAAGAGTCTCAATGAGAACTGCTGTCTGGATGGTCATGTGCAAAGAACCAGAGATTCGAGCACCCGCAAGTGGCTTTGACGGACCGAACTCTTTGCGCAACCAGCGAAGGCCGGGCATTTCATGTTCAGCAAGATGGATTTCCTTACGACCAAATGGTGCAAGGCTGAGATCGGCGACGCGATAATCGCGGCGTTCGGCAAGAGTGGACATTGAGGCTCCTTCAGGTCACCCCACACGGTCGTGCGGGTGTCAAACGATTGAGGCTGGGGCCTGCTGGCACCAATCGCGTCAGCCCAATCGGGTTACCACCCTAGCCAATTACGACGCAGTGAAGGTGGGTTTGATATCCAGAGAGTCAATCAGACCCTGTAAACGCATATGTTCTGCGTCACTCACGACGGAGGATTCCTCTATCAACATCACCGGGATGTCGTCCACCACAGGAAAAGCGCGCTTGGTGCGAGGGTTGTACATCACAGATTCAGACTCAATGAACCACAGAGGTCCTTTGTCCTCTGGGCAGGCCAGAATTTTGAGAAGCGATTGATCGATTGCCATGTGAATCCCTTTCTATACCGAGGTCACTAAAGCGAGTACTTCTGCGACGTGGTCGTCACATTCATCACGAGTAGCGGCTTCCAAGTTCAAACGCAAGAGCGGTTCAGTATTTGATGGTCGAAGATTAAACCACCAATCTCCGCAATCAACAGTTAACCCGTCAATCCAATCTTGTTCAAATGATGAGAATGCTGCTGACACTGCCTTCATCACCACTTGCGCATCTTGCACACTTGTGTTGATTTCGCCACTTGCTTCGTATCGCTCAAACGGACGACGGAACTCGGAAAGCGAAACACCTGCACGAGACAGTTCTTGCAGCATGAACATTGTTGCGATGATGCCAGAGTCTGCCCGGAAGTTATTGAGGAAGTAATAGTGCGCACTATGTTCCCCGCCGAACACGGCTCCAGTCTCAGCCATCACTTGTTTGATGTTGCTATGTCCAACTTTGGTGCGAACCGGAATTCCGCCATTTTCTCTAATGACTTCGGGAACGCTTCGTGAACAGATGAGGTTATGAAGAACAGTGGCACCTGGGTTCATGCGCAGAACACCAGCCGCAAGAATTGCAGTGGTACTAGAACCAGACAAACCGCGACCTAACTCGTCCACCACAAAGACCCGGTCTGCGTCTCCGTCAAATGCCAAACCAATATCGAAGCCGCCACTCACAACGCGTGCTTGCAAGTCACGTTGGTTAGATGGCTGAATTGGGTCCGCCGGATGATTAGGAAAAGAACCATCAAGTTCTGGATACATGACTTCCAACTGCATCATGGGCAAACGTTCAAACACGACGGGGACAATGAGGCCACCCATGCCATTTGCTGTGTCGGCAACAACTTTCATTGGCGTCAACGACGCAACATCGATAAACGACACAACATGATCCGCAAAGTCGTCCAACATGTCTCGCTGCTGGTACGTGCCTCGCGCTGCCGTTGAAGAAGACGCCACTCCGCGCAATACATCTTTTGCCGTATCTCGAATGACCGACAAACCAGTATCAATTCCCACTGGCCGCGCTCCATTTAGACAGAACTTAATGCCGTTGTACTCAGCGGGATTATGGGATGCGGTAAACATGGCTCCGGGCGCATCCAGAACACCTGCGGCGTAATACACCATGTCAGTGCTTGCTAACCCGAGGTCAATGATGTTGACTCCGTTATCCATGGCGCCCTGGGCAAACGCATGAGCAAGCGACTCCCCTGTCACGCGCATGTCGCGCGCAACAATGACAGTGCTGGCGTCCACAAATCGAGCAAACGCAACGCCCAATGCAAAGGCGACTTCATCGTTCATTTGATCGGGAGTAGTACCCCGGACGTCATAGGCCTTGACGATGTGGTCAAGAACCGCAGGGTCTGTGCTCATCAACGGGAAAGGCTATCGGTATCGCCGTCTGAGACTGATGATTCCACGTGGTCTTCCTGGGAATTGCGTTCTGGAAGTGCACTTCCATAGCGAAGCCGTCGACTGAACATGTAGGCCACCAGAACAATTCCAGCAAAAGTTAAAAGGTATGAGAATTGATCTAAGCGAGATGGTTCATACGACAAACGCACATTTTTCTCAGATGGAACCACCACCATCATGTTTGGTGCGGCCCGATAAATCTCTTTTGCACCCGTCACAGTCCAATTAGGGAAGTAACTCACTTTGACAAGGACAGGTGTCCCAATTTTGTCCACGGTGAACGACACTTCTTCATCTTTGATCTGCACATTTGAAATAGTGGCTACGTCAACTGGCTGCGTCTTGATTGCAGTGGACGGAACCACCACATCTACTTGGCGGCCTGGTTCGCCTTCCTTCCCAACTTGACGCGATTCATCTGGCTTCACATCTATGCGTTGCCATTCTTTAGGTCCGTCAGAAACAGGGAGCGCGTTCCATTCTTCAGAATGCTGAAAATACGAGGTGCCAATTTCAAGCCATCGTTCGCGACGATCTCCTGGACGTTCGTTGATGACGACTGGCTGAACGTCTAAAGCTTCCACCATCGGCAATTCTTCAAGTTCGTAAATATGCCATGGGCCGCTTGTTCCTACTTTGACAAGGTCGGCAACTGTATCTGCCTTTTGCACGGCCTCTGGAGTGAACGCCATGTAATACTTGATTCCAAGCATTTGCATGTACTTCACACCCTTCACAGGATCATTGTTGTCGTAGCGAAGTTCACGCACCGGATTACTACTTTGCTTCGATAGAGCCGCTGCTGAAATGAAGTGATACGGCGTGGTGCCCGCAGCTTCGAAATACAGCCCCTCCATTGACCCGATGCAGCCCTTGGTCCAGAACGGAAGCAACATGAGGGCCATCGTTGTGCCGTACTTATTGAGTTCTGAATTGTTCTCCCACAATGCACGGCCGCAACCGTGATCCTTGTCGTCACCAAGAGATTTCATGGTTTGAACAAGGTTGTGATATTCGCCGTAGGACGCCTTTCCTTCGTAGCCTTCAAAGTTCCATCGAGCCCAACCGTCTGAAAACGCACGTGATGCTGGAAAATCGATGGGGCCCCATGAGTACTTAGTTGCGGTTGCAGTACTCGTGATTTTGGCGAACGGTAACGACTGATAACGAACACCAATAACAACAAGGCAGAAAAGTGTGACAGCCCACAAGATTGATGTGGAGACTCGAGTATTTGGTGTTGCAGTGATATCGCCCGACGCGCGTTCTATAGCAATGACGCGCCGTACATAAGACACAACTTCATAGACACCAATTGCCGCAAGCATGTACCGCAGCAGATACAAGAACGGCAAGATTCGTGGATTCCACAACAGGCCGATGACCGGCAGACCACCTTGAGCAACCTTCACACCCACCATCAGCACAACGATGTAGACACCCATCCAAATACCTAGATGACGGCGACGAACCCACGAACCAACGAAACCAGCGACAGACAACACCACCAGCAAAATGTCCCATGAGGTTGATAACGGGAAGTACATATCCCACATAGAGTTGAACGAGCCACCACCAGGTTCTGATC
>JBMTEX010000061.1:0-12276 GCA_049433485.1 Ilumatobacteraceae bacterium | reverse complement strand
TCTCCGAGGCCACGCTTGTGCTTTTGTGTGCAGGCACTGGGATTCCTATTAGGGTTCACTTTGTGTATTTGTGAAAATTTCACTCGACCGGAGGGCCCGACCCGGACGAAAATCACGAAGAGCGGTCACACCAATAATTGCGGTCATGGACCCAAATTTGTCTATCGTTAAAGGGTCAGACCCTCTAGACATCGGTATTCCGCCGAGGTTGGAGGTCTGAGCAGGTCTTCCGAGAGGTAAAAGAAGTGACCGAAATCCCCGAGCACCTTCTGAATCGTTCCAAAGCACGTCGCGAGGCTGCGGCTGGCGGCGCTTCTGAAGGAGCAACTCCTGCTGTTCCCGCTGCATCCACTCCAGCAGCAACAACGCCTGCGATACCAGCTGAGCCTGCAAAGCCAAAAGTTGTTGCTCCAGATCCTGCATATGTAGCGGCTGCAAAGACTCGTCGCAAGATTCCATTCTGGGCAATGAGTGCTCTCTCATTGCTTCCGTTGTGGGCATTGATTTATGTGTTGGCTCTCACACCAGAAGACAAGGTTGTTGAAGGCCCATTGTCAATTGGAACTGCTGTGTACGCCGGTTGCGCAGGATGTCACGGCGCAGACGGTGCTGGCGGTGCTGGTCAAGTTTTGTACCAGGGCCAAGTGCTGAAGACCTTCCCGCATATTGAAGACATGTTGAACTTTGTCTACAACGGAAGCCAGAAGTTCGTTGCCGCAGGTCTAGCTACCTACGGCGATCCAAATCGTGAAGGTGGCGCACATAAGCCACTCGGTTACAACGGAAACCCCATGCCACAACAAGGCGAAAAAGCTGGTGGTGGTTTGTCCGAAGCACAGATTCTCGCCGTTGCATGCCACATTCGTTATGACTTGTCGGGCGCTAACACAGACGACGAAGCATGGGCCGCTGAGTATGAAGCGTGGTGTTCACCAGAGTCAGAAATCTTTAAGGCGCTTGAAACTGGTGCAACCACTTTCGACGCCATCGAAAAAGATTTCGCAGCTCTCATGCCGAAGCCAATTGCAGTTGGCACCGAGCCACGCCTCGGCACAAGCAAGTAACGCGTTACTTACACACCACCGACACGACATTGTCAGTGGTGAGATTCACAAGTGAAGTACTCAGTTCATCTGGGAATTGAGTAATGAAATCGCGTAGAGATCTTGTGTCTTTGTCTCCACAGTCTCGCTTTACGGGAGTTGCAAGTTTGACAACCCATCCATTGCGAAGAATTCCTTCATCACCATTGGCCTGCATGTCAATGAGGCCCGGCAACGTTAGGTATTGAAGACCATTTGCTTTGTCGGCCGGAACTAATGCATACCAGACAACAGATTCTCCCAACATGTCTGCGAGCAATACGCATGCATTAGGTGTAACAAAATCAGTGCATGCAGGCACAGTGTCATAATCGTCTACCAACGTTCCTTCTGCGATAGTGAGAACGCGAAGATCATCTAATGACAAACGAATTGCGCCCGATGATGTGAGCCCACCTGATTGCGACCAGCCGATGTCTGTGTTGATGGAATTAACGCTGGCAACAAGATCTATTTTGCGCAAAACATCGTTGGCGGAAAATGTCTCTGAAGATGAGAGCGACGCATAAATTCCGTTGCCGAGAAAAAGTGCAGCGAGGGTCGCGCCAATTCCTGCAATGAGAGATCGTCGATTCAATTGTTGATTCCCTGAAGGGCTCGCGACGTTCTCTCCGCCAGCTCATCCATCACATCGTCAGTATGCGCAAGACCGACAAACAACGCTTCATACGCGCCTGGCGCCATTGCAACTCCAGCACTTAACATTGCATGGAATATTTTGGCGTACATCTTTTCATCTGTTGTTTTAGCTTCATCAAAGTTTGTTGGAACAGAAGACAATGCATCACCAAAATGCATTCCCACCAGTGTTCCGACTACGGGAAACTGCGCCTGAATTCCATTTGCACTGCATGCGTCACGCATGACAGCAGATAGATGACGTGCTCGGGCCGCCAACTCCATGTACACGTCCTCAGTTAATTCGTTCAGAGCAGCAAGACCTGCAGCAGTGGCAAGAGGATTACCAGCAAGTGTCCCGGCATGGAAGACAGAGCCAAGCGGAGTGAGGTTCTCCATGATGTATTTACGTCCACCGACTGCACCAATTGGCAATCCACCGCCAATTACTTTTCCAAAACAAGTGAGGTCTGGGCGAACATCAAACTTTGCTTGTGCACCACCAGTTCCTAATCGAAAGCCGGTAATGACTTCGTCAAATACCAATAGTGCACCAACTCGATCGCACTCGACACGTAGCCCTTCAAGAAAACCTGGTGCTGGCGCAACGACGCCCATGTTTGCCCCAACTGGCTCAACAAACACTGCCGCCACGTCGTCATCAAGTTTGGGAACAACGTTGTATGGCAACACCCATGTATTGGCTACAGCTTCTTCAGGGACTCCTGCTGTTCCAGGTAAGCCAAGTGTCGCGAGTCCACTTCCACCTGCAGCAAGAAGTGCATCGGTTGCACCGTGAAAATTTCCATAGAAGGTAACGATTCGCTTGCGACCAGTTGCACCGCGCGCCAAACGAACAGCGGTGCTTGTTGCTTCGGTGCCACTATTCATAAAACGAACACGTTCACACGATGGAACGCGTTCCGAAATTGCTTCTGCAAGTTTCATTTCACGAGGAGTTGGTGCTCCGTACGACGTTCCATCTCCTGCCGCACTACGAATTGCCTCGGTGACTTTTGGATGTGCATGACCAAGAATGATGGCACCATAACTCTGCACTAGGTCTAGTAGTTCGCGTCCTTCAACATCCCACACACGTGCACCCTCCGCACGCGACACGATGTAAGGGGTCCCACCAACAGATTTAAATGCACGAATCGAGGAATTCACGCCACCTGGAATGGCATTTGATGAGCGGTCAAAGATTGCTTGATTCGAAGGAATACCAAGTCCCCGACACACAGTGGGAGAACAACCAGCATCAACACACGCTGTTGCATCGCAATACGGAATAGCCATGAACAGAATCCTTTTTATTGTGCTGAATACTCAGCAAACCATCGCGTCAGATATGTGAGAATGATGTCTGCGCCGGCACGCTTGATAGAAGTGAGATGTTCAATTGCCACTGCGTCGTGGTCAATCCAGCCTTTTTCAGCAGCAGCTTTGATCATGGAGTACTCGCCACTCACGTGATACGCCGCAACTGGAGTATCGACAGATGCTCGTACTTGGCCAATCACATCAAGATACGACAGCGCAGGTTTCACCATGACAATGTCTGCACCCTGTTCAATATCTTCAAACACCTCGCGCATTGATTCACGAGCATTGCGCCAATCTTGTTGGTAGCCCTTTCGGTGGCCTCCGCCCGCAATCTGTACATCCACCGCGTCACGGAATGGTCCGTACAACGCTGATGCATATTTCGCTGAATACGCCATGATGGCAACGTTGTGGAATCCTGCGTCGTCAAGTGCAGCACGAATAGCACCCACTTGACCGTCCATCATTCCGCTTGGAGCTACAACATGTGCTCCAGCCTCTGCTTGGGCAATAGCTGCACGGCAATAAATCTCGAGAGTTAAGTCGTTGTCTACATTTCCATCGGCATCAACGATTCCACAGTGACCGTGCGACGTGTACTCGTCAACACACAAATCGGCCATGATGACAATGTCGTCGCCAAAAGTTGAACGGAGACGCCGGAGTGCTACTTGAGCAATACCTTGAGGATCCCAAGCGCCAGATCCTTCAGGATCTTTGTTGGCTGGAACACCAAACAGAATGACGGCCTTGACACCAAGATCTCGCAAGTTTCGAACTTCTTCTTCAAGTGAGTCCACTGTGTGCTGCATGACGCCAGGTAGTGACACAATCGGCTGTGGCTCAGTAATTTGCTCGCGAACAAACAATGGCGCAACTAGGTCCGAAACATGGAGCCGAGTTTCAGCAACTAGTTCGCGCATTGCTGCAGTAGTGCGAAGGCGACGAGGACGCGACACGGGAAAACTCACACCTAGATGTTATTGGGACTCAGCCAAACATCACGGAGAGGAATTAACGCTGTTGACTCTCAATCGCACGTTCAGCAGCCTCAATCATTGATTCCAAAGTCTGATCTGGGGCAACCGCTGTGACATCAAGACCGAGGTTTGCTGCCACCTTTGCCGTCGACGGGCCAATTGCGACCACAACTGGTGGCGTTTTTAATCCAAATGCATCAAACCAAGCTGCAGTCGCGCTTCCCGACGCCAGGAGCAGCACATCAGCTGCTAACGCACTGGTCACAACCTCTTCAACGGGACGCAACTGCACGGTGCGATACGCCACCACCTTCTGAACATTCCAGCCTTTTGAATGCAACGCGAGAGACAGATCATCATCGGCCAGATTTCCTTGCACCAACAACACATTGCCATTTCCATTTGGGAACATTTCTGCCAATACTTCTGCACGCGCTGGAGTTGCAATGAGGGACACCGTGGTATTGAGAGATCGTGCGGTGGCTTCACCAACAGCAGCAATCATGGGCATGGCTGTTGCATCACCAGCGGCTCTAGCGGCAGACAGGAACGGAGCAGTTCGATCAGCACCATTGGGCGACGTAACTACGAGCCAATCAAATTCGTGAAATCGCTGAAGAATTTCATCACGCTCACGACCATCGTCCTCTGGCTCAGAAATTGCAATTAAGGGGACTTCAACAACAACTGCATTACGAGCCTCGAGAAGTTTGCGAAGCGACTCATTTTGCGCAATGGATCTAGTTATTACAACAGATTTGCCATTGATTGGTGATGCCATGGCCTAACTATTACCTGCAAGTTGTTGTTCGCATTTGTGTGCAATAGCGGCAGCTATCGATAAATGATCGTCCGTATCGCCGATGTACGTCTCCAACTGGACACAAGAAGAACAGTCATCGGTGGCCATAAAAGCGCGGAAAGTCCCATCCACAGACAAGTGCGCACCCACTGGACGAGAACATCCAGCTCCAAGCACAAAGAGAAATGACCGTTCTGCTTCCACTGCTCGTCGACTTGACGCATGGTCGATGTGAGCGAGCAGTTCACCGGTGGTGTTGTCTGACTCACGACATTCCACAGCAACAGAACCTTGTCCCACCATCGGAACGGCAACATCTAATGACAATTGCTCTGCAATTTGATGTGTGATTCCCAGAATCTCCATTGCGGCAACTGCCATCACAATTGCTCCACCTGATGGAATCTTGGACAAGCGAGTTTGGATGTTCCCTCGTAAGTCAACGAAGTTCAAGTCAGGTCTTACTTGTAAAAGCTGCGCGCGACGTCGCACTGAACCAGTTGCAATGGTGGCACCATTGGGGAGATCATCGAGACAAGCACCCACGAGTGCATCGTGCGGGTTACGCCTCTCGCCAAAAGCACCAATGACCAGACCATCTGCAGGCTGCGATGGTAAATCCTTGGCTGAGTGCACGGCGATATCCGCGCGTCCGTCCAGCACCGCCCGTTGCACTTCCTTGACAAAGATTCCTTGCCCACCCATCTGATGTAACGGCGTAGTTGCGTTCACATCACCCTTAGTATCGACGTAAACATATTCCACGCGTAGTCCGGCATGAGCATGCTGAAGGAGAGTACCTACATGTTCTGACTGAGCTCGTGCTTGTTCGCTCGAGCGTGTGGCGATTCGAAGGATAGTCATAGTGAACTACTAGTCGAGATTAAACAAATCTCGAACGGCTGCAGATAAACGTTCACCTTGAGGCGTCCCAGCAGCTTCGCGAAGTCGTACCGATGGATTATGGAGCAATTTCGCGACAATACCGCGGGTGATTAACTCCACCGCTTCGCGCTGTTCATCAGTCATATCTGAAAGACGACTGCTAAAACGCTCTATCTCTGAAATGCGGTACCCCTCAACTACCTCACGTAATTGTGCTACGAGCGGTGCTGCTTGTCGCTGGGCCTGATCTAAGAGGAAGCGCTCTACTTCGTACGAAATGATGGTACGAACTTGGTCAACTTCGGCTGCGCGCTTATTTAATCCGCGCTCGGCCCATGCACTGAGGTGATCTAAGTCTCGCAAAGTGACCGAGTCAATGTCTGCGACCGATTCCTCAACGTCACGAGGCAGCGCAATGTCAACGATAAGCAATGGATTCGATCCAGGGGTGCGTGCAGTTTCAACTACATCCTTGCTAATTACTGTTCCACCTGCGCCAGTACATGCCACCACAACGTCTGCGGTTCGAAGTTCGAGAGGCAAATTGTCAAACGATGTCACGCGTGCTCCGACTTTCTCAGCAAGAACTTTTCCACGTGCAGCTGTTCTGTTGGCAACGACTACTTCTGCTACTCCCGCGCGAGAAAGGGCCGTTGCAACTCCCTCACCCATCTCTCCAGCACCAACAACAAGTACATTCTTTCCATCAAGGGAGCCAATGATCTCCCTCGCCATTTCAACCGCAGCATGTGAGACAGATGCTGTTGATCGACTGATTGAAGTTTCCGTGCGGGCGCGCTTTCCTACTTCAAGCGCGTAGCGGAACATCAGGTTGAGGGTATTGCGCGATGAGCCCTCTTCCATTGCTGTTTCCCATGCAGAGCGAACCTGCCCGACAATTTCAGTTTCGCCCAAAACCGCAGAGTCAAGCCCTGAAGTAACTTCAAACAAATGAACAATTGCTTCATTGTCGTGTTGGTGATACAAGTGCGGCGTAATTTCATCTTCGGAAATACCGCTTGTTTCACAAAAGAAGTCTCGAATGTCTGAATACGCCCCGTGGAAACGTTCCACAACGGCATACACCTCGGTGCGGTTACACGTTGATAAAACCACTGCTTCTCGAATGTCATTGCGCACAATGAGGCTGTGTAGCGCTTTAGGCATTGCTGCATCTGAAATTGAAAGTTTTTCTAGAAGGTTCACCGGACTTGTACGGTGATTTACTCCAATTACAACAATGGACATGTCGGCCTACGCGCTCACTGGTCCGGATTGGTCACCTTGGCCATTGGACTCAAGCGAAGTGTTTCGGCATTGTTCGTAGTAACTGAGAATCTGTAGTTCAAGCGCCAGATCTACCTTTCGAACGTGCACTCCGCTGGGCACAACAAGAACGGTGGGTGCAAAGTTCATAATGGAACCAACACCGGCTTTCACCAATGCATCAGCTGCTTCTTGAGCTTGCGCGGCCGGTGTGGCAATAATGCCAATACTTACGGATTTTGAGTGAACGATTTGAGTGAGTTCATCAGCATGCTTCACTCGCACGCCACCAACGACGGTGCCCAATTTCGATTCGTCTTTGTCGACGACCCCGACTATATGAAAACCACGTTCGGAGATTCCTGTGAAATTGGCAAGTGCTTGTCCCAAATTTCCCGCACCAACAATGACGACTGGCCACGACTGATTCAAACCGAGTTCACGTTGGATTTGGTAGGTGAGGAATTGCACGTCGTATCCAACGCCACGAGTTCCGTATGTTCCCAAGTACGACAAATCTTTCCGCACCTTGGCGGCATTAACCGCCGCTAGTTCAGCCAGTTCCTCACTGGAGATGCGGGAGGTCCCTGCCTCGGTGACCTCTATGAGAATGCGCAGATACACCGGGAGCCGTCCGAGTGCTGCCTCGGGAATCTTGCGGCGGGGGGAGTCCGACATCGCCTCTTACGCTATTCCCTTGTTCACACATTCACGAACTCGGTACGCCCTCCCCTAGCCTGTACGGGCGTGACCTTCAACACTGCTCTGGCGGCCGCATCAACAATCGTGGCCCTGGCATTCGGGCTCAGCACCCTCGACCGCTGGCTTCGCCGCCGGCGCCCGCACGAGTTGGCATGGTCAATTGCGATGGCACTCTTCGTTGTGGCGGCGTTTGCCCTGTGGTGGGCAGAAGGTAGCGGGTGGAGCAATGGGGTGTTCCGCGTGTTCTTTACATTCGGCGCCGTCGTGAATGTGCCGTGGCTTGGGCTTGGCACCATTTACCTACTTGCCGGACAACGCGCAGGAAATGCGACGATGCGGGTGTTGCTGGTATTTTCCGGTTTCGCCATTGGCGTGGTTCTCACATCCCCTATTCGTGGCGTGATTAACCCCACCACTCTTCCAACTGGAAGTGAGCACTTTGAACCGCTACCGCGAATCTTGGCTGCAGTCGGTTCCTCGCTCCCTGCGCTCGTTATTTTCGGCGGAGCGATGTGGTCGGCATGGCGAGTGCTACGTGGAAACACTCCGGCATTGACCAGCGCTGCAACTCGTCAAGTGAAGTCAACGCGACGACTTGCGTTGGGCAATGTTTTGATTGCAGCTGGAGCAGCAATCTTGTCTGCAAGCGGAACATTCTCTGGA
Source organism: Ilumatobacteraceae bacterium (assembly GCA_049433485.1). GTDB lineage: Bacteria > Actinomycetota > Acidimicrobiia > Acidimicrobiales > Ilumatobacteraceae > UBA2093. Next base: position 3,931 of record JBMTEX010000061.1, on the reverse strand, counting down.
CGCCTCGGAGCAGACACATCGTTTGCCGTCACATTGCTGGCTGGAATTGTGGTGTTATTCGCTGGCTTCTTGGTAGCCAGCAATGCAACGCACAGTTCTAGCGCAACGCGTAACGCTGCACTTTCCCGCTGATATTTCGCGGAAGCGAATCGACGAGAAGCACCTTTGACGGGCACTTATACCGAGCAAGTTTTGTGCGACAAAAATCGATGATGGCGTCTTCGTCAAGATGAACGCCATTTCGCGAAACAACATATGCACGAACAGCCTCACCTGTATGTGGGTGTGGTGTACCAACAACTGTTGCTTCTGAAATATCGGGGTGCAACATCAGGACACCTTCAACTTCGGCAGGAAAAACGTTGAAACCCGAAACGATGATGAGATCTTTGGCGCGATCCACCATGAAGAGGTGACCTGCATCGTCGACAACAGCAATGTCTCCCGTCTTCAGCCAACCATCAGACGTCAGCACTCGTGATGTTGCTTCGGGGTCGTTGAGATAGCCCTCAAAAATATTCTCACCACGAATCCAAATTTCTCCGCTGTCGCCTATGAGTGCGTCACCACCGTTTTCATCTACTAGGCGAAGTTCAATGCCGGGAACTGGTCTGCCAATAGAGCCTGGGGTCCATTCCATTCCAATAGATGTAGTCACCACGGGAGATGCCTCAGTGAGTCCGTATCCCTCGTGCACCTGCAATCCAAAACGTGCAGAGATGGAGTGCGCAATTTGTTCGGGCAACTTTGCGGCACCAGACAATGCCAGGCGAACATTCTTGAATCCATCCGCATGTGGATGGTCCATTTGCGCTAACGCCATCCACATACTTGGTGCGCCCGGCATGACAGTGACATGCCGCTCGGCAATTGTTTCCATTGTTGCGACTGGATCAAAACGTTGCACCAACACCACTGCTGCCCCACCTGCAAGCGACGTTCCAAGAACAACGTTTAAGCCGAAAATGTGGAACAACGGCAAAACGCCGTATGTGACATCGCTTGGTCCAATGTGTTCAGCAACGTTTGCTTGGCGAATATTCGTTAACAAATTGTTGTGGGTGAGAACCGCAGCCTTTGGCGAGCCGGCAGTTCCGCTGGTGAACATGTAGACAGCGTGCTGTGAAGGTTCAACGTCAACAATTGGAGCTGGTTCGGCAGACAAGAATTCATCAATAGTGAGTGCACCATCAATCTCGTGGCCCTCGGTAGAAATCACTACTCGAACAGCTGAAGTTGTAATGGATGGAATCTGCTTCCATGCTGCAAAAGCAGAAGGCTCTATGACAACTGCTGTTGGCGTAATTGCCAACATTTCACTTTCAATCTCTGGTGCAGGACTTGTTGGATTCAAAGGTGCAACAACTGCACCAATTCCTACTGTTGCCAAATACGACACCACGAAATACCGACTGTTGCCACACAACAAAGCAACAACGTCACCTTGTGAAACACCTAAGCGCAGCAATTCACCACGCATAGACGCAACTTGACTACGCAGTTGACCGTATGTAGTTGGCCGGCCACGACTTATGAGAGCAATCGCATCATCTGGGTGATTGTCGATGATGTGAGCGATGTTCATAATTCGGCGGTTCTACAGCATTAACAAATTGACGATTCCAGCGGCCATGATGACACCGATGAGAAGAGCGATGGTGAGGGTGGTGGCGGGGCGCACGTGTATGACCTTACAGCGATTATCTCAATGTCACGAATGTGGTGGAGCCACCGTCGCCAGCAAAGACTAAGACCGCATCTCCTGCAGTTAATCGCAAGGATTCAGCCGCAGACCCTCTGTCTACTGACAGCGCCAACATGCCGTACGAGTCGATGACTGCACCAATGGCGCCGCCATCGATTTCGGCAAAGTGGCTCACAATCCGCGCGCTTCGAACATCGTCGCCGATGACCAAACGCAACACAGATCCGAACTGTTGAACATCATCTGGGCCAACGTTGAGCTGACAATTTCCAAATGCATCCACCCACGTGACTTCGGTGCGTAGACCATTTCCATACGTGGTATGCGTTTCATCTGATGCAACAGGAACAAGCCCTGGCATCACGCTTGCTGTGTCAATTTCACGGCCAACTTCTTCAATGGCGCCGCCGTTTGCAAGAAATGCTGCGACCGGTGCAAACACATCACGTCCTGCAAATGTTGCCCCCGGCGCATGCAGATGTAATTCCGTATTTGATAATTCAAATGCTCGATCTGCGCCGCCTGCCATTGCAATACCAGAAGCCAATAAACCGTTATCTGGCCCAAGAAAAATGCCTTGTCCGCCCGCAACTTCTACTGCAATTGCTCGACGCGAAGTACCAACGCCTGGATCAACAACTGCAATCACAATTCCAGCGGGTACGTATTGCACGGCGCGTGCAAGTGCAAGTGATCCAGCACGAACATCGAAGGCTGGAATTCCGTGAGTGAGATCTGTAACGCGAACATGTGGCGCCATATCTGCAATCACACTTTTCATCACGCCAACGAACTCGTCGTTTAGTCCGTAATCGGTGAGTAGAGAGATGTGCGAATGCATCCCGTCACGATATTGGAGCAATGTTGCGACACTTCACTGAACCAGAGAAAACGAAAAGGGCCGGTGCCAACCCCCCGACGGCACCAGCCCTTTCGGCGCTGCTCATTGCTGAGCGCGACTCCCGGATGCGGTTGCCCGTCTCCGGTGACCTGTGTCACAAACACTACACCGACCGCGACAAAAAATCACAAATCGTGATGGCTGATTTCAGGAAATAGATGCGCCGATTTCTGCGCTACGGGCAGCTGCGGCCGCCACGACTTTGTTCACAGTTTCACGAAGTCCAGCGGCTTCAAATTGCGCCAAGCCAGCGGCTGTTGTTCCGTTGGGCGATGTCACTCGCTCGCGCAATGTTGCAGGGCTTTCCGTGGAATCGGCCAGCAGAATTCCAGCTCCGCGGAACAATTGTCGAACAAGAACATCAGCCACGTCAGCAGGAAGTCCCTGGGCTATGCCGGCCTCTAGCAATGCCTCGGCCAACAGGAAGATGTAGCCGGGTCCAGACCCCGCCACTGCGGTGACAATGTCCATCTGAGATTCAGGCACGCGCACCACCACACCCACGGCAGACAACACAGACTCCGCCCATTCAAGATCTGCATCTCCGCACGCGGCACTTCCGCAAATAGCCGTGACCCCTTCACGAACTAATGCGGGAGTATTCGGCATTGCTCGCACCACAACGGCAGATTCCCCTGCAGCTTTTTCAAGAGCCGCCACCGACACACCAGCCGCGATGGAGAGAATTCGCGTGGTACCAGCAGCAACAGCCGCCGCGCACACCGATACCGCGTCGGCTGGCTTCACCGCGATGAGAGCACCATCCCCTTCCACGATGTGGTCACTGGTCTGCACTCCAAAGTCAGACTCCAGTGCTGCTCGCTTAGTCGAATCAATTTCAACAACAGTGATTGTTGATGCATCCCAGCCACCGTGAATGAGCCCGCCCAAGAGAGCGGTGCCCATATTTCCTCCACCAATGATGACTAATCGCGCACGAGACATTCCATGAGACTAATCGTGAGGGTGCCGAGACGGAACTGGCTTCCCCGACCAGCCCGCCCGGCGCACACGATGTGCACAGCAGCCGAGCAGAAATGGCAGGTGTTATTCCGCGAAGTGACTGGCAAAACCGATTCGGATGATGACGTGGAACACTCGCTCCACCGTGGCGTACAGGGTGCCAATCACTCGATCTAATTCTTCTTCTTCCACCAGGCGCAATGGCAACTCTCCGCGCAAGAAGATGGCGTCTTCAATTCCAATCGAGAAATGAGCACCAACAAGAGATTCATTTCGTCGCAACAGATGTTCATACAACTGCTCTACGTTTTCCTGCGGTGCGGGCATCACATAGGTTTCGTATCGGAGTGTGCGTTGGCCAA
>JBMTEX010000060.1:0-12658 GCA_049433485.1 Ilumatobacteraceae bacterium | reverse complement strand
CCCTATTGGACTCCTGCAGACAACACAGAGAAGGTTCGAACAATTGTGGTGCGGTCAGTCTTTACCGACCGTGGCCACTGGTACATCACGGCCGACGATGATCTGTCGGGAAGTCAACGCCACTTCCGTGTGGACCGAATTCGACAGGTCACTCATACCGGAGAATTTGTGGCCATCGAACCTGTTGACAATCAGGTGCCCACATGGTTTGCCGACGCGACCGATAAGGAAAAAGTGGTTCTCGAGGTGTCGTCTGCCGCGGCATGGATTGTTGAGACCTATCCATGCACCGTTCTTGAAGAACGACACGACGGATCATTTCGCGTGGAGATAGTGATTAATAGCAGTCACTGGTTAGGGCGTCTGTTGCTTCGTGCAGGCGGCAATGCGGTTGTGGTGGCTCCAGAAAGCGCAGTGAGCTTGTTGCAGCGCACGGCAACTGAAGTGTTGGGACGCTACGCGAATAAGTCTGGCAACTGATCTGGGCTGTTCACGCCAAGATCTCGCATGAGATGCATTAACAACTCGGCAGTGGCGGTGGCGTCTGCCTTTGCGTCGTGCGCTTTTTCACGCTGAATGCCATAGTGCTCGCACAATGCTTCAAGTGAATGACGTCGAGTTTTCTCAGCGTCTATCTTGCGAGCCAAGGACAGTGTGTCGATGTGGGAGTCGATACGTTCGTTGAGACCAATTCGTTCGGACTCTGCGTGTAGGAAACCAATGTCGAAACGGGCATTGTGGGCAGTGAAGACATTTCCAGAACTGATATCCCATAGTTTTCTGAGTGCCTGACTAAGTGGCATCCCGTCGGCTACCTGCGACTCGGAGATTCCGTGAATGTGCTCGGCACCATGGGTGTAGTCGTCAGGGCTTTCTGGTTTCACCACTGTGTCGAATTCATCGACAATTTCTCCTTCGCCGTTTACAACGATGGCTGCCAGTTGAACGATGCGATCTGTGGAGGGGTTAACGCCGGTGGTTTCAAAGTCCACAACGGCAAACGACACGTCTTTGAGGGACTTGAAGTGCGCTTCGCGATGTGGTGTGTTCATAGTGTTCACTTTAAAGGTGGGGTAGTGCACGGTTGATCGCACAAACAGTGTGAAACATTACGCAGTGGGTGGCGTCATGACATCGATAATGGTTTGGCGGTCAAAATAATCTCGCCACAACACAAGCTTTCCGTCCTTAATTTCAAAAATACCTGCTACGGGTAATGTTGCCCAACGGCCATGAATCTCCACGCGATCATCGCGTTCATTCAACACCATTCCATGGGTCATGTCGCCGGAAGATGTTTGGCGAAGAATTTCCCAGTCAATATTTGTGCACATGGCAAAGAACCCATTCAAGGTTGATGTAAGTGCTTCCGGACCAAAGGCCTTACCCATGGGCACATTGTCATACTCGAAATCTGCGGACACCATTTCGGCGGCGCCCACCAAATCTCGAGCGACAAGTGCAGAAATGAATGCGCGAACAAAACTGTCGGGTGTTTGTGTCATGACACGAGTGTGTCACATGCTCTACAGCAGTTCGGCAGCGAGGCTGGCAACTTCACTTCGTTCACACGATGCGAGAGTGACATGACCGAAACAGTGTTGCTCGGCGAATGCATGGATCAACACGGCGAGTGCGTTGTTGGATTCGCCCATGTATGGAGCGTCGATTTGGCTGGTGTCGCCAGTAAAGACAACCTTTGTTCCCTCGCCGATTCGCGTGAGGATTGTTTTGAGGGTGGTGGGTTCAAGGTTCTGAGCCTCGTCAACAACCACAAACTGGCGGTGAAGCGAGCGTCCACGAAGGAACGTGACTGATTCCAGTGACAACTGCCCCCGCGCGGTGAGGTCGTCAATCAGACGCCGTGCGTCGTGGCTGCTGCGTTGATCGGTGAGTGCAACTATTGCATCGTGAATGGCAGACATCCATGGGTCAAGCTTCTCGTCCAGACCGCCTGGGAGGAATCCGACATCTGCGCGACCCACTGGAACGAGAGGGCGATACACCGCAAGACGTTCATATGTGCGACTCTCCACAACTTGTTCTAAGCCGGCGGCAATTGCCATCACGGTTTTCCCTGTTCCAGCGCGACCGTCTAACGCAACAACGCTGACGTCAGGGTCGAGTAGCAATTCCAGAGCGAATCGTTGTTCTTTGGAGCGTGCGCGCAAACCCCACGCTTCGGGCGATGCGGCAGGCAGAAGTTCCACCATTTCGCCTTGGCAGCGAACCAATGCCGACTGAGATCCAGATTTCACGACTGCAAATTCATTCACCACGAGTTCTTGTGCCGAATCAAACCGCGACGTCGGAACTTCGCCGTGCTCGTACAACTCATTGACGAGTTGACCATCAACGTCAAGTGTGAACCAACCCATGGGTCGAGTATTTGCAGCGCGACCGACTGGTTGGTGCTCTTCTGCAATGAGTCCGAGGTGCGCAGCTTTGCTGCGGAGCCCAGCGTCATTCGAAATGATGTGGGTGGGGGCGCGAAGCGATTGGCCGAGAGCTGCACCAATGATGCGGTTGTCTGGAACCTCAGGATTCAGGCCTTTTTCAATGAGTCGATCACGTTGAATTCCGTTGACTTCAATGTGAAGAGTTGCGCCATCTGGGTCTGGTCCAAGCGGAACTGGTTCGTGAATAGATCCTCCAGCGCGACGACGAAGATCTTCAATCGTGCGTAATGCAGTTCGCGCAGCGCGGCCAACATCATCTGGACGACTCTTCAATCCATCGAGCTCTTCTACAACAGTGAGGGGGATAACAATGTCGCATCCGGGAAATGAATGAAGACATCCAGGGTCTGCCACAAGAACTGATGTGTCGAGGACGATGCGCGTGCGCACTAAAGAAGGTGAGTGAGAGATGCTCGTCATCGCATTGTCTGTTGACGGGATGTCGGCATCGATGCGCTCCGCAACTCCATCGATGAGTCACATCATTCACCATTGGGATAGGTGAAGTGGTGGATACCTCTGAAGATTTTTTGTTCAAGATCCGCTTCGCACATCGTTTTCGAGTGTTTTTTCAGAAATTTTTCAAAATTTTTTTGGGCAGAGAACAATGACCTTCGTCACCCATGTTTTACCCTTGCTGCACAACTCTCACATGCGATATTTCTTCGGCAAATAGTTCTATAGAAAAGTCTTCACTCACAATTTCATTCGCACCGAATAACAGCGATCATCAATGATGCAATCTCCGCAAACCCTTGCAATTATTGGGTTTCCCGTGATTGCCGGATTTTTTGCCATTGCACTTCGGCGACGTTGGCCAGAACGATTGGTCCTTCAATCGCAGTTGCAAGAGCAACGTAAATTGCATGTTGTTCGACGTTTTTCTCGGTGACGTCATGAAGTGACGAACAGCGAAAATGACGCGATAATTGCATTTGCAACTTTTTGAATGCTTGCAATTTATGCAAATAGGCGTTGAGATTGTATGTACCACTCCGATTCCGAGGAGGAAAAACAATGACCAAAGCAGAGCTCATCGAAGAGGTAGCAAAGCAAGCAGAGTGCTCGAAGGCAGATGCCGAACGCACACTCACCGCTTTCTTTGACCTGGTAGTGGCTTCTACTAAGAAGGGCGAAAAAGTGGCATGGCCGGGCTTCGGCTCGTTCAGCACCACCGATCGCAAAGAACGGACCGGCCGTAACCCACAAACGGGTGCAGCAGTAACGGTTCCCGCCTCCACTGCGATGAAGTTCACAGCGAGCTCAACATTAAAAGCTCAGCTGAATCCAAACCGTAAGTAACCACTTACCCAACGAGAGGAAACTCAAGTGGCAGCAAAGAAGAAAGCAGCAGCTAAGAAAGCTCCTGCACGCAAGAAGAAGGCAGCAGCTAAGAAGGCTGCTCCACGTAAGAAGAAGGCAGCAGCCAAGAAGGCTCCTGCAAAGCGCAAGAAGGCAGCTAAGAAGGCTGCTCCTGCAAAGAAGAAGAAGGCTGCTAAGAAGGCAGCTCCTGCGAAGCGCAAGAAGGCTGCCAAGAAGGCTGCTCCTGCAAAGCGCAAGAAGGCCGCTAAGAAGGCAGCCCCAGCAGCTAAGAAGGCAACCGCAAAGCGCAAGCCAGCAAAGCGCAAGAAGGCTGCAAAGAAGAAGTAATTCTTCTTTGCTCTTTCAAGCAAAACAAACCAACCGGCTCGGAGTGTTGAAGAGAGGGGCGAAAGCCCCTCTCTTCTCTTTTTGTTTGTGAGCTTGGTTACAAGCGGTTCATGAGATGAAAGATCTCTGCGGCCGCAACCCCGTGTGGTGCGCCCAAATCGCTCATGCGTGTGCGCATTCGTGAGCGGAATACTTCCATCCCGCTGTTATCTGTTGCTTTCATAGTTGATTCAAATTGGCTCTCATGCTTCTCGAGAGCCGCCAGTTTGATGTCAATCACTCGTGACACATCTTCAAAGTGATTAGGTTCATCGGCTTCCCACAGCAAGAGCGCATCGGGGCGATGATGTTGGACGCCGTGGTTTGTCATGTGGTGTTTCAAGAAATGCGGATCGCGCGCAGCAACAATTGCATCGCACACATTGAGACCCGTATTGCGATGATCAGGGTGAAGGCGGTATCGCTTCCACGGATCATGCGACAAAACAACAGTTGGCTTCACCGTGCGTATGGCGAGAGCAATTCTGTCAATGGCCCCACGTGAATGTTCCAATTCTCCGTCTATGTAACCCAAGAAGTTCACAGTTCCGGTTGCACCAACAGTGGTCGCCGCGGCGCGTTGTTCACGTTGTCTGTCTGTAATCAGTTGTGCAATATCTGCGTCTGGGTTCCAAGTTCCTTTTGAGCCGTCGGTGCAGACGAGATAGTGGATGATTGCTCCGGCGAGTGCCCACTTGGCCAACGTTCCGCCACATCCAAATTCGATGTCGTCAGGATGGGCGCCTATCGCTAACACAACTGGTGGCGTGGTGAGATTCGACGTAAAGGTAGTGGGGTTGATGAGGGGTTGACCTGGGTCATTTGCGCTCATAGTTGTTTCTTTCGTTTTGTCAGTTCAGAGAGATCGTCAGCGGTGTCTAGATCTAGTTCTAGATCAGAGTCCGAAATTGTGATGAAGGGTAGCCCTGCGGCTTCTGCTAATCGCAGGTGGTTGTCAAAACTGCCAGGCCCGTATGCGGTAACAAATGATGAATCAATAGGGAAGGACAACACATTGGTTCCGTCCCGGTGTCTGTCTGGAATCGCGGTGACTGCACCTTCTTGAGCGACGTGGGCAAAAGAATGAGCTAACGGTAAGTCTGCGTGAGCAACAATGACATGTGTGCAGCCATCGTTGTGTGCAGCTGCGCGAGCTGTTGTGACGGCAACATCAAGTCCAGGTAACGGGCAGTGGACTGCGAGAGCGCCGTGTGCTGTTGCCCACGTTGCAACGTCGTCATCGGAACAAGCAACGTAGGTAGTGAATGGTCGTGCTGCTGAGATAACAGATTCTGCGCAGCTGCGTGCAAGCTGTTGTCTGTCTTTGGCGCTGAGAATGTCGCTGAGACGTCCCTTGGCCACCGCAAATGACTTAACGGGGATGATCACAGCGATGCGCACGCACTCAGCCTACGAACCTTTCGCGTGCTGTCGCCTACGCTGGCGTGATGGCAACAATGAGAATGGCCGTTGTGGGCGCAGGCTCGTGGGGAACCACTGTGGCGTCCCTGGCTGCGGCTAACACGCCCACCACATTGTGGGCACGACGGGCAGACATTGTTGACTCCATCAACACGAAGCATGTGAATCCTGATTACATCGGCGGTGTTCAGTTGTCGCCTGAATTGCGTGCCTCTACCTCTCTGGAGGAAACCGTTGCACATGCCGACATTGTGGTGATGGCGGTTCCTTCACAAGGTTTTCGCCAAGTGCTGACCGATGCCGCACCGCATATTCGCCCATGGGTACCGGTGGTGAGTCTGTCAAAAGGTTTAGAGGCTGGTTCCATGTTGAGAATGTCTCAGGTGGCAAATCAAGTACTGCCTGGTCATCCCGTTGCAGTTCTCACTGGCCCAAACCTTGCATCTGAAATTTCGGTTGGTCAACCCGCTGCCAGTGTGGTGGCAATTGACGATGCGGTGATTGCAGCGGCGTTGCAGCAGCTATTTACGAATCCAACGTTTCGCGTGTACACAAACCCAGATGTTGTGGGTTGTGAGATAGCAGGTGTTGTCAAGAACGTCATTGCTATCGCATCGGGTATCGCAATGGGAATGGGGTTTGGTGACAACACGCGTGCAAGTCTTCTCACGCGCGGTCTCGCAGAGATGACACGCCTGGCGGTGGCATTAGGGGGAACTGAAGAATCACTCTCTGGACTTGCAGGAATGGGAGACCTCATCGCGACCTGCTCGTCGTTGTCTAGTAGAAACACCTCCGTTGGATTCCGACTTGGAAAAGGCGAAGTACTCAGCGACATTGTTGCGTCGACCTCGATGGTGGCTGAAGGTGTTCGAAGTTCTAAGACAGTGCTGGAGTTGGCGCAACAACACGGTGTCGACATGCCCATTACGGAACAAGTGGTAGAGGTGTGTCACAACGGCAAAGATGCGGGCGATGCTCTCGTTGCATTGATGACGCGTCGTTCGCGACCAGAAGTGAAATAACTCATGTCAGAAAGAGTGATTGGCAATCGTGGCGCGGTATGGCGCGGGCGCGTCACAGAGCATGGCTCGGTGATACCTCCAGACGGACGTGAACTTGATTGGTTCGTCGCTGCAGACGATCGTTGGTACACGCCACGTACAGAAGTATCAACTCGACAGAAGTGGTATTCGGGATATCCCGTTGCTGAAACGCGAATTCGAATTCCAGGCGGTGACTTCATCCAGCGGGTGTACTCCGTTGCAGACCTTGGCGGAATGACGGTGATGGAGTTTGAGAATGACTCACCAATGCCAGTTGTGGTGGCCGTGACTCGTAACGATCTGTTCACTACTCGCGAGCCGTCATCACAAGTTCCGCTAGGTATCGATTTGCCCGAAGGCTCTCTTGTAGTTCCAGTAGGACATAAATCAACAACACGTGTTGCGTTGGCGCATGTGTCGCCCCACAGTGGACGCCTTCCAGACGACACGCCTTCGTATCAACAAGTTGTGCGCGGATGGGAAACGTCGTGCGATGTGGCTGGCCGAATCACCGTGCCAGATCACACCATTGTGGCGGGCGTGGCGCGAATGCGTAGCGACATTCTTCTAGGTGTTGGCGACAATCAATCCGCTGTTGAACTGGTTCGCATGGGGGAGACCCATGCGGATTCAATTCTTGATGTTGTTGACGTCGTGCAGCTACGTCTCAAGGCTGAGAAGCGCGCAAAAGTGTTGCAGTGGGACACAAAGCATGTGTTGTTGACGGCGGCATCTGCGTGTGTGACATTGGGTGACGAGACTGCAGCTAGAGACATCGGGTCGGCGTGGTTGCGACTTGCTGACAGACCTGTCCAAGAGTTGCCCAATGAAATACCAATTGGCCTTGCAGGAATCGCATGGATTGAAGAGTTAATTGCCTCTGGCTCACCGAGTGGAGGGGAGTGCGGCATTCTGGCCCACGGAATTCCAGAACCATGGTGGGGTGCGTCTTTCGATGTTCGCAATCTGCCCGCCGACCCATTTAGAACAGTGAGCTTTGCGGTTCGTTGGCATGGTGCTCGTCCAGCGTTGTTGTGGGAAGTGCATGGTGCACCTGGCATTGTTCTTAGCCACCGAGACTGGCACACCACAGACGCATCGGGCGAAGCGCTCTTAGAGGCTCCTGTGCACACTCACGAGCCGCTCTAGCGGTCGGTGAACAACTCAAAGGTGTCTCCAAGTGCAATATCTCCACATGTTGTGACCATTGCATAGATGCGGCTGTAGTCGCCGCGTTCGTGGCTCATTGCCATGAAGTTCTTGTTGAGAAACCAATCGTTATTTTGACTACACGGAATTGCGTATGCAGTGAGAAATCCGCGCACGGATCCAACACGAAAATGCGCACCGGGACGAAAAGCAGTGGCCGGAATGCCTGCAACTGTGATGTTCTCGCCTGCGTATCCAGGTGCAATGGGGTGACCTGCTTGTTGAAGTGACTCGATGGCGTCGGTGGACCAAATGCACAACGCTTGCCATGGGCGTCCGTGATGTGCTCGCGCTGTTTGCACATCGCCTTCGACGCCCTTCCATCCGATGGAAGCACGATCAATTGCTTTCTTGGGCAACCCTTTAGATGCATGAAGATGCGCAACGGTGCCAGTGTGTTCAACGGCTAACAAACGCATGGTGGGAAAGAAGCGCCATGTAGCCGCTAGCAACGATTCAATTTGCGGATCGGTGAGGTCTGCGTACTTAGCAACGAGTGATGCTGTGAGCGCGGCGAATGCATCGTCCACATTGTCGAGCGATGGCAACGTGACGCCACCTAACGACGACATTTCCGCGAGGAATCCGCGAGCACCGGCGAGCCAGCCATCTGGAATGTGCGAGTCGTGCGTGTAATGCGACCATGTTCTGTCGAGATAGTCGATGGTCTTGCGTGCGTCTTGCGCCGTATAGACGTAGTTGCCAACAGTTATTGATGCACGACGAGCCATCACCGAAGCCTACGCTCGTTGCTATGGCGAGACCGGAACCAACTCTTGACGTTGAATGCGAGTTCTTCGCCTCTGGAGCACGCATTGTTGCTGGCGTTGACGAAGTAGGGCGTGGCGCCATCGCGGGGCCCGTCACCATTGGGATTGTCGCAATTGATGCACGTGTGGGCGAGATTCCAAACGGTTTGCGTGATTCGAAATTAATGACACCGAAGCGTCGCGAGGCAATGGTTCCGCTAGCCAAAGAGTGGGGCCTCGCGTGGGCCACCGGATCTGCAACCGCTAAAGAGATTGACAAGATCGGCATCATGTCTGCACTTGGATTGGCCGCAAGTCGTGCGTTACAGAAATTAGGCGTGACTCCTGATGTTCTGATCTTGGATGGCAATGCGTCGTTTCTTGTTGAAGAGCCCAATGGGCCTCGCGTGGTCACACGCGTGAAGGCCGACCAAGACTGTGCGAGTGTTTCTGCTGCAAGTGTGATTGCAAAAGTAGAACGTGATGCATTGATGACAGAGCTTCATCAGCAGTTTCCATACTTCGGATGGGCCGGCAACAAGGGCTATGGCGCAAAAGTGCACACGGACGCCATTAAGTCGCACGGGTTAACCGATTTTCATCGGCGTTCCTGGAATTTGTTGTAACGCCGAAACGTCGCCACCTACTTGGTGGTGGACACCTTGATGTCTTTGAAGGGAGAACGTGAGTCGATGCCCGGCTCTTTTGGAAGTCCAAGCACGCGCTCACCGACAATGTTGCGCATCACTTCATCCGAGCCACCTGCGATACGTAGTCCTGGAGTTCCGAGAACAAAGTTTGCCCATGCGTAGGTTCCCCATTCGCCTCCATCAGCGATGAGTTTTGGTCCGAGAACATGCGACAAGAACTTCACAAGACGTGCCTGATTGTTCACAAGAACCATCTTGCCAATGGACCCTTCTGGTCCAGGCAACTGGCCGGCCTTTGCTTTTGCGGTGGTGCGTGCTGCGTTCATGCCAGCAATGCGGTAGTTCATGACAATGTCGGCGAGTTCGTGACGGATCAACGGATCTGTTTCCAAGCCGTAGTGCTTCACCATTGCAATGACTCGTGTGAGCAAGTTGTTGTCGCCAGAGTTGTTGGTGCCAATTGATGCACGCTCGTTCATGAGTGTGGTGAGCGCAACGTTCCATCCGTTGTTGACATCACCCAAACGCATGTTGTCTTTCACGCGAACTTCGTTGAAGAAGATTTCGTTGAAGCTTGCGCCACCGGTCATCTGCTTCAACGGACGAACCTCAACATTTGGATCTTTGAAGTCGATGATGAATGCGGTGAGGCCCTTGTGCTTCGGAAGATCCCAGTCGGTGCGGGTCATGATTTCGCCAATGTCTGAGTAGTGCGCACCAGTGGTCCACACTTTCTGGCCAGTGATGACCCACTCGTCACCGTCTTTGACGGCCTTTGTGGTGAGTGATGCGAGGTCTGAACCTGCACCTGGCTCTGAGAACAACTGTGATGCAATCATTTCGCCGCGCCATAACTTGCGCACGTAACGGTCGCGTGCTTCTTGTGAACCGTGATCGAGAATTGTTGGTGTCACCATTCCAAGGCTGATGGCAAATGCGCTTTGGTCTGGCACGCGGTAGGTGGCTTCCATCTGGCTGTACAGACGGTCGTATGCAGGTGGCAGTCCGCGACCGCCGTATTCCTTCGGTCCGGAGATCCAACCAAAGCCGGCATCGAACTTCTTCTGGCGCCACTTCTTTGCGTCTTCTGCTTGTGCTGCTTCTTGTGTGCGGTCTTTTTCGCGATAGAAGTTGTCTGAGCCTTCGCCCCAGACGAAGGCTTTTTCTACGGGGCGCTTCTCTGCATTTGCTTCAAGGAAAGCGCGAGCTTCTTTTTCGAACTCTTCAATGGTGATGTCTGCCATGGTGTTCCCCTAGAACAGGACCCTTAGGGGTCGAGATATGTACTGCGTACGGTACCTGCCTGCCGTATTAGTAGGCGAAGCCGAGGCGGGTTGACTAGCGTGACATTTATGGGTCAGCCAGTAGCAGTAGAACAAAAGGCCGGCGGTAGTGCCGCCATCGTTCGTTTTGAAACCAACCGTTCTCTCACCGGAATGGGTCACGAGCGTTTTGCCTCGGTGGCCGAAGCCAAAGGAACCCGCCCCGCGGCTGTTCTGGCACGTCGTTTCTTAGAATCTGGCCAAGTGGCGTGGGTGCATGTGTACGGAAATATCGTGACCGCTCAGCTGTCATCGGGGGCTTCTCAATCTGGATTGAATGACATTGTTCGCGATCTGTATCAGTACTGGAAGCCAGGAATGACCCCGCCAAGCGTGGAAGAACTGTTGGCACAAATGCCGGCAGAGGCTGCACCTGCTGCCGCGGCTCCTGCTGCCGATAGTGCAGGAGCGGGTCTCGACCCACGTGTACCTGCGCACTTGTGGGAGCGCAGTCGCCTTGGTCGCGAGAAATGGCTCGCTAAGCAGGGCTAATCGCTGGGGCCGGGGACGGCCTGAAACTTACGAACATGTGTTCGCTATGGTGGCGCCATGTCCACTATTGAGTCGCTCGCATTGTCGGGACCACATCTCTCTGCCTTAGAGACAGGTGCTCAATTTGCTGCACGTGTTGGTGCACGTGTGTCATCTGGTTACGGCCCGCTCAGTGTTCCGTGCGAACTTGCACCGTTGTTTCCAGCGCGCGGTCTAGAGCGTGGCTTTGTGTACGGAATCTCTGGTGGTGCATCGCTGTCGTTGTTAAGTGCGCTTGCATCATCTGCAACTCAATCGGGGTCGTGGTTGGCATTGGTCAACATGCCGCATGTCGGGTTGCGGTCTATGCATGAATATGGCGTCGCACTACATCGCACTGTGTGTGTCTCTACTCCTGAAAAGGGGTCAGTGTGGTCTGGGGTGGTTGGTGCACTTGTCGACGGCATCGATCTCGTCGCGGTGTCGGCTACTCATTGCTCTGCTTCTGAAGCTCGGCGTATTGCTGCGCGTGTAAAAGCACAAGGCTCTGTTCTGTTTGTGATGAATCCAACACAAGCGTTTTCTCTCGACGCAGTGTTATCTGCATCGACTCACGAGTGGGAGTTTTCTACTCATGCTGCACAGCGCTCTGTTCAGGTCAGTGCTCATGGTCGTCGCGTATATGGCCAGCGTTCATGTTCTGTGTTTCTGCCGAATCGTTCAGGCGGTGTGTCCACGGGTAAAGCATGAGTCGCACTATTGCAATTGTGTTTCCTGAGTGGGTGAAGTACTACGGCTCATTCGGAGAAGAGCATTCATTCATTGAATTCGAACGCGTCGTTCGTGCTGTTGCTTCCATCTCGCCGCTTGTCGAGGTGGAAGATGCGGGTGTCATGGTGTTGTCGGCGCGTGGCCCTTCTCGTTATTTCGGTGGAGAAGAGGCCGTTGCGCAACATTTGCGCAACATCTGCTCTACAGAGCCCATCGCTAGTGGCATTGGTATTGCTTCTTCGCGGTTCGCCGCGCTCACAGCTGCACACCTGTCTGTGTCACGTGGAACACCGTGCATTATTCATCAATCGGTTGCCCAAGATTTTCTGAATGGAATTCCGGTGGGGGCATTGCAGCACATCGGAGCTATCTCGGCTGACACAGTGGGGTTGCTACAGCGACTGGGGCTGTCTCATTGTCATGCGGTGCGAGACATTGGCGAGTCGGCACTCATTGATCGTTTCGGTGCAGAGGGTCGATCTGTGTGGCAGTTAGTGACAGGAGAAGATGTACGGCATTTTTCTCCAGATACGCCACCATCAGATTTTGCCTGCACGATCGAATTTGAATCACCGCTCACTACGGCGCCTCATGTTGTGGCGGCATCACAGAATGCTGTTCATGAAGCCATGCAGGAAATTGCGAATCACGGGCAACGGTGTGTTCGTCTGTTGGTGGAATGTGAAACAGATCATGTGGAAACATCGGCGCGTGTATGGGGTGAACCCCGAGGTTTTTCAGCCTCTGCAGTTCTGCAACGCCTGATGTATGTACGTGTGTGTGGTTGTGTGTGTGTATGTACGTGTGTGTGTGTGCATGCGTGTTTGTGTGTGTGTGTATAATGTGTGTGTATGAGTATGTGTGTGTGTG
>JBMTEX010000059.1:0-13044 GCA_049433485.1 Ilumatobacteraceae bacterium | reverse complement strand
CACGACACACGGATTAACAGTCCGTTGCTCTGCCAACTGAGCTACCCCGGAAGGGAACTGTCAGGTTACCAGCGAGGTCCCCCGCCACCAAAGGTGCAACTATTCGTAATCTAGGAAACTGCGTAGGCGTTGGCTGTTGTTGGGGTGTCGGAGTCGAGCGAGAGTCTTTTGCTCAATTTGACGAATCCTCTCGCGCGTGACGCCCTCTTGTTTCGCCACGTCGTCCAGGGTAAGGGGCTGGCCAGAAGAGATACCAAATCGTTTGTCAAGAATTCGCCGGTCACGTTCCGGCAAATGTTCCAACTCTGCCGAGATAGCCGCAATGAGGTGACGCTTCTGCACCACTTCGTCGGGCGCTTCATCATCATTGTCTTCGCTGGTGTACACATCAACAAGCGTGGCGGCATCTTCATCTGTTCCCAATGGTTCATCAAGACTTGTGGTGACAGATGAAATTTGTCGCAGCTCTTCAATCTTTTCAACCGAGATCAACGTGCGTTCAGACAGTTCTTGCAGCGTCGGTTCGCGCTCAAGCTCAACCGTGAGATCTCGATCTGCTTTAGTGAGTCGATTAAGTAATTCAACAACATGACTTGGCACGCGAATAGTTCGGCCCTGATCCGCCATGGCGCGCATCATTGCTTGACGAATCCACCATGTCGCATACGTGGAGAACTTGAAACCTTTCTCCCAGTCGTACTTTTCCGCAGCACGCATAAGTCCGATATTGCCCTCTTGAATGAGGTCAAGCAACTGAAGTTCGCGGCCGTCGTATTTACGCGCAATAGACACCACTAGACGAAGGTTTGCGGTAATGAGGTGTTCGAATGCTGCCTCGCCCTCGCGAATAATGCCTCGCAGTTCACGTCGACGCGTTGCAGATACTTCGCCTGCAGACATCTCTACCTTGGCGTTCTGCATGTCACGAATTGCACGACCAAGGGTTCTCTCCCCTTCCGCTGTGAGAAGTTCCACTTGTCCAATTTCCTGAAGATACATACGCACTGCGTCCCCAGCATCTGCAGTGATGTGCTTGCCCGTTGTGGAATTTGGTTTCCTTGGAGGCGAGACCTTCTTCTCTGGCAAATCCGAGAGATCTGGTTCGACAACGGCAATGGAGATATTGATTTCTTGTAACACCGATTCGATCTGACGAAGCAACTCCGGAGTTAGTTCCACATTTCTGAAAACATGTGCCACCGTGTTGGGATCCACGGTTCCCTCGTCTGAACGCGATGCGACAAGCGTTACCCACTCTGCGAGATCCACATCTGGATGAGGTGGGTTCACACGTGGGCGCTGACTCATTCGAGCGGCTCTTTCAAGGACGACAGCCACTGCAACAACTGCACCGCTGATGCAACTGCCTTTTCTGGGTGCGCTAAATCTTCCAGTGCAATTCGAACTGCCCGTTGTTTTTGCATGTCTGAAGCATCGGCAACGGTGCGACGTGCCTGGAGTTCTCGACGTACAGCGGCCCCGATGAGAGCGCGTGCTTCAACAAATGGGTCGGCTTCATCGTCGTACACCGCAGCGCGTTCAATAATTGCTGCAGATTCGGGCGACGCCGCCTGAATTGCCGCATGAACATCTCCGTCCGCCTCAGCAAGTGCCAGGAATGCTCCCCGTGATGCCGCGTCGACAAAGAGCTCCTCAATTAACCAAGGAGCGATGGAATCCCATTCATGTATGAGCAACGATAGAGCCACAAATCCAGCGCCTTCTGGGGCTTGCTGAATTGGTTGTGACACTTCAGTTGGCAGCGACCCACCCTTGTCGGCAATCTTGACAAGCTCGGCCGCAGAAACTCCCGTGTGGCTAGCAACTTCGCCTGCATAAAGGCGGCGCACGTTGGGATCTGGGTGTTCATTGATGAGGTCCATTGCTTTTGACGCAACGCGAGCGCGCGTTTCCGGTGAACGCAATGGATGCGCATCGAACAAACGCTTCAAACGGAACCCCAGGAACGGCATGGCTTCACTAATTGCACGCGACAATGCTTCTGGATCTGTTTGCGATAGCTCTCCTGGGTCCTTACCTTGCGGAAACTGCGCCACAGAGACCGCAACGTCGTACTTCTTTTCCCACGCATAAAACTTTTCTGCAGCACCCTGCCCAGCAGAGTCGGCATCGAACGCCAGCACAACATTTCGTGCGTATCGCTTCATTAGTTTCACATGCTCTTCCGTTAAGGCTGTTCCACATGTTGCAACGGCAGTGGCTAGTCCACTGCGATGAAAACCAATGACATCTGTATACCCCTCACACACGATGACTTTGTCTTCTTTAATGACCGCACCTTTTGCCCAATTCAAGCCATACAACGTTCGCGACTTTGTATAAATGGGCGTCTCCGTGGAGTTCTTGTACTTTGCTGGGTCTGTAGAGCCAGGCAATATTCGCCCACCGAAGGCCACCGCGTTCCCATTCTCATCAAAAATTGGAAACATCACGCGAGCGCGGAATGAATCTTGCAATCGTCCCGCTTTGTTCACAAAGCCAAGCCCAATTTCAGACAGCATTTTGGCTGGTGCACCTAGCGCTTGACACAACAGATCCCAATCGTCGGGCGCCCAGCCCAGTTTGAACGTTCGTGCAACGTCGCCAGAAAGGCCTCGAGAACGTAAATACTCTCGCGCGGCACGCGCATCTGGAGATTCCAACAATCGAGCGTGATACCACTCCACTGCTGTATTCATTAACTCTTGAAGTTCTTTGCGATGTTTCCGCTCACCAGTACCAGCACCAGAGGTGTAGTGAAGTTCTATTCCAGCTTTGCTAGCCAGACGCTCAACAGAAGCAATGAAGTCAAGATGTTCAATCTGTTGAACAAACGTGAAGACATCGCCTTTTGCACCACAACCAAAGCACATGTACCGACCGGTCTCATCGTTCACGCTGAACGATGGAGTGCGTTCAGAATGAAAAGGACACAAGCCCACTTGACTGCGACCTGTGCGACGCAATTGCGCATACGGCGAGACAACGTCTGACAAGGCGACGGCAGAACGCACCTTTTGAATGTCGTCCTCCGCAATGGCCATGGCAAGACATTAGTGCCTGCCTGCGCTACTTATGACGGGCGGCGCTCTTCTCGCAAGGACGCAAAAATTGATACCACGAGAACCAGAGCAATGATGCTGAGCGAGATCGCAATGGGCATGTGCCACCAATAAGACACGGTCATCTTGACACCAACAAAAGCGAGAATGACACCCAAACCGGTTTGCAAATAACGGAATTTGTCTCGCATGTCGGCCAATAGGAAATAAAGAGCCCTCAGACCCAGAATCGCGAAAGCATTTGATGCAAACGCTATATAGGTCTCATTGGTCACTGCCAGGACGGCAGGGACGGAGTCGATGGCAAAAATGACATCCGTAATTTCCACAAGAACCAACACAGCCAGCAAAGGAGTTGCAAGACGCTTCCCATTCTTGACCGTGAACAATTTCTGTCCATCTAGTTCGTCTGTTGACGGCACGAACCGATGGAACAGCTTCATGGACTTCGAGTGCGACGGATCAAAGCCTTCATCGTGGGTCTGGAGCAACTTGATTCCCGAGTACAGGAGGAACAAACCGAAAATAATGAGTGTCACCTTGAATGCATTAATGATGGCGACGCCAGCGAAGATGAAACCGATGCGCATGGCCAAAGCGCCGAAGATTCCCCAAAACAGAACCCTGTGTTGATACTTCTTTGGAACTTGAAAATGTGCGAACAATACGGCCCACACAAAGACATTGTCCACGCTGAGACTTTTCTCAATGAGGTATCCGCCCATGTATTCGCCTGCGGCCGGACCACCGAATTCCCACAAAACGAAGAGTGCAAAGACAAATCCGAAACTGATCCACACGGCAGACTCAATAGCAGCTTCTTTTGTGTGTACTTCATGGGCGTTACGGTGAATCACCAAGATGTCGACGAGAAGCAGTGCCGAAATAATCCCGATGAGCATCGGCCAGTGCCAGAACGCGACATCGATGTCTACTTTTCCGCCACCACTGGAAGATGCGCCAAACAAAATAGACGCATGCATGAGGGGATTAGACATACTCCGAGACTACTACTTACTTATTGTCGGTCTTCGTTCCACCGATGACAGCCTGAGCCGCTGACAAGCGCGCAATGGGCACCCTATATGGAGAACAGCTCACGTAGTTCACACCTGTTCGATAAAAGAACGCAATGGAATCCGGATCTCCACCATGTTCGCCACACACACCAAGTTTTAAATTGCGTTTTGTTCTACGACCTCGAGTAGTGGCAATTGAGATCAATTCTCCAACACCGGTCTGATCAATTGACTCAAACGGGTTTCGTTTCAAAAGCCCCGCAGACAAATACTCCGGCATCATCCGCGATTCGACATCGTCACGGCTGAAACCAAAGGTCATTTGTGTGAGGTCGTTTGTTCCGAAGCTAAAGAAATCCGCCACTTCGGCAAGTTCATCTGCACGTAAAGCGGCGCGTGGCGTCTCGATCATGGTGCCAATAGACACTTTCGGACGCTTCACAATTTTCCCGCCTTTTTTCGCCTGTGGAGCCGGGCGCGAATTGATGTCTGACAGCACGTCCTCCACCCAGCTTCTCGCTAGTGCAAGTTCTTCTCTGGCGACTGTAAGTGGAATCATGATTTCAACAATTGGCTCGCGTCCCAACGCCGCTACCTCGTCGGCCGCCTCCATTAATGCGCGAACCTGCATGGCATACAGGCCAGGCTTCAGTACTCCTAAGCGCACCCCTCTAGTACCCAGCATGGGATTCACTTCGCTCCATTCGCGAGCTGCATCAAGAAGACGTGCATCCTCGTCTGACAAGCCGCCTGCAGCTTCGAGTTTTTCCAATTCATTGACATCAGGGAGAAATTCGTGCAGTGGCGGGTCAAGCAACCGCACTGTGACAGGAAGTCCAGACATTTCACGCAATAGAGAAACAAAGTCTTCCTTTTGCGCAATGCGCAGAGCTTCGAGAGATTCGCTCTCTTCATCTGGCGTTGAAGCCAGAATCATTTTTCTCACAATGGGCAGTCGGTCCGGCGCAAGAAACATGTGCTCGGTACGACACAGACCTATTCCCTGAGCACCAAGTTCTCGTGCCTTCTTCGCATCTTCCCCTGTGTCGGCATTCGCCCGAACGTCTAATTTGCCTTTCCTGATGTCATCAGCCCACATCAAGATGGTGACGAACTCTTCAGGTGGACGCGACGACGTGAGTTCCAGTCGACCCAACATCACTTCCCCAGTAGTTCCATCTAGTGACATCCAGTCACCTTCATTGATGACCACGCCGCCAACGGAAATTGAAGTGTCGTCAATTTTTACCTCTTCAGCGCCAACAATGGCGGGAGTTCCCCACCCTCTAGCAACAACAGCGGCGTGACTCACGAGCCCACCACGCACGGTGAGTACACCTCGAGACAACATCATTCCGTGAACGTCTTCCGGGCTTGTCTCGTTACGAACAAGAATGACGTCCTCACCAGTCTTTGCCGCTGCTTCGGCACGGTCGGCCGACAAATAAATGCGGCCAACTGCAGCGCCAGGAGATGCGGCGAGTCCACGAGTAAGCGGTGCAGACTTCTCTGCGAACTGCGGATGCAACACTTGGTCAAGATGGTCTGCCGTCACACGCATGACGGCTTCCTTCTTCGAGATCTTCCACGCAGACTTTCCCTTGCCTGTCGGCGATGTCATCTCCACTGCCATTCTAAGGGCGGCTGCGCCAGTTCTCTTTCCTACCCGTGTCTGCAACATCCACAACTTGCCCTGCTCAATAGTGAATTCTGTGTCACACATATCGGTGTAGTGCGCTTCAAGTTTGTGAAAGATATGCAGCAGTTCCTCATGAATCTCTGGAAACTTTTGACGCAATGCTTCCAAGTCTTCGGTGTGGCGAATTCCAGCAACAACATCTTCACCTTGCGCATTCACCAAGAAATCGCCGTACGGAGTGTTCTCGCCCGTCGCCGCGTTGCGTGTGAATCCGACTCCTGTACCGGAATTGTCATCTCGATTTCCAAACACCATTGCTTGAACATTGACAGCAGTTCCCAAATCGTGACTGATTTTCTCTCGCACTCGATACGCCACTGCGCGAGGACCATTCCATGAACGAAATACTGCTTCCACCGCGCCACGGAGTTGTTTCATGGGATCTTGTGGGAAAGGCTTCCCCGATTCTGTGGCGACAATCTTCTTGTACGTATCGCACAACAGTTTCAACGAATCAGCAGAAATTTCTGCATCTGTAGAAACTCCCAATGCAGATTTCACCGCATCAAGTTCGTGTTCAAATAATTCTCCGTCAATACCCAGCACAATTCGGCCGTACATGGAAATGAAGCGACGATACGAGTCATACGCGAATCGTTCGTTATTGGTAGAGACTGCCAACCCCACCACGCTCTTATCTGTCAACCCAAGATTGAGAACGGTGTCCATCATCCCTGGCATTGAAAACTTTGCGCCAGAACGCACCGACACCAGTAAAGGATCTGCGGCATCGCCAAGCGATCGACCCATCTTCTTTTCAAGGCGCAACACGTGATGACGAATCTCATCATCCAAACCTTTGGGCCAGCCACTACGCATGTAGGAACGGCATGCATCGGTGGTGATGGTGAATCCGTGAGGTACCGGTAAGCCCAACACGCTCATCATCTCTGCGAGATTCGCACCTTTGCCACCGAGAAGATCTTTCATCTCCATTGGCGGGCGACGATGCTTGTGATCAAAGGAAAAAACGAGAGGCACAGCCACAGTCTATGAAAACTTCTCAATCACGGTTTTACAATTTGTCTGAAGTACAAACGTCTCATTGAGATGCTGTCGTTGACGACGTTTTTGTATCTACACTTCGGCCATGCCACGTGCACTGCCTCAACGCTCCGCTGGCACTTTTCAATTGTTTGGCTTCCCCACCACTATTCGACCCGGATTTGGCGTCTTCATTCTCATCTTGGGATTCCTATACCCCTTTCCACTTGGCCTCTGGGTGGCCGGTGCAGTTGCTGTCTTTACGGTGATTCATGAGTTGGGTCATGCTCTCGTTGCGCGCCGCAACAAATGCGATGCATCTATTGCTTTGGATTTCATGGTGGCTTATGCGTCTTATGAAAGCACAGCACCCCTCACTTGGAAACAAAAGATTGCAATTTCACTTGCTGGACCTGGACTACAGATAGGAACTGCCCTTCTTGGGCTTCTCGCATTCGGAGTCAATCCATTTAGTCGAGGTGAACTTTCGTCTAGTGAAGTTGCAGCAGCAGTGTGGTGGGCTGGTGCTGCACTCGGCGTCCTTAACTTAATTCCACTCCTGCCACTTGATGGTGGAGCCGTTGTTGGGGAAATTGCAGAGCGAATCTTTCCAGCCCGAGGCAAGCGAATAGTCCTTCAAGTGAGTTTTGGAATCACTGCAGTATTCGCGGCAACAACTGTGTTCTACGGCTATATCGGATTACTACCTCTCTTTGTGCTCATGCTTCTCATGCAGTGGCAACAACTCACCATGGCTAGACAATTGCAACGTGCGTTTCAGAGTTCATTGCTGGTGTCTGAGGGTGACGCAAAGATGGACGCCACCATTCTCGGCGCAATGTTGGATGTCGAGCAGTACACAGAGGCATTGGCGTACGCCACGGATGGATACACAAAATGCCCAGCCAGCACTACTGCTTTTGCCGCCGCGCAAGCTGCCCATCACCTTCAACAGCATCAATTACGTAATGCATGGCTACACACCGCATTTGCATCGCAGATATCTGAAGGTGAAGTAGACCGACTACTTCGACACTCTCCTGAGCTATCAACGGTCTGGAGCGAATTACACCGACAGCGCTAAGGGTTCACCAATTTTGGATTCACGTCCTACTCGTACAAGCGCGGTCGTGAACCCTATAGATGTCACCGTTCCTGTGTCTTGTGCCGACAGCTCAATTCGCGAACCCACGGCAACTCCGTCACGCGATGCAATGCGAAGGTTGACAGGTGCGTCGGCACCACGTGAATCCATACGCTCCACTAGCTCTTGGCCGGGATAACAACCCTTCGTGAAACTCACAGCCACAGTCACCACACCCGTGGTCGCCGGAATATCACCCACCAGAATGTCCACACCTACACGCGGCCATCGAGCATCAACACGAAACATGTCAATGTGTGGAGGTTCTGTTTGCTCGCCGTGCTTCGGCGCATCTCCCGCAGAACACACCAGGTCAACGGCATCCGTATCACCCCATGCAAACGTGGCCGCCCCTGCATGAGCACCGACCAAGGTGCGAGCCCCATCACCTCTTAATGAACGAACCACCCAGTCACTAAGGGTCATCTCCACTTTGGAGCGGAGAATGAACCTCTTCAGACGAGTGATGACTGATTCTCCGTATCCACGATCAACATCGAGGGTGAAAAAATACTCGCCCTGATGCACGACACGAACCAAAGAATGCACATGACCAGTTGGCTCCAACAACAAACTATGTGCACTGTGACCCACTTCTAAAGAAGCAATGTCTTGCGCCAATTGTGAGTGAAGAAACGATTGAGCATCGGCGCCTCGCACATGAATGACATCACGTTCTGCATCACACCACACCAGTGCATTTGTCATGCTTTTGTCCCCGCCTCACGTCGACGTTGCGTCATTCGTTCTGCAGCCGGAATCGTTGCCAACAAAGCCCGTGCCTTATTTGCGCATTCCAAATCTTCATCTGCCGGATCACTGTCGGCCACAATGCCTGCACCTGCTTGCAAACTTGCAATGTTTGGTCCAATAAACATGGTGCGAATAGCAATAGCTGTGTCTAAGTTTCCAGAGAAGTCCACATACCCCACAACTCCGGCGTATGGTCCACGTTTCACAGGCTCTAATTCATCGATGATTTCCATGGCACGAACTTTTGGTGCTCCACTCACTGTTCCTGCTGGCAGCGTGGCCCGAAGAACGTCAATGGGCGAGAGACCATCGCGTACATCACCAGATACTTGCGAGGTGAGATGCATGACATGGCTGTAACGCTCCAGTGTCATGAGTTCATCCATTTTTACGGTTCCATATTGAGCAACTCGACCCACATCGTTACGCGCCAGATCTACCAGCATGATGTGCTCCGCAACTTCCTTTGGATTCTCACGCAGTTCAGCAGCGAGACGTCGATCATGTTCATCTGTTGTTCCGCGCTTGCGAGTTCCTGCAATTGGTCGCGAAATAACGCGCCCGTTGATGACTTGCACCATTGGTTCTGGTGAACCGCCAACGATGGTGAGATCTGGTTGCTTCACGTAATACATGTACGGGCTGGGGTTCACTTGACGCAACACGCGATACACATCTAACGGGTCTGCCTGAAGATCTACATCGAAGCGCTGTGACAGCACCACTTGGAAAATGTCTCCCGCACGGATGTATTCCTTTGCCACTTCCACAGCGTTTCGATACGCGCCGTGCGGCATAGAGGACCGTGTCTCGGGCAAATTCTCGCCCGGCACTGGTGGCTCGACAGCGACATACGCCAATGGTCGCGCAAGATCTGCAACGGACTGTTGCACTCTTACCACGGCATCGTCGTATGCCTGTTCAATCTCTTCTGCTGACAAATCAGCAACTGGAACACTTTCCAAGAGATACACACGTTGGCGCCAATGGTCGAACGCTGCAAGAGAACCAATAATGCTGATGGACGCATCTGGTAATCCACGATCATCATGTGGCGCATGTGGCAACGATTCAATTTCTCGAACAACGTCGTAACCCAGGTGACCCATGAGCCCACCTTGCAGCGGTGGAAGGTCTGGAAGAATAGGTGCGCGATATATACGCAACAATTCATCCATTGCAGCCAACATGCCCCTATCTAATGGAACAGATGCTGGCACATCACCCGTTGTGGTTAAGTGACCATTACGCAATGTGAGAGTTCCTCGAGGACGACGACCGACAAATGAGTACCGACTCCAACGCTCGCCATGCTCCACCGACTCCAACAAGAATCCGTCGTCCTCACCCACCAACTTGATGTAGGCGGCAACTGGTGTTTCTAAGTCGGCAAGAATTTCTGTCCACACAGGAACAACTGTGTGTTTTTGCGCCAACGAAATGAACTCATCTCGTGTTGGACGGATATCTGTGGTCACTGTTGGCTACCAAAAGATCGATAGAAGCAAGAACGCTCACCCGTATGGCATGCGCCTTTGCCCTCTTGCTCAACCACGAACAACAACGTGTCTCCGTCACAGTCGTAATAGGCTTCACGAACAAACTGCCGATCACCACTGGTGTCGCCTTTGCGCCATAGCTCTTGTCGGCTTCGACTCCAGTACACCATTCGCCCTTCAGCAAAAGTCATACCAAGAGACTCTTTGTTCATCCACGCCATCATGAGAATCTGACCTGTGTCCGCACATTGAGCGATTGCAGGAACTAAACCGTCACTGTTGTACGTCACCGCATCTAATTGATCTGGTGTGGGTGAAATGATTCGACCTTGTATCTCTGCCATTAGATGTACAACCCTGTTCCTACTTCAATGCGTGACGCTGCAACCGCGTGAATATCTCGTTCTCGCAACATGATGTAATCAACGCCTTGCACTTCCACTTCGTATCGATCTTCAGGGCTAAACAACACCCGGTCGCCCACTTCGGCCGCCCTCACATTTGCCCCGAGCGCCACCACTTCAGCCCAGACCAATCGCTTACTGATTTGGGCGGTGGCAGGAATAAGAATTCCTCCGGACGACCGCCGTTCACCCTCGCTTTGTGGGATTCGAACCAACAGTCGGTCGTTCAACATTTGAATGGGGAGTTTTTGTGTGTCGTCACTCACCCACAGCACGGTACCGTCTCCATATGTGGCATTGGAAACCGTTTACCTAGAAACCATTGACGGCGTCAAAATTGAGGCCGATGTTGTGAGAACCGATGCCGAAAAAGTGCGTG
The DNA here is from genome assembly GCA_049433485.1 of Ilumatobacteraceae bacterium. Taxonomy (GTDB): domain Bacteria; phylum Actinomycetota; class Acidimicrobiia; order Acidimicrobiales; family Ilumatobacteraceae; genus UBA2093. The sequence goes on along the minus strand of JBMTEX010000059.1, from coordinate 2,101 downwards.
CCACAGTCGTCATTGGGCACCCCCACCCGCTGTATGGCGGAGATCGGCGCAATCATGTGGTGCAGGCCATGCAGAGAGCCGCACTTCGGATGGACTGCCACTCCATCGCACCAGATTTTCGAGGTGTGGGAATGTCCGGCGGAGAGCACGACGATGGGGACAGCGAACGACTCGACCTTCTGGCGGCCTGCGACCTTGCAGACATGATGGACCCAGATGGAGCCATCATTATGTGCGGCTACTCATTCGGGTCAGTAGTTGCCATGAATGTCACACACCCATACATCGCTGGCTGGATTGCAATGGCACCGCCAATTCCCATGTTGGCCAACAATCCGTTGTGCAGCAGATACTCACAGCCAAAAATATTGTTGGCGCCAGAACATGATCAATTCACGCAGCCAGATGCCCTCATCACACAAGCATCAACATGGACCAGTACAACCGTTCATGTCATGCCACAAGTGGACCACAGCATTGCGGTGGGAGCTGAACAGTTCTTTGCGTCAGCAATTGCGGAAGTTTTAAGTGGCGGTCAGTAGCAGCATTTACGCCGGACGAACACGAATACCCCGTGCCGCCATGACAGCCTTTGCGTCGGCGACGGTGAACTCTCCGAAATGGAAAATTGATGCCGCAAGAACACCGGTTGCACCACCCTGCTGAACACCGTCTGCCAGATGCTCCAAAGTTCCCACGCCGCCACTAGCGATCACCGGAACTGACACCTCGCGTGACACCGCAGACGTGAGTGCAATGTCGAACCCATCTCGTGTTCCGTCTCTATCCATTGACGTGAGCAAGATCTCCCCTGCCCCCATGCGAACTGCATGTGCAGCCCACTCCACAGCATCAAGTTCAGTTTCAGTTCGTCCACCGTGGAGAAAAACTTTCCATCTGTTCTCCGTTGCATTCCACTTTGCGTCGATGGCACACACCACGCATTGCGCTCCAAATTCTGCAGCAATATCTGAGATGAGTTCTGGTCGTTGGACGGCGGCCGTGTTCACACTCACTTTGTCTGCACCTGCGCGCAGCATTGAACGGGCATCCGATAGTTGCCGAATACCACCACCCACGGTGAACGGAATGAAGACTTCTTCTGCGGTCCGAGAAACAACATCAATCATGGTCTCGCGTCCGTCTGACGACGCTGTGATGTCGAGAAACACCAATTCATCGGCGCCTTGTTGGTCGTATCGCGCTGCAAGTTCTACTGGGTCACCGGCGTCACGAAGATCAACAAAATTGACCCCTTTCACCACTCGACCATTCGTTACGTCCAAACATGGAATCACGCGAGCAACGATGTCGGAACTCATGCAAGAACCGCCACTGCGTCTGCCACAGAGAATTTTTCTTCATACAAAGCTTTCCCAACAATCACTCCATTGAGACCTGCTACTCGTGCGAGCTGCTGAATGTGCGCCAACGCACCTACTCCGCCACTTGCAATAACGGGAACATGAGTTGATGACGCAGACTCCGCAAGCCCTTCTACATCTGGTCCGGTCAACATGCCGTCACGAGAAATGTCGGTAATGACAAAAGCAGATGCAGTCGGGAACTGAGGCAAGAGTTCGGCAACTGTGAGGCCCGAGGTTTCTGTCCACCCATGCGTTGCAGCAATTCCATTGCGATGGTCTAAACCAACCGCCACCGCAACAGATTGCGACACCAACTCCACAAGTGGAGGATGAGCCACCGCGGCCGACCCCATGACCACGCGCGTCACACCAACGTCAGCTAATGCTTGTGCATCGTCTTTGGTTCGCACGCCACCGCCTACTTGCACGTGAGCACGGCCCGACAATGCTGAAGCAACCGACGCAATGATAGAGCGATTCACAGGTTCTGCGCTTCGCGCTGCATCTAAATCAACCATGTGCACCCACGTAGCACCTTGTGCCACAAACGATTCTGCAACAGCAACTGGATCATCGCCGTACACCGTGCTGTCGTCGTACTCACCTTGACGCAAGCGGACAACTTTTCCGCCAAGTAAATCGATAGCGGGATACAAAATCATGATGCCGCCGATCGAACGAAATTCTCTAACAACGCAAGACCTGCAGACGCAGATTTTTCAGGATGGAATTGC
>JBMTEX010000058.1:0-13175 GCA_049433485.1 Ilumatobacteraceae bacterium | reverse complement strand
AATACCTCACGTGTGGTCGCTTCGGGGCCGTACCACTCAGGTGGTGCGGCCCCTAGCGCTCTCTCAGCACACTCAGTTTCAAAACGGTTTCCTGGTGTTCTCGCTAATGACTCCGTTGATTTCGATATCAAGCCAGGTGAAGTTCATACTCTTCTTGGAGAAAACGGCGCTGGCAAAAGCACATTGGCCGCCATGTTGTGCGGTCTGTATCAACCAGACAATGGCTACATCGCACGCAATGGTCAGCGAGTAGTTCTTTCATCGCCACGCGCAGGTTTGCAGCACGGCATTGCGATGGTGCATCAACACTTCCGACTTGTGGATCGCTTCACCGTTGCAGAAAACGTCATTCTCGGTAGCCGCAATCTCTCCTTCGTTCTCGATCGCCGCTCCATTAGCGAGCGCGTCTCCGAAGTAGCAGAGTCATACGGACTCCCCATTGATCCCACTGCAACGGTGGGAGATCTTTCAGTAGGTCAGCGTCAGCGCGTAGAAATTGTGAAAGCGCTATACCAAGGAGCAGAAGTACTACTTCTTGACGAACCAACCGCTGTTCTTGTTCCAGCTGAAGTTGAAAAGTTGTTTGAAAACGTTCACGCAATGACGGCTGCTGGAAAATCAATTGTTTTCATTAGTCACAAATTAGGCGAGGTTGTTGAAATCTCAGACCGTGTCACAGTCCTTCGTGGAGGCAAAGTAACAGGCCATGTTTCTGGTCGTGGAGCAACCGATACGAAAGAACTTGCACGCCTCATGGTGGGACGCGATATCAACTTGGGAACACAACGTGCATCGCACCCAATTGGCCATGAAGTTCTGCAAATTCGTGATTTGTCGCTCGACATCAACGGTGTCAACGTGCTGTCCAACATCTCGTTCAATGTCCACGAAGGTGAGATGGTGGGTATTGCTGGTGTTGCCGGCAATGGTCAAAAAGAATTAGCTGACACTATTGCTGGTCTCATCACGCCTACGCATGGTTCTGTGTCTATTGGCGGAGCACTCGCAACAGATCGCGGACCAATTCACGCTCGTGAACTTGGTTTGGCATATGTTCCTGAAGATCGCCTCGGAATGGGACTTGTTCCCTCTATGTCTATTCTCGACAACTTGTTGTTGACTCGAAATCGTCACATCGTTGTAGACCGTGCGTCTGTTCGCCCCGAAGCAACACGTCTCATTGATCAATTTGAGATCAAAGCAAACGGGCCAGATCACGTTGCACGAAAACTGTCTGGAGGAAATGCACAGAAAGTATTGCTTGCTCGAGAACTCTCTGGCGGACGAACTGCTACGAAATTGCTGGTGGTGTGTTCACCTACTCGCGGCCTTGACGTGGGAGCAATTGAAACTGTTCGCCGATTGTTGGACGACGCTCGAAGTGCGGGACAAGCAATTCTCTTAATCTCTGAAGACCTCGACGAAATCATGTCGCTATCAGATCGCATCTTGGTGTTGTATCGCGGAGCAATAGCTCACGAAACACCAGGTGAAAATGCAAACATCGCAACGGTGGGTGCTGCAATGGCAGGCCTCACCACTGGAGACAACGCATAATGCGTGCACCATTTCGCATCATTTTCGAGCAACGTGCCGAGACGCCTAAGTATCTTTCCGCACTTGTTCCTTTTCTCTCGGTGTTATCTGCACTGATTGCAGGAGCCATCTTCTTGCAAGCAACCGGTTATTCCGCAACAGAGACTTACTCCAACATGTTGGACGACGGTTTCCTCACATACCGAGGCATCACCGAAACACTCGGTCTGTCTACCGTGCTGATCTGTACAGGAATCGCTGCCGCGTTTTCATTCCAAATGAACTTGTACAACATTGGCGGTGAAGGCCAGTTGTACCTGGGAATGATTGGTGGAGCGTGGGCTGGTCTTGCACTCGGGCCACACTTGCCCTCATTCGTGATGATTCCACTCGTACTCATCATTGGCGCAATTGCTGGCGCCATATGGATTTTTGTGCCAGCACTTGTGCGCTCGCGTCTGGGAACAAGCGAAATTGTGACGACTCTGTTGCTCACATACATTGCATCAAGCTTGGTGAAGCATTTCATCAACACTCCAGACAGTTTTTTCCGAGCTAAAAATTCTGCATTCCCACAGGGACGAAATGTTGCGGACTCAGCAGCGTTGTCACCCATTGGAGACACACGCCTCTACCCCACATTCTTCTTCGTGCTCGTGCTTGCGTTGTTCTTGTATTGGCTCGTGAAGAAAACCGAATTCGGTTATCGCATTCAAGTCATCGCAGACTCGCCTCGTGCGGCTCACTATGCAGGCGTCAGTGCTAACCGCACCACCATGTCAGTCATGTTGCTGTCGGGTGCTCTCGCCGGTCTTGGTGGTGCAACGTTGATTGTGGGTCCATTCGCTCGTCTCGATCAAGGAATCACGCTTCTTGGTTACGGATACGCGGGCATTGTGGTGGCCGCTCTTGCACGTAACAACTTCGCAGGCATCATCGTGAGCGGCATCTTGTTCGCAGGACTTCGCGTTGGTGGCGAGAAACTTCAGATTTCAACAGACACGCCAAAGCACATTGGCATCATGTTGCAAGGCGCCATCTTGTTGTTTGCGCTCGGCGGCGAAGCGTTCCGTCGATACAAAATTCGTGCGGTACGGATGAAGGCGGTTACGCAATGAACTCGAATATTTGGATTCTGTCTCTTGCCGACTCCGTCGCAATTGCCACCACGCTCATTCTCGCTGCACTCGGTGCACTGTTTACTGAACGCTCTGGAGTATTAAACCTTGGTATTGAAGGCATGCTGTTGACATCTGCCGTGACCTCGTTTCTTGTGGCAGACGCATCTGGAAGTGTGTGGTTCGGATTGCTGCTGGGAATCATCCTGGGCGCAGTTCTCGCAGGCATTCATGCCTTACTCACTGTTGTCTTGCGCGCGAATCAAATTGTGTCCGGACTTGCATTAGTAATTTTCGGTACCGGACTTGCAAACTTTCTGGGCAAACCTGCAGAAGGAAAAACAGTTCGCACCACCATTGAGCCACTTTCGTTTGGACCGCTCAGCGACATTCCAGTTCTTGGTCCCATTGTGTTCGGACAAGACATCATTACGTATGCCGCAATTGTGATTGCCGTTGTTGCATCGTGGTTCTTGTTCCGCACTCGATCTGGACTTGAAGTTCGTGCTACCGGCGATGATCCCGCCACTGTTGATTCACAAGGTTTGTCTGTTGCATCAATCCGTATTCGTTACACATTGTTGGGTGGTGCACTAGTAGGACTTGGCGGTGGGTTCCACATGCTTGCGATGAGCGCAGCATGGCATCTTGAAGCCACCACAAACGGCGTCGGCTGGATTGCATTGTCGCTGGTGGTGTTTGCTGGTTGGAGACCAATTCGATTGATCTTTGGTGCAATCTTGTTTGGCTTCACCTTGCAGTTGCCATTCACATTGCAGGCCGAACAAATCACATTCATTCCGTCGGCCATCATGCCGATGCTTCCCTACCTAGCAACACTCATTGCACTCATTGCGCTGAGCAGGCCCGGAAGTAGCAACATCTTGGGTGCACCAAAAGCTTTGGGAACCCCATTCGTGCGCGACGAGCGTTAACGGAATACTTTCCTGGAAAAGCAAAAGGAGTTGGCCGAAGCCAACTCCCCTGGCGGAACGGAAGGGATTTGAACCCCCGGGGCTATTAACCCTCCCGCTTTCAAGGCGGGTGCATTTGTCCGCTCTGCCACCGTTCCGATATCAACGATACCTGCGAGATGGCAGAGAGAGAAACGTGGTTTAGCGCCCTAGTGCAGTATTCACGAAGGTAGGAATCTCAGATTCATCCATCTCACCTGAATGACGGGCGACGACTTTGCCGTCTTTGTCAAGAATAATCATGAATGGATAGCCATCGACACCGTATGCAAGTCCGGCCTCGTTGGTTTCAGAATCTGCCATCACTTCAAATGGCCAATCAAACGACTGCATCCATTTTGACGGTGGCCAGTTTGCTTGATCTTTACGTGATGAAGTTCCAATTCCGATGACGCGAAGATCGCTTGGAACAAGTCCGTCTTCGTACCAATTAATGAGGCGCGGCATTTCGGCATTGCAATGTGGACACCAGTGGGCCAAGAACACCAACATGGTTGGTGAACCATCTGTTGCTGGCTTCACCGAAACTGGAAAGCCACTGAATGTGTAGCCAGAAATGTTTGGTGCCACTTTGCCTTTTGCTGGGTCTGTGGCGTCTTGCCCCAGTGGTTCAAGAGCATCACCATCAACAGTGACTTTTTGGTATTCAGCTGGTGCAACGCCGCCATCAACAATGTCTGCTGTTGTGTCGGGAGAGCTGCTGTCATCTCCGCCGCTTGCAAATACTGCAATAGCAGCAGCAAGCGCAATGAGGATTGCAACGCCAATAATGATGACGCGTGCGCTAATTGTTGACGAACCGGAGTTCTTCTTATTTTGAGCCATGTCAGTCCTCCTGTGAACTGGTTGGTTGTGCACGAAGAAGCGCTATTGAGAATGCGATCACTGCGATGAAGGCGCAACCGGCCATGAAGCACAGTGTGACGAAGCCAAACTCGCGGAACCAAATGGATGTGCACGGCACGTCAAGGCTGCATGCACTCTTCTGATTAATAACGCCCCACTCCAATAAGTAGTGGTACACCGAGACTGCGAGACCAAGCGGTGCAAGCGCAATTGTGTAACGAGCAATTCCATTGTCTTTCATCACTGCAGCCACCAATGTGATGATGGCAATGGAATACATGGCGATTCGCTGGTACCAGCAGTACTTACAAGGCGCGTACCCCACGCTTTCACTGAAATACAGGCTTCCCACCATGGCCGTTGATGTGATGGCACACATTGCCCACACGCCATATTCGCGAACCGTGGCAATCCATGTGTCAGCCCAAGACGAACGCACCTCAAGGGAGAGAAAAGTAATGAGGCCACCCGCAAGCGCCACAAGAGCAAGCAAGGCGCTGAACGTCTGGACGGCGTCAGAATTCATGGGCACCATTCTTACGCCATCTGCCCCATTTCACGGTGGCAGTGGCAGGATTATTGGGTGAATTCGGCAACCCTGGGCATTGAAGCACTGCATGACATGCGCGCCGAGCGACGCCGGCATCGAGTGGCCGACATGGAATGGTTCGAAGCCCTGTACCGGGTGTATCTCGCTGCGCTCTTGGGCGGCGGGGCCATCATGTATCTCTCGGACATCGTGACAGATAAACCCTTATCTGGTTCACAGTTGACAGATTTATACGTTCATACTCCACACGTGGTGGGCTGCATTGCGGCACTTGCGTTTTTCATTGGTGTGCGAAGTGGTGCCAATGGTGGCCCTCTGGCAGTGGAAGAAGCTGAGGTTCGACACGTACTGATGGCGCCCATTGATCGCGGTGGAGTACTGCGACATCCAGCTATTCAACGAATTCGAACGTTCATGTTTGCCGGAGCTATCGCGGGCGGAGTTGCCAATCAGTTACTTGGTCGGCGCATTCCAAGCGCATCGGCGGGGTTACCAACATTTGCCATGTGGGGTGCCCTTGCTGGTTCCATCATTGGTGCCGTGTTTGTAGTGAGCGCACTACTCACGCACGGTCTATCTCTTCCTCGTTGGTCAGCTACTACGGTGGGATCAATTCTTTTGGCCTGGCAAGTTGCCGTCACTGGCACGTCCAGCAATGTGTCTGGTCCTTTTGACTTCATTGGAAGCATTGCCATGTGGTGGCATCACTGGCAGCCGCTAGATCTCATTGGTGTCGCAGTAGTTGCACTGTTAACAATCACCGCCATGTCGCTCACTCGTCGGTTGTCGCTTGAGGCTCTTGCACGACGTAGTTCTTTGGTCTCGCAAATGAAATTTGCAGTCACATTGCAAGACATCCGCACTGTTGTATTACTTCGACGTCAACTCAGCCAGGAATACATGCGCGTACAACCGTGGTGGAAGATTCCGTCGTTTCTTCGCCGCGATGTTGTGGTGGGGCGCGGCTTGCGCAGCATGATGCATTTCCCTGTTCGACGCCTGTTCCGAATGATGTTGCTTGCTGCAGCGGCAGGTGCTGCGTTAGTAGTGGCGTGGCATGGCACCACACCTGCAATTGTTCTCAGCGGTTTGTGTTTATTTATTCTCGGCTTAGACGTTGTTGAACCGCTCTCGCAAGAAGTGGACCAGCCCGATAGAACCGATGCACTTCCAGTGGAACGCGGCTTGTTGATGGCTAAACATCTCATCGTTCCGTCGGTAGTTGTACTTCCATTCATTGTGGTTGGTGTGGCAATGGCGTTTGTGTTGGAACCGCACGTCAGCACTATCGGCTACGGATTTCTCCTTGGAGTACCCGCTGCACTCGGCGGAGTCGCTGGTGCTGCCATTAACGCGGTGAAGGGCGCACCCGATCCCGTGGGCGGCGCCACAGAAAGCCTTGCATTGCCGGCCGAAGTCAGCGGAATGGGAACCGTGATTAGAGCAATTTGGCCACCAGTTGTATCCATTGTGTGCAGTGCTCCAGTTCTTGCAGTGCGACTTGCACATGAAAATAACACTGATGTCACTGGAACCGCATTCCGCGCAAGCGGCGCAGTAGCAATTGTTTTAGCCCTTGTTGCGGGATGGGTTCGTCAACGAGATCACATTCATGCATGGTTCCGCAATGCAAAGACCGCAACTGCCCCACAAAAGATTTCAGAAGGTTCTTAACATGGCACGCACTCGACAGAACATTTACACACCTGCTCCAACATCTGCATTACTAATCGAAGACGTATCAAAGACATACGGTGAAGCAGCTGCGTTAGACCCCATCTCCATCACAATTGAACGCGGCGAACGAGTGGCACTCATTGGCCATAACGGTTCTGGCAAAACAACCATGATGCGAATTGCCGCCGGTCTTCTCGATGCAACATCAGGCACGATTGGTATCTGCGGTAACCCTGGCGGTTCACTTCCTGCGCGCAGTTCACTGAGTTACATCGCAGATCAACCCACGTTCTACGACGACCTCACGTTGTGGGAACACATGGAATACATCGCACGATTGCACGGCGTGGAGGAATGGGAACAAACTGCGGCAGACCTTCTTGGACATCTAGGTATTTACGACCGTGCCGACGACATGCCCAATCGTTTTTCACGCGGACTCAAACAAAAGTCAGCTATCGCCCTTGGATTCATTCGTCCCTTCGAGTTGCTCTTGGTAGACGAACCATTTGTTGGTCTCGACTCGGCGGGTAAAGAAGCACTTCTGGAGTTGTTGCAAACAGCATCAGATGACGGCGCAACGGTGGTGGTGGCTACCCATGAGTTGTCATTCGTGCACACTGTGCAACGCATCATTGCGTTAAGGGATGGGCGTTTGGTGTATGACGGCGGCGTTAACGGCATTGATGTTGACGGACTTGTACGAACCGAAGATCCTGCGGGTGAGCATGACGGAGAAGGGCACTAGGATTTGGCCATGTTCACGTACGACGTTGTTTCAGAATCTGTCCGTAACCCACATGAGTTGGCGGCAGAACTCACTCGCCGTTCCAATGAGGGATGGGAAGTTGTCCAAATTACGTACGACGGTGCTGCATGGTTTCATGCATTTATTCGTCACGCTGGAAATGTTCCAGTTGCACCACACCCGGGCATGAAGCAAGAGAGTGCTACGCCAACAATTACGGCTGGTCCATTGGGCGATGCGAAGCCATCCACCATCACCACTTCTCCAGCACAACCAGCAGCTTCTACTCCAAGTGTTCCTGCCAACTGGTATCCAGATCCTTCGAAGCGCTACGAACTGCGCTACTGGAATGGCACAAAGTGGACAGAGCATGTTGCCACTGGTGGCGTTCAGTCCACTGATCAACCGCAGTAATTCGCATGCAGGCCATTTCACTTGGCCACGCGGGAATTCTTATTCGCACGCGTGGAATCACCATTGTGTGCGACCCATGGTTCGTACCAGCATTCTTCGGTTCATGGTTTGTATTCCCGCGTAACGATCAATTGCCGGACGAAATCATGCACGATGTCTGCAATCCAGATTTCTTATACGTGTCGCATTTGCATGGCGATCACTTCGACTCCACGTTTCTCGCGGAACGAATGAACAAGAACACCACAGTTCTCTTGCCAGATTTTCCAACGCGTGAACTGGAACGCACATTTAATTCATTGGGGTTCCGCAAGTTCGAGAGAACCGTCAATGCCGCCGAACGCGAAATAGCACCTGGTGTGAAAATTGCGATCCACATTGAGTCATCAATTACAGATGGCCCTGGCGGCGACAGTGCTTTAGTGGTCAGTGACGGTGAAGCGAGATTGGTGAACCAAAACGATTGTCGAACCAATGACTTAGATGAACTTGTGATGCACGGTCCTGTAGATCTTCATTGGCTGCAATTCTCTGGTGCCATTTGGTATCCCATGGTGTACGACATGCCAGTGGAAGAGAAAAAGAGGTTGTGTGTTGACAAAGTGGAGAGCCAATTTGCTCGGGCGCTTCGCTATGTGGAGGCTGTGAATGCAACAACGGTTGTTCCATCTGCGGGTCCACCATGCTTCTTAGATGAAGAATTGTTTGCGTTGAATATGGTGACTGGGGATGAAGCCAGCATCTTCCCCGATCAGATGGAATTCCAAAAGCGAATGTCTGATAACGGTCGATTGAATGCAGCCACCACAATTCCTGGCACGACATTCACAGTGATCGGTGGCGGAGTCACCGTAGAACAGCCCTGTTCGGGAGAAGAACTGGCTTCTATTTTCAATAACAAAGCCGCGTATTTGCGCACGTACCAAGCGGATTGGGCAGAGTGGCTGGCCAATGAAAAAGCATCGTGGTCGTCTCCCGATACGGACATCGTCGCCACCTTGAAATTGTGGTGGGAGCCATTGATGGCTCTCGGTGTGTCCGTTCGCCAAGGAATCGGTGGCAACGCAGTGATTCGTGCTGGTGATTTATCTGTTTTTGTCAACTTCTTTGATGGCCTTGTGGAAGAACACGCAGGACAGCCGTTCTCTTATTCGTTTGATGTGCCGAGAGATTTATTAGAACGCGTCGTGGCGCAGAGAGCTGTTGATTGGTCTAACTCTTTGTTCTTATCGTGTCGTTTTACTGCATGGCGTGAAGGCGCATACAACGAGTACCTGTACAACTTCTTAAAGTCGCTCTCAGTAGAACGCATGACACGAACAGAGTCGGAAGCCAAACAAAAACTGCAAGGTATTCCATCTGATGAATCCGATATCACGATTGGTGATTATGTAGTGCAACGCCGCTGTCCGCATCGCAACGCAGACTTGTCTGTGTTTGGCGAGATTGAAGGCGCCAACTTGGTGTGCACACTGCACGGCTGGAAGTTTGATCTTGAAACCGGCCAGTGCCGTAATGCCGCCGAGAAAGCGATTCGTATAAAGAAACGCACTGTGTAGTTGTTTCTCTGTTTGAGGTGTCGGCGTACACTTCTGAGTGACGAAACTGGCGGGTTTATCCCGAATTACCTTCAGGTGAATGTGGCGATGTGAAAGCATCGCCACATTTTTATTTCCACCCAAGCCAATGGATGCACACATTTCCTACGAGGCCACGATGGTGTAACGGCAGCATTCCAGTTTCGTCAACCTGGAGGTGCCGGTTCGATTCCGGCTTGTGGCTCTCACAAAACGAAAAGAGAGGTTCGGTGCTCGTGCCAACTCTTACCCATCGTGACGACATGGGGACAACTGAGTAGTCAGGGTCAGCAGGAAACTGCTGACCCTGTTTCAGTTAGTACGAGCGAGCGCCGTCCAATGCCATGGGAAGCTCACACCAAATGGTGAGGCTGTACTTCACACCGCTCTTCAATGGTCTGCTGGCATGGGGATGTGTCACCAAACTTGGCCACGCAATGAGGTCACCGACTGGCACATTTGCATTCGTGAAATCTTGGCGAGGAAACTCCAGTTCGGCTCCCTCGTAGTCGTTGTTCAATTTGATGCTGGCACTCACTTGCGCAACGTCGTGATGCATGCGTAGTTCTTCCTGCTCACCCAACGCATAACGAATCACAAACACGTCGCGAAGACCGTGGTAATCCACATACGGCCACCATTGCCGAATGGCAGGCCACATGCGCGCACCAATGTCATTCTCTACCGCCTCAAATAAACGCGGGGAAATTGCAGCAAGAGACACCTCATACCCAGGAACTGGATCGTCATCTTGTGGGCTGAAACCACCTGCGGCTTGCACGGCACGAATGACCGTGTCACAAAACTCAGGTGTCCAGAAGGGCATCTGCACCACTTCCGGAGCGACTAATTGTGCTGGACCCTCGTTGATGGCGCCTTGGTATCCGAGGATGGCTTCAAGATTTCCCATATCCCCATGCTGTCATCCGTCGAGTGTCGATTGTGGTTTTCAATTCGCTCACTCATGCCAGAACGAAACATGGACGTACACTTTTAACCGACGAGATTGAACAGGGAAACCTGGTTACACCTTCAAATGAAATGGGGTGGCGCTTAAGCGCTACCCCATTTTGTTGCCACCAAATCTCGTTTTGGCACACATTCCCCATGAGGCCGCAATGGTGTAACGGCAGCATGCTGTTCCCGTCAATACGGCGGTGCCGACCCTGTTTCAGTTGAATTCAGCGACCCACGGGGTATGAGGGACGGCATTCCAGTTCCAGACATCTGATTCTTGACCCAAGCTGCGCCACAACACTTCGCGTACCGTATCCGCAGTTATTCCTTGCTGCGCGAGTTCTGTGAGCGTGACGGCACCATGTCGCTTTGCCAAACGTTCGCCATCTTCTCCAACAACAAGTGGTACGTGGCCATACATAGGCGTGTTGTATCCGAGAAGTTTTTGTAAATGAACTTGTGTTGGCGTGATCTCTAATAGATCCTCACCGCGAACAACTTCAGTGACACCTTGCAGTGCATCATCTACAACAACTGCAATGTTGTAAGACGGTATGCCGTCATTACGAAGAAGAACCACATCGTCTACAATTCCTGTTACATCGCCACGCATGTAATCGCGGAACGTCTCTCTGACACCCTCTGCGCGAAGACGAAGCGCGCCTGGTCGTTGTTGTCGCCGTTCTTCTTTCTCTACTTCAGTGAGGTTTCGACATGTCCCCGGATACACCAACAATGAACCGTGTGGCGCAGTCACTGCCTCGCGAATGTCTTTACGTGAGCAGAAACATTCGTAGGTCAATCCGTAATTCATCAAACTATTGATGGCTTCGTGATACAGATCAAAGCGTTGACTCTGCGTCACGGGCTGGTGTTGAGTAGCGACACCAACGGCGGCAAGGTCTCTCAAGTGTGCTGTTACGTGATGGGTTGAAGAGTTGAATTGATCAAGATCTTCCCAGCGAATGAGGAAGTCCCCATCAACGGAAGTGGCCGATGCCCACGCAGCGATGGCCGTGCGCAGGTTCCCCGTATGGAGCTCGCCCGTCGGCGAAGGAGCAAATCGCCCAACCGTCACATAAACCACGCTAGGGCGTTGGAAGGTTCCACCCCTACCCTGTGCCATGTGGAGCCCAGACAGCGCCAGTTGAACCGCCGGGAGCGCATGCAGATCATCCTCGACCGCGATGGCCCCTACTGCGTGTGGTGCTCGGCTCCCCTGGATTCCGCCCTCAATCAGCCCACCACCGAACACCTCGTCCCCCGAATTAAGGGCGGCCCCAGCTGGCTAGAGAACGAGTTGGCGGCATGCCGGCGTTGCAACAACGAGCGTGGCCATCAGGGGCCGGCGGGATGGCTGAGTGACTGTGAAGGAATGGGCAGAATACCGCGACGCGATGTAGTGACTGCAGCGCTTGAACGACTGCAAGCCGCCATTGTCGAACGCGGTGGTCAACGCAAAGCACGCCCCTACATCGATAGTCAGTTGCGCCGACTGCGCAAGATGTGACTACAGCTCTTCAGCGAAACGTCGTGAGAGTTTCGTGAACAGCGTCCATCCAAGAATCATTGCGATGGCAGCAACTAGTGCGCACGCAGCCAAGTTGTCCCAACCAGGGAATGTGCTGTCATACATGCTCCGTCGGAATCCTTGAGCAAACACGGCCATCGGATTAAAGTCGAGAATGCGCTGTACCCACACTGGAACTTTTCCTTCAATGATTGCTGGCGTGTACACAATGGGCGTCGCAAAGAACCACACTTGTGTGAAGATCTGCCACAAATAGCCGAGGTCGCGGAAATACACATTTGCTGCGGACAAACCAAGCGCTAGTCCCGATGCAAATAACATCAGCAACAGCATTTGCAACAGCACAATGGGAATCCACGCAAAGAAGAAACTTCCCGCGGCCACTAGTGCAATGGTGAGAAGTCCCATTTCAATTCCAAATTGCACGATGCCGTGTAGAGAGTTTGCAAAAACCAATACTTCCCGTGGGAATGCAATTTTGCGTACCAATGCGGCGTTCGCCAGCAGCGAATTCATTCCCGTGTTCGTGACCAGCATGAAGAAGTTCCACGGAAGCAGACCACACAACAAATACAACGCAAAGACCTTGATGTTGCTATTCACCCCAACCGGAGCTTCGGCTTGAAATAGATGGCCAAATACAAACGAATAAATAGCCACAGTTGCGAGTGGGTTGAGCATTGACCAGCTCCACCCCAGCACGCTCTTTCGGTACTTGGTGCGCAGCTCGCGAAGGGTGAGATTCCACAGCAATTCATGCGACGCAGCAACCCGCTTTATCGGTGCAATCAGCGATGCAACGGGATTAGTGGCCACGGCGAGATCTCCAGATTTCTTCAAGTCGGCTCTTCATTAATGTCCCTGCAGCTGCCAGGCTAAGGCCACCGAGCACGTCTTCTCGAGCACGCGCACCTCTGATCCGTGCTTCGTGTTGATTTTTGAACACAAATCGCATGGTTTCCACTGCTGCATCCTCGTCGGGTTCAGCCCATGTGGCAGCCGGGTCATACCCGCCGGCACCGTGGCCAACAGGAACTCGTGACCACGGAATAAGGAATGAATTGGTGTCCGTCATGAAGTCGGTGTTGCCCGAGTAGTTAGTTGCGATGACTGGCTTTCCAAGGCTCATTGCTTCGGACAATGTCAAGCCCAAGCCTTCGGATCGATGAAGCGAGACGTAACAATCCGCTAGTGAAATTAACGTAGATGTTGCCGTACTCGTGAACACTTCATTGATGATGGTGATG
>JBMTEX010000057.1:0-13937 GCA_049433485.1 Ilumatobacteraceae bacterium | reverse complement strand
AAGAAGACTCCAGCGAAGAAGGTTGCGCCTGCAAAGAAGGCGGCTCCCGCTAAGAAGACTCCAGCGAAGAAGGTTGCGCCTGCCAAGAAGTCGGTACCCGCTACAGCAGCTGCACCAAAGAAGACTGGTGAACCTAAGAAGGCTGCAGTGCCAAAGAAAGCGGCAACACCAGTTGTGCCGGCGGCGCCTGCAGGCCCACCGCCGTTGCCGCCACGTCCAGCCATCAAGAAGCCAGAACCACCAAAGCGTCATGTCATTGTGAAGGGTGCAAGCCAGGACGGCGTGACATCAACGAAAGAATTCGATTTGAAGTTCTTGTTCTCGCAGCGTGAGTTGCTGTTGGAAGAGCGCGCAAAACTCACTGGCCAGGCGAATCGTTTGGAGAGCGAAGCAAATGCACTCATTGCAGATGCCGAGATGGGCGACGTGCAGTTTGATGACGAAGGCGGTGAGGGCGACACCATGGTGGTGGAGCGCGATCAAGATCTCGTGCTCATGGCTGCTGCTCGACAAGTGGTGGACGAGATCGATGCTGCTCTCGAGAGAATGAAGAAGGGTGAATACGGTTATTCATCTGTGTCAGGACTTCCTATTCCAAAAGAACGATTGAAGGCACTTCCGTGGGCAACTGAACTTGTCACTGAACGTGCCGGCGGTCTTGGACGCCGATAAGGCATCTCTCGCTCGTGCCATCTTCTCGCCGATTGGCGCTACTCATCGTTGCGCTTGTGGCACTCGATCAACTCACGAAGTCGTGGGCTGTCTCAGCGCTTGATGATGGTCACACCATCGACATTGTGTGGACATTGCGCTTTGCACTCGGTTTCAATAGTGGCATTGCGTTTTCGCAAGCACAAGGTTTAGGACCAGTGGTTGGTGTTATTGCGGTAGTGGCCGTCGTTCTGCTGTACCGCTATATGAGGAAAGCCACGCATCCATTGATGGCGTACGGTCTGGCTGGAATTTTGGCCGGGGCTGTAGGAAATATTGCCGATCGCTTGTTTCGCGGCAAAGGTCTTCTGCACGGCAAAGTTGTGGACTTCATCGACTTTCAGTGGTTTCCGATTTTCAACGTTGCAGACTCATGTATCACTATTGGTGCAATTGTGCTCATCATCAGTTTGTATCTTGAACAATCAAAACTACGGAAGAACACTGAGGCAGCATGAAAGTTGAAGAGATTGTTCCGGCTGCTTTGGATGGCGAGCGCATCGACCGAATTGTGTCCATCATTGCTGATATCTCACGATCAGATGCCACCCGACTAATTGCTGATGGGGGTGCAGAAGTAGACGGCTCACTTGTGGTCTCAGGTAAGCCGCGATTGAAAGAGGGGCAAACAGTTGTTGTTGATCTCGACAAGATTCCAGTAGATGATCCACCAGGTCCAGATCCATCGGTTCACCTCACTGTTCTGTACGCCGATGACGACATTGTTGTCATCAACAAAGCAGCAGGCATGGTGGTGCACCCAGCATCACGTCATGGTTCTGGAACAGTTGTGAACGGAATCCTGGCGTTGTATCCAGAGATCTCGTCCGTGGGCCAACCAGGGCGACCAGGAATTGTCCATCGACTCGATGCTGGAACAACGGGACTCATGGTGGTGGCTCGTAGTCAACGTGCATATGACTCGTTGGTGGAAGCATTGTCTGACCATGAAGTAGGTCGGGAATATGTTGCAGTGGCGTGGGGACATTTTGATTCGCCTACGGCAACTGTTGATGCCGCTATCGGGCGTCATCCTCGAGACCCGATGAAGATGGCAGTAGTGAACAGTGGCAAATGGGCACGCACTCATCTGCAAGTTCTCGAAACATTTAATGATCCTGCAGACATAAGTGTGGTGCAGTGCACATTAGAAACTGGTCGCACACACCAAATTCGTGTTCATCTGGCTGCGGTCGGGCACGCAGTGGTGGGCGACTCAATGTACGGTGGCGCAAAATCTGCGTTGAAAGCTGATCGCCCCATGTTGCACGCACGACGTTTAACGTTGATTCACCCTGGTAGCGGTGATGAGATGACCTGGGAAGCGCCGATGCCAGAGGACATGATGAGCGTGATTGCTCGATGCTCTACTTACGAGCCAGACGCTCTTTAGTGGCCGTGGTGTAGGTCTGACGTTGGCCATGGGCCAGTGCCAGTGGCGGCAGCAGCGATAGATGCAAGCGTGTAAGCGCCGAGATGTTCCCGCATGTGTTGCCCCGCAACATCCCAAATGGCCAGCAAGACGCATTGGCCTTCATGGTCGCATGCGCCGTCTTGGTGTGGTTGGCCAAAGTCTCCCACTGTGATGGGACCATCTACGGCGGAAATGATGTCGGAAAGGCGAATGTCTTCTGGCTGCTTCGCCAACACGTATCCGCCGCCAACGCCTCGCTTTGATTTTACTAATCCGGCGCCTTTGAGGGCCAGAAGAATTTGTTCAAGGTAGGGCTGTGGCAAGCCGGTTCGTTCTGCAATGTCTCGCACTGAAGTGGGTCCCGCTTCATCGGCATGCAAAGTGAGCGACAACAGGGCCCGACAGGCATAATCTCCTCGCGTAGAAACTCGCACAGAGCCATCGTAGGTGGTGAACTAGTGGGGTGAGTGTTCCTTCCCCCGTCTTGCCCCAATATTCCGGCGGATGTCTGTCGAACATCGTCCCTGTCCTGTGTGCCCCAGGAGGTCCCAGCACTGTTCCCGCGTGGATGCCGTCCGTGGTGGCTGGAGCCCCACGAGTGGTGCTTTTGCTTCTGGATGGATTGGGGTGGAATCAACTTCGTGCTCACTCCACCCACATGCCAACGCTGTCCAGCTTCTCTGGCGGGCCAATTACATCGGTGACGCCGACAACAACTGCAACTGCATTGACATCGTTAGCCACAGGTTTGTCTCCCGGTGAACACGGTCTCATTGGGTATCGCGTGGATATGGGTAGCACCGTGATGAATGTGTTGCGCTGGGGAGATGAAAATGGCGATCTTCGTCGAACATTCCCACCCGAGAGAACTCAACCCTGCCCACCGTTTTTGGGTTTAAGTGTTCCCGTGTTGAGCAAGGCTGAATTAGAAGGATCTGGTTTTACTCAAGCTCATCTCAATGGTGTGAAACACATGGGGTGGAGAGCATCCAGCAGTATTCCCGTGCTCATTCGTCGTGCGCTCGATGCAGGAGAGCAGTTTGTCTATGCGTACTACGACGGAGTCGACAAGATTGCACACGAACGTGGATTCGGCGATTTTTACAATGCTGAACTTCTGAACGCAGACCGCTTGGTTGCAGACATTGTTGCGCTGTTACCGGCCGACACGGTTCTGTTGGTCACAGCAGACCATGGTCAAGTTCATGTTGGTGACAACACCATCATTCCCTCTGCATCGGTCACGGCTCATGTGGCGCGCCAATCGGGGGAGGGGCGTTTTCGTTGGCTCCATGCGCAACGAGGCCGTGAAGGTGCACTGCTTGATGCCGCTCAGGAATACAGCGACGTTGCGTGGGTGGTCACGCGTGATCAAGTTCTCGATGAACAATGGTTCGGCCCCAGAGTGTCTGAGCCAATTGCGCGACGAATGGGCGATGTTGCGTTGGTGGCACGCGAACAAGTGAGTTTTGAAGAACCTCTCGACGGTGGCGCCTTTGACCTTGTTTGCCGACACGGATCATTGACAGAAGACGAAATGCTGGTGCCACTGCTGGCACATGCCACATAGTGGAGCGCAACTCTTTATTGACTTGTTTGGCAGAATAGAGCCGTGACTCAAAACGGTGAAACTCCCCACATTGTGACTGGCGCCGAAGTCGTCAATTCTGTTCCCACGCCTGATGTAGAAACCGAAGCAACGGAAAGCGTGACTGAGCCCGCAAAAGTGATGCGCATTGGGTCAATGGTGCGTCAACTGCTGGAAGAAGTGCGTGGTACTCAACTAGATGAAGCCAGCAGAGAACGTTTGGCCGAGATTTATGAGCGATCAATTGTGGAAATCTCTACCGCATTGTCTCCCGACCTTGCTGAAGAGCTGCACATTTTGGCGTTGCCGTTCAAAGACGGCGAAATACCAAGTGATGGCGAGTTGAGAGTTGCGAAAGCGCAATTAGTGGGTTGGCTTGAAGGGCTGTTTCATGGCATACAAGCCACATTGTTCGCGCAACAACTTGCGGCGCGTCAACAAATTGAACAAATGCGTCAAATTCCTCCCACTGGCCCTGGCGGTAGCGGGCCTGGCGGAACCTATCTCTAATTACTCACTCTGTCGCCAAGGTGGGTGACACAGGAGACTGCTAATTTTGGCTGTCGCATGTGGTGCGCATTGCCATATTGGTCAGGCGTTCCAGTACTAGAGCACATGGTGGAAGGAGAAGGTGTTGTCGTCGTCATTCACACATCTTCATGTTCACACCGAGTTCTCCATGTTGGATGGAGCTGCCCGTCTCGACGAGTTGGTATCAAAGGCTGTTCAAGATGGTCAACCTGCGCTTGGAATCACCGACCACGGCAACATGTATGGTGTCATCGACTTTTATAAGGAATGTCGAAAGCAGGGCATCAAGCCCATCATTGGTACCGAGGCCTATATGGCCAACGACCATCGCACTGAACGAATAGCGCGCCGCGGAAAATTAGACGACAACGGCGGGTCGGATGAGGGTGGTCGAAAGCAGTACTACCACCTCACGTTGTTGGCGGAGAATAACGAGGGTTATAGCAACCTCATCAAGTTGGCTAGCTATGCGTTCCTTGAGGGCTACCACTACAAACCACGTATCGATTGGGAATTGCTGGAACGCCATTCAAAGGGGCTGATCGCTACCACTGGATGCTTGGGTGGTCATGTCTTGCAGTCGCTGCTCAACGGAGACGAGAAAGCCGCCATTCAGAAGGCTGGCCGTTTGCAAGAGATTTTCGGAAAGGACAATCTCTTTGTCGAGTTGCAGAATCATGGAATTGCAGACCAATTACGTACCAATCCAAAGTTGGTAGAGATTGCGCAGAAAATTGGCGCACCATTGCTTGCAACCAATGACTCGCACTATGTCAATCAGTCAGATCATGAAGCCCACGATGCATTGTTGTGTGTTCAAACAGGCGCGCTCATGCGCGACCAAGATCGATTCAGATTTGAAGGCACGGAGCATTACTTGAAGTCGGCAGAAGAGATGCGTTATCTCTGGCGTGAACTTCCATCAAGTTGCGACAACACCCTTTGGATTGCAGAACGGGCCAACGTCGAAATTGAACTGGGAACATACAAGTTGCCAGTTTTTGAAGTTCCTGCAGAGTTCGAGAATGATGAGAAATATCTCGAACATCTCACATGGCAAGGCGCACAAATGCGGTGGGGCAGTGACCTTCCAGCAGAAGTAATCGAGCGTGTGTCGTTTGAACTGGGCGTCATTAAACAAATGGGTTTTGCGTCTTACTTCTTGATTGTGTGGGACCTCATCAAGCACGCAAAAGACTCAGGAATTCGAGTTGGTCCTGGGCGAGGGTCTGCAGCCGGATGTGCTGTTGCATATTGTCTCCGCATTACCGAACTAGACCCGTTGAAGTACGACTTGCTGTTCGAACGTTTCTTGAACCCATCTCGCGTCAGCATGCCCGATATCGATATGGACTTCGACTCTCGATATCGCGATCACATGATTCGTTATGCGGCAGAAAAATACGGACGAGACCATGTGGCCCAAATCGTCACATTTGCCACCATTAAGGCGCGCAATGCAGTGCGAGATGCTGCGCGAGTATTGGGCCATGAATATGCAGTGGGGGACAGCATTGCCAAATTGATGCCACCACTTATTCAGGGGCGCGACACTCCGTTGGCTGCGTGTCTTGAGTACAACGAAAAGTTTGCCGATGGTTTCCGAGAGGCTCAGGCATTGCGAGATCTTGTGGAACGCGATGAAGTGGCGGCAAAAGTGGTGGAAGTGGCGCGTGGGCTTGAGGGTCTAAAGCGCTCAGACGGAATTCATGCAGCAGCCGTGGTCATCACTCCAGAACCACTCACTGAATATTTGCCCATTCAGCGCAAACCATCTGGTGATCTGAAGGCTGAAGACGCCCCCATCGTGACTCAGTACGAAATGCACGCCGTGGAAGAACTCGGCCTGCTGAAAATGGACTTCCTCGGGCTGCGAAACCTCGACGTCATCACAGACACGGTGGAAATGATTCGCAGACAACGCGACCCAGATTTCGATATCGATACGGCGCCACTTGACGACCAAGCAACTTTTGAGTTGTTAGGTCGCGGAGACACTATTGGAATTTTCCAGTTGGAATCTCCACCCATGCGCGCGCTGTTGAAGTCCATGAGGCCCACATCATTTGAAGATGTGAGTGCTGTGCTGGCGTTGTATCGCCCTGGGCCGATGAGTGCGAACATGCACAACGACTACGCCGATTACAAGAACAACCGTAAGACACCCGAGTATTTCCACCCAGAAGCACGAGAGCTATTGCACGACACATTTGGTCTTATGGTGTACCAAGAGAGCATGATGCGAGTTGCGCAACGATTCGCTGGGTACACATTGGCTCAGGCAGACAATCTGCGCAAAGCGTGTGGCAAAAAAGATCCAGTGGCAATGGAGAAAGAAGAATCAGTCTTCGTTGATGGGTGCGACAAGACCGGCTATGGGCGCGAGCTTGGCGAATCCCTCTTTGCTGTTATTCGCAAATTTGCGGACTATGCGTTCAACAAGAGCCACACCTTCGGATACGGGCTCATTTCGTATCAAACTGCCTATCTCAAGGCTCATTATCCAGTTGAATATTCGGCTTGTCTGTTGTCGTCGGTGAAAGGCAATTACGAAAAAGCGGCAGTTCACCTTGCCGACTGTCGTGCAATGGGAATCACGGTGTCAACGCCAGACATCAACGTGGGTCGGTCAGAATTTGAAGCCATCAGTACCGAAACAGAGCGACGTATCGTCTTCGCGTTGTCGGCAGTACGAAATGTTGGTGAAGGCTTAGTAGCGCTCATTACACAGGAACGCGACGAAAACGGTCCATTTGAATCGTTCCACGATTTTGCTCGACGAGTTCCCGAACAAGCACTGAATAAAAGGGCGGTTGAATCTCTCATCAAGGCTGGGGCATTCGATTCCTTTGGTCACCCGCGTCGTGGTCTTCTAATGGTCTATGAATCCATCATTGACGATGCCATCGCGAAGCGACGCGAAGAAGAAAAAGGCGTCATGTCTTTGTTTGGGGAATTGGAAGAATCGTCAAGCAACGGGTGGTCATCAGAGATCGCTATTCCAGATGTTCAGTTCACAAAGGGCGATCAGCTGCGACACGAAAAAGACATGATTGGTCTCTACATTTCCGATCATCCATTACGAGGTGTCGAAGTTGCGCTGCGTCGACTCACATCCAGCACTATTCGTGATCTCGAAACGCGTGAAGCAGGCATGGTCACTATTGGTGGGGTGGTGTCAGCATTGAATAGGCGCTTTACGAAGCGCGGCGACCAAATGGCTACCTTCATCTTGGAAGACATGGACGCCAGTATCGAGGTCACAGTCTTTTCAAAAGTCCTGGCCGAGTTTGGTCACTTACTGGCAAACGACCTTGTCGTCACGGTGACGGGCCGACTTAACAAGCGAGACGACAACCCAGCCAGTTTCAGCGCTCAGCGAATTGTGGTTCCGCAGAACCTCGATCAACGGATTCCCGAGGTTGTCTTGTCGCTCCCTGCCGGATTCACCGCCGAAAAACTGGACTCACTGAAGGCCATCATTGCTGAGTTCCCTGGTATGTCGTCGGTGAAGATTCAGCTGCCTGGCGGCAAAATGTTCGATCTTGGGTCAAGCGGATTAGTGGATATCGAGAAGGCAGTAGGGCCGTTGCGCCTCGCATTTGGCTCACAATCAGTCAAAATCGTCTGATTTTTCTCTTCTATTTCAGAGTTTGGGTCTGTAAATGGCAGAATAGAAGAGTTGTCTCTGGCGGAATGGCCGCCAGTCACATGAGGGAGCCGTTTTCGTTTCATGCCGTTGGAAGTCTCTACACAAGACAGCAGTGCCCTCACCGAGGCTCAGATTGAAGAGATGCTGGGTATTGAGGGCTCTTTTGGTCTTGCGCAATTCCAGAAGGCAGCAGGCGACTGGGTTCTGTGCACGTTGGCTCGCGTTGACGGAAAATTGCACGGCGTCACTTTCTCAACGCTCGAGCGCATTGGTGGAACACCGTGTGTGCTCATTGGCCTCATGACCATCAAGCGGTCACCAAAACGAGATGCAGTTCTCAAAGGGCTCATGGGTGAGGCGTATCACCGTGCCTTAATGGCATTCCCAGACGAAGATGTTGTGGTGGGAAGCCGTTTTGCAACTCCAGATGGTGTTGAGGCGTTTAAACAACTCACAGAAATCATTCCTCGCACAGGTCACCGTGCAGTTGGTGAAGAACGAGCGTGGGGCAAGCGTCTTGCTCGTCGTTTTGGCGTCGATGCAAAGTATGACGAGAAGACATTCATTGTTGCGTCCGAGGGTCAAAGTGGATATCTCGATTTCGAATCATCAAAGCCAGAGAAAATTTCCGAGAACATCACCTCGTTGTTCGCAACGGTGAATGCCAAAAAGGGTGGTGTCATCATCATCCACGGCTGGACGATGGCGGAGAGCCTGGTCAAACTCGGCGCTCGCTCGTAGAGCCGTGGAATTTTCTGAGCTCGTTCGCACGCGGCGAATGACTCGCTCTTTTGCACGCACACCAGTTCCTCAGGACATCATCCATCGCTGCGTCAACCTTGCGGCAACGTCTCCCAGTGCGGGAAAGTCGCAAGGCTGGAATTTATTGATGTTGGAAGGACAGAACACGGCTCGTTATTGGAACATTGCATTCCCAATTCACAAACGAGATGGCTTCGCATTTCCTAGCCTCTTTGATGCGCCATTGATCTTTCTTGTGCTGGCCGATCCGCAGTCTTACCTTCACCGTTATTCAGAGCCCGATAAATCCTCCACTGGGCTTGGTGCTTCGAGAGATGCGTGGGTGGCGCCATATTGGACGATCGATGCATCGTTTGCCACCATGACGTTTTTGCTAGCCCTGCATGACGAAGGTCTTGGTGCGCTCTTCTTTGCGCATGCCGCAGAAAATCAATTGCGCGAAGAGTTTTCCATTCCAGACAATGTCATTGTTCTAGGAGTTCTTGCGGCTGGTTATGAATCAGCAACTCCAGCGATGCCTGGTCGCAGCAGTGGCCGGCCGTTGCGAACGGTGGATTCGATTATTCACCACGACCGCTGGTAGCAAGACGGTCTACGAACTCTTCTCGTGTTGCAGCAGGCAGCATGCATACGTGGTTGCGGCAGACATATGCCACACCACGCTGTCGATCTGTCCACAGCGATGAGGCTGTTGGTTCACCCCACATCACCACACTGTGTGGTCTCCACTCACGGCGATATTCCTCGAGGAATTCGGATGCGTCGCCGGGGAGAACTACCTCAGTTGTTCCGTCTGCCAGCAGCAAACTTGCAGACACGGCATGACAAAACGCAGACGGAGCCGAAGGTGCTACTCGTGCGAGGAGTCGCAGTGTGTGAATAGCAATGTCCTGCCATGCGGGGTTGCCGGTGACGGCGGAGAGTCGAAGAAACGCCATCGCTGCTACTGAGTTTGCAGATGGAGTGGCGTTGTCCATGAGATCTTTTTGGCGAACAATGAGCTGTTCGCCGTCCGATGCGATGGTGAAGAATCCACCATGTGTTGGATCCCAATATGAATCAACAAGTTGCTGTGCGGTGTGTATGGCAACATCTAGCCATTCATGAGTAGACGTTAGTTCATACATTCGAACCAATGCATCGACAACATGCGCCAAGTCATGCGCGAGGGCAGCGTGACGAGCGGGTGGAACAGCGTCGGCTTGCCAGCTGCGACTCCACGTTCCGTCCGCATCGCGCAAGTGTGTGATTAGAAATTGTGCATTCTTCACAGCGGCATTGATGAGTTGTTCATCGTTGAATGCAGCGGCTACTTCACACAGAGACGACAGCATCATCGCGTTCCATTCAAGAAGAACCTTGTCGTCGAGGCCGGGTCGTGGTCGGCGTGCGCGTGCGGTATGTAAATCTGCGCGCCATTGTTCAACGTGATTGCTTCGTTCAATATTTCCGCGATGCGCAATTCGGTTTGGAATTGATCGTCCTTCAAAATTGCCGCGCGGAGTGATGTCCCAATATGCACATGCCGCGTCTGCATTGTCACCCAAGACGGCAGCAATTTCTTGTGGTGTCCACGTATAGAAAGCACCTTCTTCGGAGTGTCCGTGCGCATCGAGCGAATCGGCATCTTCGGCGCTAAAGAATCCACCAAGTGGATGAGATAGATCAGTCAACACGTACTTCACCATCTCGCTCACTATTTGACGGTCACGAGGTTCACGTGTGAGTTGCCACATATGTAAATAGACACGAACCAGGAGTGCTTGGTCGTACAACATTTTTTCGAAGTGGGGGACTAGCCATCGTTCGTCCACGCTGTACCGCGAGAACCCTCCACCTAGATGGTCGTACATGCCGCCTGCTGCCATTGCATCTAATGAGATGCGAGTTTTCTCGACAAGGGACTCGTCATCATTCAGAAGAAAGACTCGTAGGAAGAGATCAAGTGCGAATGTTGATGGAAATTTTGGCGCACCACCAAAGCCACCCCACGTTACGTCGAACGTCGATTGCAATTGCCCAATGGTGGCGGACACCAGTTGGCGAGCGTCAACAGTGTCTTCGGGAGAAACATGTGCGGTGCGGTCAATTGCTTCGAGAAGGGCGTTCACGTTCTGTTGTAATTCGTCGCGTCTGTTTTGCCATGCATCATCCACGGCTTCCATCAATTTCACAAATGTTTCTCGTGGGTAATACGTGCCGCCGTAGAAGGGTTGTCCGTCTGGTGTGCAAAACACTGTCATTGGCCAGCCACCACGTCCGGTGAGTGCTTGGACAGCATCCATATAAATGGCATCGACATCTGGTCGCTCTTCTCGGTCGACTTTTATGTTGATGAAGAGTTGGTTCATTACCGAGGCAGTTGCAGGATCTTCAAAGCTTTCATGTGCCATGACATGGCACCAGTGGCACGCCGAATATCCAACAGAAAGAAGAATTGGCTTTCCTGTGGCGCGTGCAGCGTCAAATGCGGCCTCGCCCCATTGGTACCACTCAACTGGATTGTCTTTGTGTTGTCGAAGGTACGGCGACGAAGCGCTAGCGAGATGATTCACTCAAGCATTATGCGCCCATGGCGTGATAACCGCCATCGACATGAATGATTTCTCCTGTGGTGGCAGGAAACCAGTCGGACATCAGTGCGAGCACTGTCTTCGCAACGGGAGTTGAATCGGTGACATCCCATCCAAGCGGCGCGCGGTCATCCCAGACGTCTTCAAATTGTTTGAAGCCAGGAATTGATTTTGCAGCCATCGTCTTGATGGGGCCAGCGGCCACCAAGTTGCATCGAATTCCGCGCGGGCCTAGATCTTTAGCCAAATAGCGATTGGTTGCTTCAAACGCCGCCTTAGCGACACCCATCCAGTTGTATGCGGGCCATGCCACCGTGTTGTCGAAGTCGAGCCCAATAATGGTGGACCCTGGTTGCATGAGGGGCAAGAAGGCATCGGCCATTGTCTTCAGCGAATATGCGGAAATCTCCATGGCGACTGCCACATCGCTCCACTGCGCTGCCAAGAAATCATCACCAAGGCAGATTTCGGGTGCAAAACCGATGGCGTGGAGCACGGCGTCCACGCGACCCAATGTGGTTTTCACTTGTTCACGTACAGATTCAACGTGTTCAGGCTTTGTCACATCAAACTCAAAGACTTCCACCGGAGTGTCTAATTTGCGTGCAGTGCGCTGTGTGAGTGCGAGGGCACGACCAGCGCCTGTGAGCACGATGTCTGCTCCTTCTCTCTGCGCAAGTTGCGCTACTCGAAAGGCCAACGAGGCGTCCGTGAGAACACCGGTGACCACAATTTTCTTGCCTTCAAGAAGTCCCATGGATATGACCGTAGTTCGGTAGGGGTCCATGTGTAAGGCTCTACAGAATGCGTATTGGAATTCTTGGCGGTACCGGACCTGCAGGAAGTGCACTTGGGGCACGCCTTGCATCTGTGGGGTATGAGGTAGTCATCGGTTCGCGGTCGAAATATCGCGCACTAGAGGCCTGTGACTCTGTCAAGGCCAAGTGGCCAGACCTCGAACTCAATCTTCATGCAGGCGATAACGACGCTGCATCTGCGTGCGATGTTGTTGTCTTGGCAACGCCATGGGACGGTGCTGCAACAACCGCGCAAGAGCACATCAATCTTTTGGCCGGCAAAGTTGTGATCAGTATGGCAAACGCTTTGGTGCGTGTGGGTCATGAATTTCAGCCGTTGTTGCCACCGCGCGGAAGCGTGGCTGCACACGTTCAGGCTGCTGTTCCTGAATGTCGGGTGGTCGCTGCGTTCCATCACCTTCCCGCCACAGAGTTGGGACATCTCGGAGAACCCATCGACTCCGATGTCCTTATTTGTTCGGACGACCCCGAAGCCACGCGAATTGCCATGGACATCACATCTCATATTCCAGGTTGTCGCCCGCTCGATGCGGGAGAGTTGTCCAATGCCACAGCGATTGAAGCCTTCACCGCCGTTCTGTTGCAGCTGAACGTTCGCTACAAGACTCGCGTTGCTCCGAAACTGACCGGCATCAAACGAGACCCACGGGCACAGGCATAAACCATGTCAATGAGGTTGTACGACACAGCACGTCGGGAGATTGTGCCCTTCACTCCTGGTGAAACAGTGTTGATGTACACCTGTGGCATCACTCCGTACGATGCAACGCACCTGGGTCATGCGTCAACTTTCTTGGTGTACGACATTTTGCAACGTCGTCTCATCGATATGGGACACACGGTCCGTTGTGTTCGTAACGTCACCGATGTTGACGATCCGTTGTTTGCAAAGGCGAGAGAACTTGGTGTTCATTACCTCGACCTCGCAGCAGGAGAAGAAGCACGGTTTAACCGCGACATGGAAGCGCTTAATGTGCTTCCGGTGTACAGCACGCCACGGGCATCGTCGGCGATCTCAGACATTCGCGGATTCATTGGAATGGTTCTAGACCGCGGCTTCGCGTATGCAGCAGGCGGCTCTGTGTATTTCGACGTCACAAAGTTTCCGTCGTTTGGTGAGGTGTCGCACTACTCGCACGACCAGATGATCGAGTTTGCTCGTCAACGTGGTGGCAATGTGGATGATCCTCATAAGCGAAATCCACTCGACTTTGTCTTGTGGCATCCATCTGCAGAAGATGAACCAGCGTGGGACGCGCAGTGGGGAGCAGGTCGCCCTGGGTGGCACATTGAATGTTCTGCGCTTGCTTTGCGAGAACTGGGCACCACTATCGACTTGCACGGAGGCGGAAGCGATCTCATTTTCCCTCACCACGAATGCGAACGCGCTCAGTCCGAAGCAGCGACAGGGGAGACCTTCGTTCGTCATTGGATGCATGTTGCAATGGTGTTCAAAGACGGCGAGAAGATGTCCAAGAGTCTTGGAAATCTGGTCTTTGTCGATGCGCTGCGCGCCGAGTGGGATCCGCGCAGTATCCGGCTTGGCGTCATCGAGCATCACTACCGCACCGAATGGGAGTGGGACGATGCGCTCATGCCACGAAACCATGAACGCCTAGTGGCATGGAAATCATCAGTGGGCGGGGCAAAATCTTCGCTCCTCGATGAAGTTCGCGCGTGCCTCGATAACGATTTGAACACGCCGGAGGCACTAGCCCTTATCGACAAGGCCGCAGCTTCAGGTGCAGATGTATCGGCGAGCGCAACACTTCTTGGGGTAGACCTCTCGCTCGCGGTTGGCCCTCGCTGACTCGTTTCATTAACCATTTGTCAAGAATGTGTTTCACCAGTTCCGGTGCGCCTGAATTGGGTCTATTGTCTGCGATGA
>JBMTEX010000056.1:0-14054 GCA_049433485.1 Ilumatobacteraceae bacterium | reverse complement strand
CCGAGGTTTCCTTCTTGGATGAGGTCCAAAAGGTCCATGCCCTGTGGCAATGGGTAGCGGCGTGCAATAGAAACCACCAAGCGAAGGTTTGAACGGATGAAGCGATCCTTTGCGGCTGCTGCATTGCGCAGGTCACGACGTAGGGCGACGCCACGCTCGCCAGCCTCGAGACGCTTTGCAGCTTCGCGACCAGCTTCGATGGCTTTTGACAATTCGCGCTCGTCCTCAGCGGTGAGGAGGGCAACCTTGCCGATGTCATTCAAATAGAGGCCAATTGAGTCATTCATGATGCTGTGTACAACCGTTTTTCCGTAGTTTTTTGTTCCCAAGCGAACCGTGGCAACGGACACAGGGGAGGTTCATCAAGGAGGGGGTTCTCCAAGTGGGGATTGATGACAATAACAGAGGGCTGGGTCCTCGTCTAGGGGAAATTTGTTCTTTTCTGTTTCTGCAGGTAGAAGCACCCCTCGGGCTTCTACGCTTGCCACGTGCCGAACCCCGCCCCACGTCGACTTGGACTCCTCGGAGGAACATTCGACCCGCCACATCTCGGCCATCTGACGGCGGCCGAGGCCGTTCTTTCTCAGCTCGGCTTAGACCAGGTCTCTCTCGTAGTGGCCAATGATCCGTGGCAGAAATCTGGCGACCGATCAGTGACGCCGGCTTCTATTCGTTTGACGATGGCTCAGGCTCTGGTGGAGGGAATTAGTGGACTCGCAGCAGATGACCGCGAAATCCGTCGTGGCGGGCCCACGTACACGGCAGACACGCTGGAGGAGATTCGTCAAGAACAGCCAGAGACCGAAATCTTTCTCATCCTTGGGGCTGACACTGCAGGACGGTTGCCTTCGTGGCATCGCCCCGAAGTGGTGCGTGCTCTCTCTACGCTCGTCATCGTGAATCGCAACGGGCAGACGTCGAACTCAAGCACTGGCTCAGACGTGCACGTGTTCATGGACCCGGTCGATGCATCAAGCACCGACATTCGCGAACATGTTGCGCGTGGTGAATCAATCAGTCATCTCACCACCAACGGTGTGATTCGCATCATTGAAGAGCACGGTTTGTATCGGAGCGCATCGTGAGTGCAATTCCAGCGCGACGTCGGCGTCGAATGATCGCTGCCGTTGTTACATCTGTTCTCACGGCAATCGCATTGCCTGGAGGCTTGGTGATTGGTGCGGCCGATTTGTTGAATGATTCCGGCGGTAAAAACGTTGATAACAACGCCACAGTTTCAATTCCGTTAACGCCAGTTGAGATGTTAGGTATCACTAACTCGCGAAATGAACTCGTATCGCTTGCCGTTGTTGCTATTGACCCCTCACTGCAAGGCGGAACAATCGTTTCAGTTCCTGTCGGTGCACGCGCAGACGTGCAAGACAACGAGGCTCCGCGCCGCATTGCTGACTCTTTTGCCACGGGTGGCGTCACGGCATTGAAGACAGATGTTGAAAATCTTTTGAATGTGTCTCTTGAGGTAGCAGATGTAGTGAACGCAGCTGGTCTCGCAACGTTGCTGACACCAATCGGCTCACAACCGGTGTCGTTGCCTCAAGCAGTGCTTGATTCATCTGCGGACGGTGCCGTTGCCACAGTTCTCGGTGCAGGGTCTACCACGGTTACTGGTCAACAAGTGGCGGCTGCTCTCGCAGCATCGCAAACAGGAAGTGCAGAGTCCACTCGCTTACCACAAGTGAAAGCATTATGGAGCGCAGTTGCGCGCGCAGGAGTTGCAATCACAGATGATGGGGCAACCACCACCATTGCGTCCGACACTGCAAACTTCAGTGCGCCAACAACCACGGCGGAGTTTTTCACTGCGTTGCTACGTGGGGAAGTAGATGTATGGCAATTTGGCGCAACATTGCTAGTTGATGCGCAACGCAACCCTGGCAATGCAGATATGTATGAGCTGGACGGTGGCGAAGTGCTCACCGTGATGGCCAGTGTTGCGCCGTCTGCGATGCGCCCCACCAACACCAACATCTCGGTGATGGTGGACATTCCATTCGACAACACCACATATGCAAAGGAAGCAGTAACGCGTCTTGCATTTATGGGTGCCAACGTGGTGTTGCTTCGTCATGTTCCGGATACTCCTTCCGAAGAGACCGTGGTCTATTACAACGACACGATGGGTCGCGTGGAAGCTGAGACATTTGAGAATCTTCTGGGAGATCTCACATACAAAGAGTCACAAGAGATTATTGATGGTGTGAATTTGCGAATTGTTCTGGGTAATGCATTCGTGCGTTTCTTGGGGTCAGGTCCGCAGAACACCACAACGACTACGGTGGCAAAGTGACTACTTCTTCAAACACTCTTGATTCGCGCGAACTCGCCTGCGAAATTGCTCGCATCATCGATGAGAAGAAGGGGACAGACATTGTCGTTCTTCCCGTTGGCGATGTCGTCGGTATTACCGAATATTTTGTTGTTGCCAGCGCATCGAATGTGCGCCAAGTAGGCGCAGTCACAGATGCGGTGTTGAGCGATATTCGCGTGCTTGCAGACCGCGGTCCATTGCGTTCCGAGGGAACACGAGAGAAGCAGTGGGTTCTTATCGACTACGGCGATGTCATCGTGCACATCTTTGTCGATGAAGCTCGTCGCTTCTATGAGATTGAACGCCTGTATAAAGACATTCAGTCAGTGACCTGGGCCGAGTAGCCGTCGCACTGAATAGACACGCAGCGTGTTGCGAGCGACTCAATGTCGCGCTCGTCATGGGACGTGAACAAGATGGGTCCAGAAAATCTCGATCGCACGTCGTGAAGAACTGACAGCACATCGTTACGACCATTTCTGTCCAGCGCCACGGTGGGTTCATCGAGAAGCAAGACGTTTGGTTGCAGAATCAACGTTCTGGCAATGGCAACGCGCTGACGTTGTCCACCTGATAGCTGATGCGGGAACCGATCGGCGAGGGAGTGAATATTGAATTGGGTCAACATCTCCATGGCAGAGAAATGACTGTCCTGTTTCGATGCGCCTCGTGCGCGTAGCCCGAATGCCACATTGTCGACTGCAGAGAGATGTGGAAACAAAGCTCCGCCTTGTGGAAGGTAACCCACGTTGCGTTGTTCTGATGGTATCCATATTTGTGGCGATGATGCATCGTCGACAACACGTTCGTCGATACGAATGGATCCGGATGAACATTTCAGAATGCCGGCAATCGTGAGAAACAACGTCGATTTGCCCGACCCGTTGTCGCCAATGACGGCGACGCATTCCTGATTTCCAACGGACATCTCTGCGCGCAATGTGTAGGTTCCGCGTTGCACTGTGGCTGACATTTGGAGAGTCATGATGTCCTCCGTTGTGTGATGCCAGTTGTCCAATGTGATCGCAATGCAACGAGCACCATGAACGAGATGGCAATTAAAAGAAATGACAAGAGAAGTGCTGCATCGCTTCCTGATTCAAGTGCGCTGTATACAGCTAAGGGAAGAGTTTGTGTTCGCCCTTCGGTGTTGCCAGCAAATGTGATGGTGGCACCAAACTCGCCGAGTGCACGCGCCCATGTGAGAACAATGCCTGCAAGAAATGCGGGAAGAACCATTGGCAATTCAATACGAAGTAGTGAATACCAGGGGCGTGCACCCAATGTGCGCGACACGCCAACAATGGAAGGATCAAGCGAGGTGAAGGCTGATTCCATGACCACGATGAAAAATGGTGCTGCCACAAAGAATTGCGCCAAGACCGCAGCAGTTTCCGTGAAGGCCAGGCGAATTCCAAACCAGTCCCATAGGTACTCTCCGATGACTCCGTTCCTGCCCAGCACATAAATGAGTGCAACACCACCAACCACTGGTGGGAGAACCATGGGAAGAATGCAGAACGCGCGAACGAATCGAAGCCCGGGAATCGAGCGATGCGACAGGACGTACGCGATGGGGATACCAATGAACACGCTCAGAAACGTGGCTAACACCGATGTTCGTATTGACAAGATGAGTGCTGTGCGATTCTGCTTTTCGGTGACAATGTCAGTCAGTGCAGACCATGGCATTCGTACCAGAAGGGCGATGATTGGAAGCACAAGAAGAATGAAACCAACGAGAGACGCGACCAATAGTCCGCGTGGCAACTGATGAGAGCTACGACGCACGAATGAATCCTGCGTTATTCAGAATGTCTTGGCCTGCTGGGGACAAAACGAAATTCACGAAGCGTTCCGCCGCACTGCGATTATTCGACGATGGCTGAGATGCAATTGCAATGGGATATTCCGCAACGACATTTTGTGAGTCGGGAATGTCAATTGCGCTCAGACGTGTGTCGGTGAGGGCATCGCTGGCGTAACCGATACCGCTGTCTGCTTCGCCGGTGCGAATTCGTGAGAGCACGCCTGCGATGGAGCTTTCACGACTTGCTGCTGAGACGGAAAGCCCTGCGCGATTCAAGATGTCGTCGGCGTATCGGCCGCACGGTTGGCTGGAGTCACACAGCACCACAGTGAGGTCTGGCTTGGTGAGATCGTTTAGAGATGTGATGCCGCGCGGATTATCTGTGGCCGTGATGATTGCGAGACGATTCCTCGCAAATGTGTGCAACGAAGACGTCAGGATTTTTTCTGAAGATGCAAGCTTCAGCATGTTGACTTGATCTGCCAGTGCAACAACGTCCATCGGCGCCCCTGCGCGTACTTGTTCGGCGAGCGTGGAACTGCCAGCAAAGGAAAATGTCACTGAAATATCTGTGTTGGCGGTGGAGAATGCCTGCGCAACCTCGGTGAACGCGCGACTCAATGATGATGCTGCCAAAACGTTCAATTCAACGAGGTCGTCGGTTGCGAAATCGGGTTGCGAAGAAGGAATGAACAACGCAATTCCAGGTGTGATCAGGGCAAAGAGAGCGATGGAGATCACACCAATGGCAACAGAGCGCTGTTTCATGTGGAGAACCTTAAATCGTCATCTGTGACTATCCAATAGTCCATAGTGGACTATTATCTGTGAATGGCCCCTATCACCGTTGTTGATCATCCTGAAGCCGGCGTTTGCTTGGCGTTGCTTCGTTACGGGCTTGATCACGGCTACGTCATCGCCCAGGAGTTTGCATCTGACGGCGATGTGGGTGTGGTTCTAACAGTCTCTCGGCCCGTGGTGTATCGAGAATTGGCCGCACTTGAATCCCGTGGATTGATGACATCTCGGGCTGCGCGTGGAGTTCGCGGACAAGCAAAGAAGACATTGAAACTCACGGCAGCCGGCAATAAAGCCCTTGATCGATGGTTAGAAGAACCTGTGACGCACATTCGTGAGATGCGTACGGAATTTCTCTTGAAAGTGTTGATGCGTGAAAAACTTCAGATGGAGGTTGCGCCTTTTGTTTCTGCACAGCGAGAAGCTTTGGCGGACGTCACGACTACCTTGGCGAAGTCGCGCGAGCAATCACTGGTCACGGCGTGGCGACGTGAACAGGCGCGAGCCGTGGTGCGTTTCTTGGATGAATTAGAGGGAAGAGAAACGACGACGACTGTCATTGACGGGGGAGATGCAATTCCATTGAGTGCGCGAAATCAACTGCAGGGGACTGTGTTGAGCGTGCAGCACGGTGACATCTTGTCGTCAGTAAAGATTGTGATTGCGCCGCAACAGGTGATGACATCGACCATCACCCGCGAAGCCACGGAATCGCTGCGACTTGCACCTGGTGCATCTGTGACGGCCCTGTGTAAAGCGACCGATGTTCTTCTAGGGGCCCGCCAGGACACCGATTGACCTATAGCGGCTGGGCTAATCCTTCATTTTCGTTGCTAGGGTGAGGGCTCCCAGTTTTGGGGCTGTAGCTCAGTTGGCAGAGCGCTTGCATGGCATGCAAGAGGTCACGGGTTCAATTCCCGTCAGCTCCACCATTTGCTCTTTCTGCGTTGTTCTCATGGCTGAACTCGTAGGCACAACTACGCTGGCTAAATGCCGTCGGTGACCATTGTGATGCGGACGTACGAGCGTCCAGTGTTCTTGGCCCGAGCCCTCGCCAGCGTCTGTGGTCAGACCTTTGCCGATTGGGAATTAGTGGTGGTGAACAATGGTGGCGCGCCACAACAGGTGGATCATCTGGTGCGACTCGCGCATCTGGCTCATCCAGGCGCCGATATCCGTGTGATGCACTTACCAGAACGCGTGGGGATGGAAGAAGCGTCGAATAGTGCGTTACGACAAACATCATCTGAGTTCTTTGTCATTCATGATGACGACGACACGTGGAAGCCGAGATTCTTGGATGTTGCGGTGAGCGAAATCCGCAAACATCCCACAGCGAGTGCGGTTGTGACAGGCGTAGTTCGAGTGCATGAGACATTCAAGAACGGGCGTGTGTGGCCCGTTGAGAACGAGATGTTCTATCTCACGCAAGAACGCTTAACCATTCCTGGAATGATTGGCAATAACACGTTTCCTCCTATTGCTGCGCTATTCCGTCGCTCGGCGATGGACAAAGTGGGCGAGTTTGATTCGTCACTGCCAGTTCTGGGTGACTGGGAGTTCAACTTGCGCGCATTAACGGTGGGCGATTTTGTGTTCATGCCTGAGCGTCTGGCGAATTATCACACACGTACTCCAGACAGCGATGTTGCCGCCGGTAACTCCATCACTGTTGGTCAAAATTTGCATCAAGAGATGAAGAAGCAATTGCAACAACGGTGGGACAGCGAACCTGGCGACGGTGGAGTATCGAAAGGTGAGATGTCGCGTCGTGCGTATGCGCAGATGGAAGCCGATGACGCATCTCGCATCGCATCAGAAGAGGCACAGCGTCAGAGTCAACGCTCTCTCGGGGCGCAGATTCGTCGCGCGAGGGGCATTGTCAGGGCGCCACAGCGACTCGTCCGCGGGGTTGTACGGAGAATTCGTGTGAAGGTGGGCCGTTAATGCGCCATCTTTCCGCTCACGAGGTGCTGGATGCACATCCGAAGGCAACACTGCTATCTCTTGATTTCTTTGACACTCTTGTTACTCGGTCTGTTGCGCAACCCACTCATGTGTTTGCCGAGATGGAACACATATTGGTGAGAGACCATGGATCTCACTGGAAGGGTTTCGCTCGTACTCGTGTGGCTTTGGAACACGAGCTGCGGGTGAAAGTGGCACGTGATGGTTCTTCGCGGGACATCACGCACGCGGAAATTGTGTCTGACATTCAACGCCACTACTCGCTATCCAACGAGATGGCTGAACGCATTCGAGAACTGGAGTGCAACTGCGAAATTTCAATGGCACGCGCTGTTCCTTTTGGTGTTGAAGTTGCGCGTCGTGCAATGGAGCGCGGCATGAAGATTGTCATTGTGAGTGACAATTACATGTCGTCAAAGCACCTTGCATTAATGGCTCAGTCGGCGGGGCTTGACTGGGTGACTCCGGAACTCATCTATGTCAGCTGCGAACACGGCGGCATGAAGCAAAATGGCGCGCTGTGGAGAACCGTTCTGTCATCGTTAGGAGTGGCTGCACGGAACATCATCCATGTTGGCGATCACCAAATTCCTGACGAAACAATTCCATCCAAGCTGGGAATTCATTGCTATATCGACTCGCGAAGCTCCCAATGGCATCGCCATTCGATGAATGCAACGCCGGCAGTGTTGCCGTTCTCACACATTGAAGCATCGCTACGCGACGCTGAATACAGAACGGAACGCGACGTTTCGCATCGCCTTGGCAGTGGAGTGGTGGCCATGACGGTGGCGGCGCAAGTAAAAGATTGTCTCGATATTGTGCGATCTCGTTCCATTGCGGGTCTTCACTTTGCGGCACGTGATGGGTGGATGGCTCATTGTGTGTGGTCGGCGGTACGAGAGCAATGGGCAGATTTGCCAGAGGCGTCGTACTTGTCCTTCTCGCGGTCGGTGATAGGGCGCGCAAATATCCGCACGGTTGATGATGATGTTGCCATCAGATTCATTGATGAACACGAAGTGTTGACACCTCGACGTTTGTCGCAGCGTTTCGGATGTGCAATTGCTACGTCGCTTTCACAAGACGCGGTCATTAATGCTTCGACTGCGCGTCAGATGTTGGTGGAGAACAGTGATGCCGTTGTAGCGGCATCTGCGGCTCTGCGTGAACGAGTGGTGGGTCATTTACGAATCCAAGGACTATTGACACCTGGACACCATGTTGTTGTGGACCTCGGATGGCGTGGTTCCACTATGGCTGACTTGGCCGAGATTGTGGAAGAAGAAACAAACGGCGCCACCACCATTGAAGGAAGGTTCCTAGGGTTGTACTGGGATGCCACGATGAATCGCGTTCGAGTGCCATTGCACGGATACGCAGTGGATGACCTGGGTCCTCTGAATGACAACATTCGACTGCTAGGTGCTGTTCGATTTTTTGAATTCCTCATCACGGCACCCCATGGCTCAGTCATTGATTTCCATGGGTCCGAGAAGAACTATGAACCGGTATATGCGTCTCGAATTGATGCGCCCACAACAGAGACGTCATTTGTCTCGGTTGTCCTCGAATCTGCATGTGAAGCCGCAGCACAGATAGTTCTTGGAACGCATTCATCGGGCGTCACGCTGAAACACATCTCGCGAGACACCGTGTGGGCCGCCATGATGCAAGTAGCCCACACGCCACGTGCAGGGGAACTAGATGCGTTAAAAGAGCAGGTCCACGTTGCATCGGTGGATCACAGTGACCCTGGGCTGCCGTTATTGGCCACTGCACCCAAATGGTCATCCACACTTCCGCTTCAGTGGTATTCGCGTATTTATGATGACACGATGAAGACGCGTTGGTTTCAAGGCTCGTTGCGTGAGTGGGAGCGTCATGAGTCATCGCATGATTTTGCGGAAGGCGTCATGCGGTTATGGCCCTTCATGGGGCCGGTGTGGTGCGACACTCCGTAGGGTGTATGCGTGATTATTGACATTCAGTTCAATCAAGGCTCTGCATCATGGCCCGCATTGCGCGATGGAGTGCTTGCTGCAGAAGAAGCTGGATTTTCCGCTGTGTGGAATCTCGATCATTTTTCTGGCGCGATGTTCAATAGCGACTCAATGATGGAATGCTTCACAAGCCTGACTGCCTGGGCCACTGTGACCTCCCGAATCAATGTGGGCACGTTAGTAACGAACATCAACAATCGACATCCTGGCTTGTTGGCAAACATTGTCAGCACGGTGCAAGACATCTCGAATGGCAGGTTGTTGCTGGGTGTTGGTGCGGGAACGTCTCCCAATAGCCCGTACGGTGCAGAACAACGAGCGCTGAACATGGAAGTCCTCACACCAATGTCTGCTCGACATGAACGGCTCTTGGAAAACATCTCTGTCATGCGTGATATCTGGTCTCACGACAGGGATGACTCATTTGCCGGTTTTCCGCGCCCAACACATGAGCCGCCCATCATTGTTGGTGTTAATAGCGTTGGTCTTGCATCGTTGGCGGGGAAACACTTTGATGGCGTGAATACTCGTTTCAATCATCCACAGCGGGCCGAGTTGATTGTGGCGGCCAAAGATGCACATCGAGGGGACAACTTTGATGTGTCGGTGTGGTCTCCGTTCGTTCCAGAGTATGCAGACCCCGAACATTCGTTTCACAGAGAACTTGTTGCAGATGGCGTCACACGCTTAATCATGTTTGATCACGGTGCGCCGCATCTACAAACGATTGAAAACACTCGTCGTTATCTTGTCTGAACAAACACAGTTTCGCCGTGGGCAATTCGCCAACGGGTGGCTTTCACGGCGATGAATACCATCATGGGAATGGTGAAGTAGTTGATGACGGACATGATGACATCGTCCAATATCCATCCGTAGATCATCCATGATGCAGCCGACATGGTGGTCATGAGCCAACTCACTACTGAAATTCCGTGCAAATTCTCGGTCTTGATGACATGAACAACTTGTGGCATCAGTGATGTCACGCTGACGGTTGTTGCCATCCAACCCACTACTGACGGTGAGACCGGAATGGTGATGAGAAGGAGTGCGGCAAGTGCTGCTGCGAATTTGGCCATTAACGCGATGCTCATACTCTTGTGTCTGTACAGCACGCTGATGATGATGATTTGTGCGGTAATGAATTGTCCATTTGAGATCCAGATGGCGTTGCGGTTCATGGAAATGCCATAGGTGAACCACAAGGTTGAGCCCACAAGACCATGAGCAATGCTGAAGGGTGAAATGCCATGGGAGGTGTCGTGTCGAACCATTCGCCACACTTGTGGCCATACAAAGATGAGGCTGGTGAACGTGCACCACACGCCCATGATGGTGTTCATTATTTAACGACGATGTTCACGGTGCGGCCACGAACCACGATGGTCTTCACTGGCGTCTTGCCTTCGAGAGCAGCAACAACATTGTCCAACACCATTGCTGCGGCAATGTGTGCATCATCGTCTGCATCGGGTGCAATTGAAATGCGACCTCTCACTTTTCCATTCACTTGCACGGGGACTTCAATTGCGTCCTCCACAAGCAACGCAGGGTCTGCCACGGGGAAGGGAACATATGTAACGGTGCTGGTGTGACCAAGTTTGTTCCAGAGTTCTTCAGCTAAATGTGGACACAGCGGTGACAGCATCTGAACAAGTGGTTCCACCAATGATCGTGGCGATGAACCGGATGCTGTGGTGTGTTGGGTGAGGGCGTTATTGAACTCAATCAATTTGGCAATCACCGTGTTGAAGCGCAGCCCGGCCATATCTGCATCAACGCCAGCAATGGTGCGATGAAGATGACGTAGCAATTCTTCTGGGGCGGCATCGTCGGTGATGGCAAGTTCGCCGGTGTCCTCGTTGACTATGTTGCGCCATAAGCGTTGAAGGAAGCGTTGCATTCCAACAACGTCGCGGGTGTTCCATGGTCGACTTGCGTCGAGTGGCCCCATGGCCATTTCGTACAAACGGAATGTGTCGGCGCCGAATTCTTCGTACATCTCGTCTGGAGTGACGACGTTTTTCAGGCTCTTGCCCATTTTTCCGTATTCACGTGCCACAGATTCGCCGTTCCATACGAAGTGACCATCTTCTTCAATCACTTCTGGCGCGGGAACTGTTTGTCCGCGTGAGTCGCGATACGCATAAGCCTGGATATAGCCCTGATTAAACAAGCGGTGGAATGGTTCTTCGCTACTCACGTGGCCAAGGTCAAACAACACCTTGTGCCAGAAGCGGGCATACAACAAGTGAAGAACCGCATGCTCAACACCACCCACATAAAGGTCGACACCACCGGTGTGGCCATCACCTTGTGGTCCCATCCAGTAACGCTCAACTTCTGGGTCGATGAACGCTTCGGTATTGGTGGGGTCGAGATAACGCATCTCATACCAACAAGACCCAGCCCACTGTGGCATCACGTTGACTTCACGCTTGTAGTCGCGTGGTCCGTTGCCGAGGTCGAGAGTGACGGTGGTCCATTCCTTCACCCGTGCAAGCGGCGGAATGGGATCACTGTTCGCATCGTTCGGGTCGAGCGCTGTTGGTTTGAAGTCTGCAAGCTCTGGCAACAACACAGGAAGTGCAGATTCTGGAACAGCGTGAGCGTTGCCGTGTTCGTCGTAGACAATCGGGAATGGTTCTCCCCAGTAGCGCTGACGCGAGAACAGCCAATCGCGAAGGCGATACGTGGTGGTCGGTGTGCCGTGGCCATTCTCCTCTAGCCACTCGTTCATACGCGCTTTTGCTTCTGCAATGGAGGTGAGGCCGTTGAGGTTGAGTGAACCATTCGCAGAATCGATGTATTCGCCGTCGCCATCAAACGCTTGTGGCCAGGTGCTGCAATCTTTTGATGGTGGGATGTTGTGTTGTTCGAACCACGATGCTGGTGGCATTGCTGTCGCAATGATGGGCAAGTTGTAGGTGCGAGCAAACTCAAAGTCGCGTTGGTCGCCACTAGGAACAGCCATGATGGCGCCGGTTCCGTATCCCATTAAGACGTAGTCGGCAATATAAATGGGAATCTGTGCACCAGAGACTGGATTCGTTGCGTATGAACCTGTGAATACTCCGGTCTTCTGCTTTGAATCGTCTTGACGCTCTTCATCGCCTTTCGCAGCGGCGATGCGTTGGTATTCAGTGACGGCAGTGCGCATGTTGTCCGTGGTGAGAGAGGCCACCAACGGATGCTCAGGGGAGAGCACCATGAAGGTTGCGCCAAACAATGTGTCTGGCCGTGTGGTGAACACTTCGAGTGGTCCAGCTGGAGATGCAAACGTGACGCGAGCGCCTTCGCTGCGACCAATCCAGTTGCGCTGCATCAACTTGATGGGCTCTGGCCAATCGAGACGATCAAGGTCGTCAATCAGGCGATCGGCATATGCAGTGATGCGCATCATCCATTGACGCATATTGCGTTTGAACACTGGATAGTTGCCAATGTCGCTTCGTCCATCGGCGGTGACTTCTTCATTGGCGAGGATGGTGCCAAGCCCAGGACACCAGTTCACAGGTGCATCGGTGAGATATGCCAATCGGTGTGAGTCGATGTAATCATGACGTTCCTGCGGCGACATGGTCGACCATGCGCGACCATCAGAGATGTGATGAGTGCCTGATTCGCATTCTGCGACCAGTTCTTCAATACGGCGAGCGCGACCTTGTGCGGTGTCATACCACGCACCGTGTACTTGCAAGAAGATCCACTGTGTCCATTTGTAAAACGCTTCATCAGTGGTGCTGACGCTTCGACGTGCATCGTGACCAAGACCGAGGCGGCGCAATTGGCGACGCATGTTTGCAATATTTGATTCGGTATTGATGCGAGGATGAACGCCAGTGGTGATGGCGTGCTGTTCTGCGGGTAATCCGAAACTGTCGTAGCCAAGTGTGTGAAGAACGTTGAAGCCCTTCATGCGCTTGAAGCGCGCGTACACGTCTGTGCCGATGTAACCGAGAGGATGTCCAACATGAAGACCTGCGCCGGAGGGGTAGGGGAACATGTCGAGAATGAATGCTTTGGGCTTGCCCGCAAGTTTGTCCAGATCTTTTAACGGGCCAGCAGGGTTTGGAGCGTGATAGGTGCCCTCTGCCTCCCAGATGTCTTGCCAGCGCGACTCAATATCGGCCGCTAATCGTGCCGAATATCGAAAAGGAGGAAAATTTGGTGCGCCAGCAGTGGAGGGCGTCGCTGATTCAGTCATGGTTGTGCCATTCTAGATGGCGTGTCTAAGCAACGCCCAAGGTCGGGTCGCCGTCAGCCCAAGGGTGGTTCCTCACACGGATATCCCCGCACCGCTCGATTATCAGAAGTATTACGTGAGGTCATTGCAGATGAACTCACGAAGATTGATGATGAACGACTCGACTTGGTGACGGTCACTGCAATTGACGTTGACCCAGAGATGAACCGAGCAATCGTGTATTTCGATTCAATGTTTGGCGAAGAAGGTGATGAAGGCGTCATCGAGGCCATGAATGAGCACCGTGCGCGAATTCAGGCATCTATCAATCGTCAGATGCATGCTCGTAAGACACCTATTCTTTCGTTTAAGCCCGACGAGGTCATTCGTAGTGCTGCGCGAATTGAAGAACTCCTTCGTCGTCAGCCAGACACCTCACCCATCGTCTCTGACGACGACGAGTAAGTTGTGGCGCGTCGCCGACCACCAACTGTCCATGGGTTGGTCTTGTTGGACAAACCAGCAGGCATGACTAGCCATGATGCCGTTTTTCGTTTACGCAAACATTTTGGTGAGAAGAGAATTGGGCACGCTGGAACTCTTGATCCGGACGCCACTGGTTTATTGGTGATTGGTGTGGGGAATGCCACTCGCCTCATTCGATTCATGGGCAACATGGACAAAACGTATTCGTGCGACATTGTGTTTGGATCAGAGACTGACACCTTGGACGATTCTGGAACTGTCACTCGCACTCATGGCATGTCGCCGCCAACGCTTGAACGCATTAAAGATGTTATTGCAGAACAATTCACGGGAAACATTCTTCAGGTACCACCCATGGTGTCTGCATTAAAGGTGGATGGAGTGCGATTGCATCAACTTGCTCGCGAAGGCATTGAAGTGGAACGCGAAGCTAGGCCCATCACGGTGTATTCATTCGACGTTGAGCCAACT
>JBMTEX010000055.1:0-14383 GCA_049433485.1 Ilumatobacteraceae bacterium | reverse complement strand
TAACAACGCAAGACCTGCGGACGCAGATTTTTCAGGATGGAATTGCGTGGCACACACGTTGTTTTTTCGGAATGCAACGTTCAATACATCACCGTATGTCACCGTGGCAATGACATGTTGTTCGTCATTCGGTACACCATGGAGCGAATGCACGAAATACATCCACGGGTCGGCACCTAGTCCATTGAAGAGTGAGTCTGAGCCACGAAGTTGCAATTGATTCAACTGCATTTGCGGCCGAGGAACGGAATCTGGAATCCATGACACCACTCCAGGAATGATCCCCAGTCCAGTCGCTGCTGGATCTTCGTCACTTGAATCGAACAGCATTTGCATTCCAACACAAATGCCAAGAAACGGAACGCCACTGTTGACCGCGCCATGCACAACAGATTCCAGCCCTGCTGAACGCAACGCATCCATACACGAGCCGAAAGCGCCAACTCCTGGGAGAACTACCGCGTCGGCGTTCTCCGCAACAGAGGACTCACTAGTGAGAACAGCGTCGGCGCCAACACGCTCCAGAGCTTTTTGTGCTGAGCGAAGATTTCCAATTCCGTAGTCAAGCACCGCAACGCGAGTGCGTGCACTCACGAAAGAACGCCTTTTGTCGACGGCACTCCCGACGATTCCACACGAACTGCATCTCGAAGACAGCGCGCCAACCCTTTGAACGTGGCTTCAATAATATGATGAACATTTCGGCCAGCCTTGAGATTCACGTGCAATGTCATTGCAGCAGATGTTGCCAGCGATGACACTGCGTGTTCTGCAAGAGATGGGTCAAAGGCAGGCGAGCCAAGCGGAAGACACTCAGGAAGTTCAACATTCCATGCAACAAATGGACGTCCGCTAAGGTCGAGAGAGATTTCGACTAGGGCCTCATCGAGAGGGAAATTACCGCTCGCAAATCGACGCACACCTGCTTTGTCTCCCAATGCATTTCGCAATGCTTCGCCGACGCAAATTGCGACGTCTTCAACGGTGTGGTGAGTATCGATGTGCAAGTCACCAACAGCCTGAACAGTGAGATTGAAACCGCCGTGGCGCGCCAACTGCTCCAACATATGGTCGTAGAACGGGATACCGGTGCTGACCGATGCTTGTCCAGTGCCATCGAGGTCGATGGACACTTCGATAGATGTCTCTTTAGTGATGCGGGAAATCTGCGCGGTGCGAGCCATATATCTATTCTCGCCGTTGGCAAGCCCAACTCATCGCCTATTTACAAATTTTCAGGCTGAAGCGAGTGCTTCGCCAATGGCGTCCAAGAACTGGGTGTTCTCATCGGGGGTTCCCACAGTGACTCGGAGACATCCCTCTAGGCGTGCCCACGAACTGCAGTCGCGCACTAGTACCCCACTCTGCAGGAGCGACTCCCATACGTCT
Source organism: Ilumatobacteraceae bacterium (assembly GCA_049433485.1). Classification (GTDB taxonomy): domain Bacteria; phylum Actinomycetota; class Acidimicrobiia; order Acidimicrobiales; family Ilumatobacteraceae; genus UBA2093. The sequence goes on along the minus strand of JBMTEX010000055.1, from coordinate 12,994 downwards.
TTCGCTGATTGCGATTGTGGGCGGAACAATACGAAGTTTGCGCCGCTATGCCATACCTGAATGTTGTGAGACACAAGGCCCGCCTCAATACGAGCGCGCTCAGCCTTGATGAGCGCCACCCGCTCTTCCATCTCGGCGGTGAATGACAATGCCGCCACTGTTGCTGCTTGCTTGAAAGAGTCAATGTGATACGGCAACACCGCAATAGACAATTGCTCCACCATCCATGTGGGTGCCACTACATACCCAACACGCAATGCAGCCATAGACAAAGTCTTTGAGAACGTACGTGTGACTGCCAATGGGCGCGACTCCGACACCATGTCGATAGCCGACCAATCGGCAAACTCTGCATAAGCCTCGTCCACCACAACGATGCCCATCGCGCGCTCTAACAATGCATCAAGGTTCTCACGCGGTTCCACAAGCCCTGTTGGATTGTTGGGGTTGCACAAGAACGTCACCGCTGGTGAATGTTTTTGCATCACCCGTTCAATCTCATGGGCGTCGAGAGTCATATCAGCGCGTCGCTCACCAATCACCACATCGGCTCCGGCGACTCGCGCAATCTGTGCATACATCTGATACGTGGGTTCAAAGGTTGCAACAGTGCGGCCATGACCGGCGTATGTCAACAGAATGGTTTGTAGCACCTCATTTGAACCATTAGCGACAAACACCATTGATGGGTCTACCCCATGACGTTGCGCAATGACCTCGCGCAGCTTCAACGCAGACCGATCTGGGTAACGGTTCCATTCGATTGATGCAACAACTCTCGACAGCTCCTCTACCCATCCTGATGGTGGAGGAAATGGAGACTCGTTCGTGTTCAAGCGAACTGGAACATCAACCTGTGGCGAGTGGTACCCAGACATGGCTTGTATTTGTTCTCGAGGCTTAAACAACTCAGTCACATTCCCAAACTAATGGTGCGCTAATGAATTAGCGAGCGAGTTTCTCTGCTCGAACCAATAAACGCTCGGCAGACACCAGTGCGCGCTCTGCTTCATACATCGCACTTACTAAATCTTCATGGTTCGGACCGACGGAGTCGAGTAAGCCCGATATGCGCTGACGATATTGCCCAATGGCGTCAGCTGCGGCTCCAAGTTCTGCGCGAACGGTCTCTGTCATTTCTGCAACGCTACTTGATGAAGCATTATTTCTTTTTTGCCTTGGTGGGCATGAGTGATGAAGGGCAGATGTCTTCAAATTCACACATCTCACACTTCGGCTTCTTGGCGTCACAGACTCGTCGCCCATGAAGGATAAGACGAAGGCTGAACTTGCCCCATTCGACAGGAGGAAGGAAACCATTCAGCACTTTCTCCACCTTGACGGGATCTTCTTCAGTGGTGAGCCCCAGCCTGCGAGACAGGCGACCAACGTGAGTGTCAACAGCAAGTCCGGGAAGGTCGAACACCACGCTTCGAAGCACATTTCCCGTCTTTCGACCGACACCTGGAAGCGTGACGAGGTCTTCAAGTTCATGCGGGATGACTCCCCCATACACCTCCATCACTCGAGTAGCCATTCCAATGAGGTTCTTCGCTTTGCTTTGATAAAAGCCTGTTGACTTCACAATTGCTTCAAGTTCGCTGGGATTCGCCTGCGACAACGCAAGTGGAGTTGGGTACCTCTTGAACAGTTCTGGCGTCACCATGTTCACGCGAACATCTGTGCATTGTGCCGACAAGATGGTGGCCGCAAGCAGCTCATATGGGTTGGAGTGAGTTAACTCACACTCGGCACCTGGGTACAACTCGGCGAGGCGCTCCGCGACAACTTTTGCTCGGCCTGCTGGTGTTCTCGGCTTTCCCATACCACCGAAGGTACCCTGACTGCGTGCCATCGTTGGAAATTAAGCGTCATTTGGACGCAGTAAGCATGGATGAGGTGAACACCCTCATTGCCGACGTGTGGCGCGCCGATGGCTCTCGGCCCTTCAACGATCATCTATGGCTTGATCTCCGTGAAGGCGGACGAGAAGGATTCGTTGGAATCATTGCCCGAGATGGCAGTCATCCTCATCCAGTGGGATATTGCCAGGTATCCCGCGGAAATGAATCGTGGTCACTCGATGTCATCATCCATCCGCACCATCGATATGACTTTCACGAATTAGCACCAGATCTTCTGCGAGCCGCACTGGAAGTGGTGGCACAGGAAGGCGGGGGCCATGTGCACTGGTGGGTGTTTGAACCCAACAACACGCACCGCCAACTTGCCCAACAAGTAGGACTACAGCCAGGACGTCGCATTATTCAACTTCGCCGACCATTGCCACTTGAGGACTTCCTTCTCAACGAAATCGCAGATTTTCCAACGGACACATTTGTTGTCGGCCAAGACGAAGAAGAATGGGTCGCGGTGAACAACGCCGCATTTGCTCATCACCCAGAACAAGGTGGCTGGACAATTGACAACATTCGGTCTCGCGAACAAGAGCCATGGTTTAATCCACGAGGCTTTGTTGTCCACCGAGACAATGGTCAGATGACGTCGTTCTGTTGGACGAAGGTGCACACAGATACCACTCCGCACTTGGGCGAAATATATGTGATTGCAGTTCACCCCCGTCATGCCGGACACGGATTGGGACGAAACATAGCAATCGCGGGACTCAGTCAAATCCCCACCGACACCGTCCCCGTTGCCATGTTGTATGTGGACTCCAACAATTCAGCTGCTTTATCGCTGTACACATCGCTTGGGTTCACACCACACCATGAAGAACATGCTTTCGTTGGAGATATTTCTCCTCTAGGAACTACCTCATGAGTTCGCTCTATCAACCAACTCGTCTCGAATTGTCCGACATTCTCTCGGGCGAACCTCGCTATCGCTTAGATCAATTGTGGACCGGTCTCTACACACACTTTCAAAAGCCTCAAGACATCACCACATTGCCTGCAGCACTTCGCGCACGACTTTCAGAACATCTTCCTGAATCACTCATTGAAGTGAAGCGTGAAGTCAGCGCCAACGGCGACACCGTGAAATTCCTATGGCATCTCCTCATTGACCAACACCCCATTGAAACAGTGCTCATGTATTACGACAATCGCGCAACCGTGTGCGTGAGCACCCAAGCTGGTTGCGCAATGGCGTGCGGCTTCTGTGCCACCGGACAAGCCGGATTCAATCGTCATCTCTCCACAGGCGAGATTGTTGAACAAGTCGTGCGTGCAGCTCGAGAAGCGTCGCTGCATCATCGACGTATCGACAACATCGTGTTTATGGGAATGGGCGAACCACTTGCCAACGAACCCGCAGTGTGGGGCGCAGTAGAACGCATTCACGACGACATTGGAATATCGGCTCGACATCTCACTATTTCCACAGTGGGCATCGTTCCGGGCATTAAGACTCTCGCCACTAGACCATTGCCTGTAAATCTCGCGGTCTCACTACATGCAGCGCGAAATGATCTACGCAACGAATTGGTTCCTATCAACTCGCGCTATCCATTGGAAGTGCTCATTCAAGCGTGTCGCGATTACCTTCACGAGAAGCGACGCCGCGTCACCTTTGAATGGGCCCTCATTGATTCGGTCAACGACACAGATCGAGATGCACATGAACTAGCCGAGCTGTGTTTCCAACTCACACCTGCCGCGCACGTGAACCTCATTCCGCTGAACCCAACGCCCGGCTGGCCAACCGTGGGTAGTTCACCGGCTAGAGTTGCCGCGTTTCAGCGACTCCTGCGCAATTTGGGCGTGAATGCCACGACACGCCAAAATCGAGGAACCGAAATTGCCGCCGCCTGTGGCCAACTTGCCGCGGGCCAGCCTGTCACAGTGACTCCGAAGCCACTTCGACACTAACTGTCAGTGCAGATGTTTGGGGTTTGACACCCGAACCTTGTTCTCAATGACGGGCGCCACAATATTGAGAAGGCCCAATAAGTCTTCATCGAAGTCGCCCGACTTGATTCGTTCAGACAGTTCTCTATCAGATGTCACATTCACACCTCGCAACACATCCGCATGAACAGAATTCACGTCGTCAGCTGTCTCTAATTCCCGTTTCACAATGTCCAACGAGTTCATTGCCACGCGCGTGTGAAACACAAGACGACCACTCACCGCTGGTAGTACATCTTGTTCCAACCATTCGCGAACAGACTCAATGAGCTCAATGGCGCTTGGACGATCATGTGCAGGCATCAGGACAATTCCTCTCGCAACAAGTTCAAAACGTCATATTCGTTCTCACACACCCGCCGTCCGATGGCAGCAAGTTCGTGACTTCGAGCCACGCCACTGAGATGAGTATTGGCCTGCACAATGCACATGATGCCCCACTTCACCGTTCCAAGAATTTCCCACCAACGAACTATTGAAAAATTCGGGCGAATGCCACTTGTTTTTTCGTATGCCTCGAAAAGTTCGTCGTATTCGCCGAGACCAGCAACTGGTTGGCTCCCACCGAAGCGCCACGCGCGAACGCACAACCAACCAAGATCTTCCATGGGGTCGCCAATGTGTGCGAGTTCCCAATCAAGCACTGCCGATAATCCGCGACTCTCGACCAACATGTTTCCCAATCGAAAATCACCGTGCACGAGTGATGACGTGGAAACAGCGGGTCGATTTTGTTCCAGCCACCGGAATGCAATATCAAAAACTGGATGTGGCTCCCCTAAGTCGTCCATCACTTTTTGATACATCTTCACTTGGTCAACCGAAGTAAGCCCTTTAATTGACGAGACATCTACTTGATGCAGCAGCCCTAGTGCCTCACCAAGTTGGGCTGGAAGAAGTTGGCGGGCTGATTCAAATTCAGAATCTCGCAGAATCTTTCGTGCAATGGTCTCGCCACTCACAGCACGCACAATCATGAACGGAAGATCAAGTTCAGATGACGCTGAACCATCAACAATGACCTCTGGTACTGGGACACCACCTGCATATGCGGCAGAAAGGACCGCTGGTTCTGCGCCCAGCCCATCTGGTCGCCCTGGACGCACCCGCTGCAATACAAGATCATCGTCGCCACAACGGAATCGCCATGTCTCACGTGATGCACCACCAGTGAGTCGCTGCAGGGAAGACACCGGCCCGCCGAGAATGGCTGACAGCTTGGACGCGAGGTCGTCTGACGTGCTTGTAGCCATGCACCACTTTGCCACGCCTACTACCGTGGCAACGATGCCTACCCCACGCTCCTCTGTCCCTGTTATTCAGGTGACAAACATGTCGGTCCAGCGAGAGACCCGCACCACTGTGGACAACGTATCGATGGACATTTCGGCCGGAGACCATTGGGTCATCCTCGGACCAAATGGATGCGGGAAGACCACACTTCTGCGTGTGATGTCTCTCTACTTGCACCCCAGTAAAGGTCACGTCTCCATTAACGGACAAGCACTTGGCACTTTTGACATTCGGCCAGTACGTCCAAGGCTCGCATATGTCTCAGCATCGTTGGCGTCCGAATTACGACAGGCACTCACAGCGCACGAGGTGGTGATGTCCGCCAAACATGGCGCACTTGAAGTGTGGTGGAACGAATACTCCCCCAATGATCATCAACAAGCAGATGACTGTCTGAAAGACCTTTCCGTATTGCACTTATCGTCAACGCCAATTTCCATGCTGTCATCTGGCGAATTGCAACGTGTGCTCATGGCTCGCGCATTGATGTGCAGCCCTCTAGCCGTGTTGCTAGACGAACCCACAGCCCGATTAGATCTTGGGGGCCGTGAGCATGTCGTTCGAATTCTGGATGAGTTCTCTCGATTACACCCACATTTGCCCACCGTCACGGTGACCCACCATGTTGATGAGATTCCATCAACCACCACTCATTGCGCACTAATGCAAGAGGGGCACATCATTGCGTCTGGAGAACTCAGAGAAACATTGACGTCAGAAAACTTGTCGCAGTGCTTCGCCATGCCACTCGTCGTAGAAACTCGACCAAACGGTCGATACGGCGCTTATGCCCCGTGAACAACTGACGCTAAGCCGGCTTTCCCTGCATCCACTTGCGATGCAAGAACACGATCAAGTACACCCGCAGACCACAAATTGCCGCCGTATGAGAGGTCTATCGACACGATGCAGCCATTCGGCGTTGGTATCAATGAAACACGCATGAGCCACGGTGAGTGTCGACGACCATCATTCTCGTCGCGCTCAAAAACAAACAGATCATCCGAATTCAGGGTTCGACGCATACGCAAACGCTTCGATCGTGCAAACACACCAACCTTTGCTCGCAATTCAACATCCCACGCATCGTCATCTTTGGCGACGGCAGAATGCACAAGTGGCATCCACTCTGGATACTTTGCAAGATCTGACACAAAGGGACGAACCACATCTGGCGAAACATCGAGCGACACCGATGACGAATACTTCATTCCGGTTTCTTCTTTCCGAATGCGCGCCCCAGTAGTCGTCCATACACCGGCTGATCTGATTCGTCGGTGTCTTCATCCTTTGTCACCAAGCGAGGCGACCATGGAATTGCCTGGGTCTCGTCAGGGTCAATCTCTTTCGCTCGTTCAATTTCTTCTAGTTCGGCTTCAATAGTTTCAAAGAGAGAAGGACCGTCTTCTCTCTTCTCACGCTTCGGGGTGCGTTTTGCTGCGCCATCTGACTTGGTATTCGACTTCTTGTCTGGGGTGTTCTCCACCACCCGAAAGAGTTGCGGCACCGCCTGTCGACGATCATCCAATGTCCAACCACGCGGCACGACCAAAGCGTCTGCATGGCGTCGACACAATCTGCCTGCGTGTTCTCGTTCCAAAATGGCGCGATTATCAACCCATACGGTCAGCGAACCGTTATCGATGCCGTACGACACCTCTGCCGGCGCACCGCATCCAGGTCTTTCACAAAGTTTGCGCACGGCTAGAAACTACTGCTGCTTCAGCACGAATAGATGAATGGTGGGCGCGACGGGACTCGAACCCATGACCCCCACGATGTGAACGTGGTGCTCTAACCGACTGAGCTACGCGCCCCAGAAGGAAATCTCAGATTACCCATTTCAGCCAGAATCCCCCACCGCTGATAATGACCCAAGGACAATGCACGCACGTCCCATCCCTTGACGATCAAGGTGCGAAGACATCGTCGCGGGACATGTTTGGTCGATAGCAACAAACGCCTGCACAACACCGTCGTGAGGGCCAGCACATGACACTTCAACAGCAAACGATTCGCGATCAATTTGGACACAAGAACCGTTTGTTAGCAACTGGTCCGGGACACCCGGCTGTGCGGGTTCAGTCAATGCATGCGCCACCAACACCAGCAGTGCAGCAACAACCGTTACAACAATCAGTGTGCGCCATGGAAAACGCGGCGGCACTACTTGGGGAGGTCGCGACACTCCCCTTACGCCGTCTCTGCTAGGAGGTACAGCCGAACCGTGTGATGCAGAACCAACACGCTGTGACACGTCGTAATCACGGCGCGCGACAGGGTCAGACAACACCGACCAAGCGTGATTCACTTCTGCCATTCGAATGGCATCATCTTTAGATGTACCTGCAACATCTGGGTGCAGTCGTCGAGCTAACTCGCGATACGCCTCGCGCAATTGTTCTGGAGTTGCACCAGAGGACACACCGAGAACTGAATAAAGATTTCGATTAGTAACCATTGCGAACGTCTACGAGACCGATGAGGGGAACATCTGCAATGTACCGCTTCACGTTCTCCGTAATGCGTTCCGACAACAGTGGAATAGCCATCTCGGGGGTGTTGCCAATGTGTGGCGTGATGATGCAGTTCGGCAACGACCACAATGGATGCCCTTCGGGTAATGGCTCAGGGTCTGTCACATCAAGTGCAGCGCCACCAATCACATTGTTCTGAAGCGCCCACACCAAATCGTCAGTGATGATGTGTTGACCACGGGCAACATTCACCAACCATGCGTGAGACTCCATGACCTCAAGCTCAGAGCGACCAATGAGACCTCTAGTCTCTGCCGTGAGTGACAGTGCAAGAAAGACCACATCTGCCCCAACAAGTGCATCAACAAGATGGTCTACTCCCACCACGGTATCCGCACCTTCAATGTGGTCCACTGTGCGACGAACCACGGTGATACCACAGTGAAATGGCGACAAGAGACGAATTAATGATTCCGTGATTCCACCACCACCAACAATGGTGACGTTTGCATGCAACAAGTTTCGGCCAACTGGACCTGTCCATGTACCTTGACGCGCATAGTCGGCAACATTGCGCATTCCAGCCAGAGCCAAGGCCAATGCATGCTCAGCAACCGGTTCTGCATACACACCTTTGCCACAAGTCCACACGCGGTCGTCATCAATAACACCAAGAAAGTTTTCAATTCCAGCAAACGGCAACTGCACCCATGGGAGGTGTGGATTGTCACGCAACAACTCTTGAAGCCCATCGACATCTCTGGCTGCTGTCCAAATCAACCCACTTGCTTGCGAGACGGCGACGACATCGCCTCCACCAGCACGCACCGCATCTCGCACCCACTCTGGAGACGTATCGGGGCCAACGGCAATTGAATGTCGAGACAACATGAACTATTTGCGTGAACGTATGAGGCCGCTAGCCAACCGTTGTTTACGTGATTCAATGATGAGCCCAGCCACCATGATGGCAATGCTGCCAAACAGCAACATGGATGCCAGCACGTTCAACTGCGGAGGAATTGCAACGCGTGACGCGCCAAATACTTGAAGCGGGAACGTGACCAGAGATCCGGCATTAAAAAATGTGATGATGAAATCGTCAATTGACAAGGCAAACGACAACAGTGCTGCCGCCAAGATGCCAGGAAGGATGAGCGGGAACGTCACTTTCCAAAAGGCGCGTTGTGGAGAGGCACCCAAGTCCATGGCAGCTTGTTCAAGTGTCCAATCAAAACCTCGAATTCGGGCGCGCAACGTAACTGCCACGAACGACACTTGGAACATGATGTGAGCAATAACAACAGTGAGAAAACCACGTTCCACTCCACGAGCCAGGAACAATGTTGCAAGAGACGAACCAAGAACAATTTCGGGCGAGGTCAGGGGCAATACCAAGAAAAGATTGACGGCACCACTGCCCTTGAATCGATAACGGCTCAGGGCGAGCGCAATGAGTGTCCCAAGAATGGTTGCGCAAACGGTGGCAACAGCAGCAACTCGAAGACTGACAAGAAGCGCATCTGTAAATTTTGGTTCTGAAAACGGATGAAGCCAGTTATCAAGCGTGAAGCCTTGCCACACAATGTTGAACTTGCCCTTCGGCTTGTTGAACGAGAACAACACGATGACAACAATTGGAGCAAACAGATACGCAAGTCCCACCACAGCAGCCGAATTAATGAACCGGCGACCCATTTTCTGTGAGGTGTTTTGTGCCGAGCTCATACCAAATCATCAGTTCCCATGAACTTGGCATACACCAACACCGAACAGGTTATGACTGCCATCAATACGAATGACATTGCGGATGCCAGTGGGTAATTCAGCTCACGCAAAAACTGATTTTGAATTGAATTACCAATCATGGTCGTAGTGGGGCTTCCTAGGAACTGTGCATTGACGAAATCACCAGCGGCTGGGATAAACACCAGCAAACTGCCCGCGAAAACACCCGGAAGAGATAATGGCAACACCACTCGACGAAACGCACCGCTTGCAGTGGTGTAGAGATCCATGGCTGCGTCCACCAGACGAGCATCAATCTTTTCCAAACTCACATAGAGCGGCAAAATCATGAACGGCAGGAAGTTGTAAGTCAATCCACCAATCACGGCGGCTGGCGTGTTGATGAGACGACCGTTGTCCATGATGTGTAAAAACTCCAGCACGCCATCAATTCGCAACGTGTTGAGTAGTGACACAACTGGGCCACTGTCGGCCAACAAGTTCTGCCAGGCCAATGTACGAATGAGATACGAGGTGAAGAATGGAACTGCTACAAGGCCCAACAAAATGGTTCGATATTTACCGCCCCGGAACGCAATGACATACGCCAGCGGGTAACCAATAATCAATGTCAAAATTGTGGCTATGGCCGCATAGACGAAACTGCGGGCAAACTGCGGACCGAAATCCGTTAATGCGGTGCTGTAATTGCTGAATTCCCACGTGAAATCTGGAAAGAAATCAAAACGACTTTGCTTGCTTGACAAAGACATTTGAAACATTGACCACAGTGGCGCTAAGAAAAAGAGGCTTAACCACAAAATTCCAGGCTTCAACAATCCATACGGTGCTAACGCACGGCGTGTTTCAAGCCCTCCAACAAAAGCCGTCCACACCAGCGCAACGACACTGACCAACATGACTGCAAGAGCCACCAGACGAAGATCGCCTGACACCCATCCTGCGCCGATTGCCACAACACCAAAAGCAAGTGTTGTCATGACGCCTAGCCCCACCCATTCGGGTCGAGAGGTAAAGCGCGGCTGAGCGTGAGTCACTGGAGTTATCACCCAGGCGCGTTATGCGCCCGTAATCTCTGAGAAACGCTCGTCGAACTTGGCTTCTTCTTCTTCAGACAATGCTCCCCAACTCTGGAGGCGACCAATGGTGGCTGCGTCAGGGAACAAGAGTGCATCTTCTGCAAGTTTCGCCGAATCGCCGCCCATGTTGACCAACTCGTCTTGTACACCCTTTACAGGCGAGATGTACTGCACCGAGGCGGTGATGCGGGCTGCGTTTACTGGGTCGTAGACATAGTCGAACCACTTCTCAACTGCTGCGCCATTCTCAGATCCGGTAACCCACAACATGGTGTCGTACCAGCTGGTGCCACCTTCCTCAGGAACATAGAAACGCACATCTGGATTGTCTTTTGACAATTGAAGTACGTCTCCAGACCATGCGACGCATGCTGCAAAGTTTCCAGACGAGAGGTCGTCTGTGTAGTCGTTACCCGTGAACGCACGAATCTGGCCATCTGACTTCGCTTTTTCAATCTTGTCGAAACCAACAACGGCATCGTCATATGTGGCGATATCTGCGAGGCTCTTGCCTTCACCCATCAGCACAAGACCCAAAGTGTCACGCATTTCAGTGAGCATGCCAATCTTGCCCTTGAACGCAGGATCAAAGAGGTCTGCCACGCTCTTCAGTTCACGTCCAGTGGTCTTGATGTTGTACGCAATTCCAGCAATACCTGTCTGCCATGGCATTTGGTATTCGTTATTGGGATCCCATGATGGGCTAGACAAGTCGTCGCGCAAGTTCTTGCTGTTGGGAATGTTGGCCATGTTGATTTTTTGCGCCCAACCCAACTGAATCCAACGTGCTGCCATCCAGAATGTGGGAGCAACAATGTCTGGGGCAATGGACTTGCCGGCGGACAGACTTGGCTGCACCTTGGCGAAATACTCGTTGTTGTCGTTGTACGCCTCGGTGTACTTGAAATCAACGCCGCTAGCTGCAGCAAACAGAGCAACAGTTTCTTCATCAATGTAAAGAGGCCAGTTCTCAAACATCAATGACGCAACATCTGCACCATCGCCACCATCACCACCGCCACATGCTGCGAGGAGTGTTGGCAACGACAACGCACCTGCACCAACGATTCCCGAACGAATCAGAAATTCGCGGCGTGACAATGGATTGCCTTGCTGCGACATCTTGTTCTTCTTGATAGCCATTATGTGTCCTCCCAATGTGAGTATTAGTAGTAAACCTAGTTCACCGACATTCCCTGTGGCGGCTACAGCGCAGCCTCGATGTTGTCAACGTTTGTCGTAGTAGAGCCGGCATTCTCTGGCCATCCCGCCAGCAAATACGGAGATGTCGCCTGCCAAGAGAAACTGACAACGTCTCCAGAGGAAGGGGTGACTCGTTGCGGATCAACTGGGACAACTGCTGCCACTTCGGTGCCATTTACCAACTGTCCAACAATTCGCAAAGATGAGCCTTGGTACACCGTGTCTGTGACGGTGATGCGCACATTTCCTTCGCTGCTCATCACCATTTGCTCTGGACGAACCATGACGGTGACGTGGGAACCAATAGCCAACTGAACGTTTTCAGCGCTATTGCCAGCAGTCACCACCACTTGCGATCCGCCAACAAGGTCGACACGCGTTCCAGATGCGTCGGTAGATGCAATTGTTCCGGGCAACAAGTTTGCTGAGCCAATAAACCCTGCAACAAAGAGGCTCTGTGGACGTGAGTAAATGTCGAACGGAGCACCAACTTGCTCGACGCGGCCTTCACTCATCACAGCAATGCGGTCGCTCATGGTGAGCGCCTCGCCTTGGTCGTGCGTAACAAACACGAAAGTGATGCCAACTTCTCGTTGAATTCTCTTCAGTTCAATTTGCATGGCCTCACGCAACTTGAGGTCGAGAGCAGCTAGAGGCTCGTCAAGCAACAGCGCAGACGGGTAGTTAACAAGAGCGCGGGCCAATGCAACGCGTTGTTGCTGGCCACCGGACAATTGAGCAGGACGGCGTTCAGCAAAATCACCCAAACGAACAACATCGAGCATTTCACTAACACGGCGTTTAATTTCGGACTCGTCCAACTTTTTGCTACGTGGCCCGAATGCCACATTGTCGAACACGGACATGTGCGGGAACAACGCATACTGTTGAAACACCGTGTTGACGTTTCGCTTATGCGGAGGAACATCGGACACGTCAACACCCTCTAGGACAATTCGTCCAGATGTTGGCTCTTCAAAGCCTGCAATCATTTTGAGCGTGGTGGTCTTACCGCAGCCCGATGGGCCCAACATGGCAAAAAACTCGCCTCGGCCGATGGCGAAGTTTGCTTCATGGACGGCAACGAATGATCCGTACTGCTTGCGAACTTTGTCTAGCTGCACAACGGAATCACCGGTGTCCATCCCACCTCCCTCAAGAACACCTTTGAGCGTAACACCCGCGCCCAAAAGAACTGGCCTTCGTCTCACCTATCGATATTCGCCATCACGAGCTTGATACGCTTGTAGTCATCAAGGGCATACTCGGAGAGATCTTTCCCGTAACCAGACATCTAGTAACCACCATGTCGCATATCAGC
>JBMTEX010000054.1:0-14533 GCA_049433485.1 Ilumatobacteraceae bacterium | reverse complement strand
TTTTGGAAGGTTTAACCCTTCCAGATACCTGTCCATTCGAAACCTTTGGTTTCGACAACTGAGGCCTTCTGACCACCAGGCATCTTCAACTCACCAATGCCGCGGAGCTTTGATTTGTTGTTGACAAATACCTGGAATCCACCATGAATCGAGGGAATCGTATAACCCTGATCTTGCAGATATGCGGCAGCTGCTTGCCACTTCTTCTTTGCTTTAGTTGGATTCAACTCAGCTTGAGCAGCATAGATGAGGTCATCAACTTTTGTATCGCTGTGATTTCCCAGAGCAATAACTGTGTTGTAGCCCTTACCGTAAGCAGTATCCTTCACAGGATTGGTGGACGTTGCTGGGAAAGCCTTGCTAACGAAGAATGGGAAAACGTATCCCGGAGTCATTCCCTCGGCTGGTGTTCCCTGAGCAAAGTCAAACAAGTTTCCACCACCGCGGTAGATACGCGAGACAAGAAGTGCGGATTCCCCAATGAATGGATCGTTAAAGAGAATTCCAGCTTTTTCCATTGACTTTTGAATGAACTTTGTGTTGTTCTGCGATTGCGTACTCGTATCCGCATACAACGTGATCTTCATTGGTCCTGCGGCCCCAAGTTCAGTGTTGCAACGCTGGAGATAGATTTTCGCCTTCTTCAAGTCGTATTTCGGAGCACCCTTGGTTGTGTACATCGGATGTCCTTTTCCAACGATGGTTCCGGTATAAGAACCGGTACCGCGCAGACGAACCTTGTTGTACGACTTCCAGTCAATTGAATAGGCCGCAGCCAATCGACAGTTGCGGTACTTAAATGGTGAGCCTTCTTTATTCACATTTGGCATCCACTGACCCCAAGCAGTTGGAGTGGACTTGTACCCCTTGACCACAGACTTGCGCTTTGCGAGGTCTGTCGTGAACTGCGCATCACCCTGCACAAAGAACGCCGCATCGCCACGACCAGTTCTGACGGCTGCAGCACGTTGGGAAGCTTCCTTCACCACAGTAAATGTGATCTTGTCCAAGTACGGAAGTTGACGACCCTTCGCATCTTTGCGCCAGTAGTTCGGGTTTTTCACAACCACTTGCTCATCTGGCGTAAACGACTGCAACATGAACGGGCCCGTTCCAATTGGGTTTGTCGAACAGTTAGTTCTGCTAGCAATTTGTGCTGGTGCACGCATTACATATCGACCTGCGCGATACAACAGACCCAAGAAATCGTTATCAGGGCGGTCAAGCGTGACTCGCACGGTCAAGGCGTCAACCACATCAACCGACAAGATATTTGCGTTAACGCCAATACCGGTTGAGGGATACGTCTGAAATCCCACCGCACCGCGGCCATAATCAATATTTGATTTCACAACGTCTGCGTTGAACGCTTCACCGTTTGAGAACTTGATTCCGTCTCGAATGGTGATGGTCCACACCTTGTTGTCGGATGTGGTGGCAGATTTCGCCAAATACCCAACGTATTTTCCAGTGGTCGCGCGCTCAAACAAGCTTTCGTAGATTGATCGAGACGCCCCCAGCGGACCGCCTGGCAAGGCGTTTGCAAAACAATGTCCAGCAATTGATCCGTCAATCAGCATTTTGACTTCGCCTCCGTATTTCGGAGTTGCGCTAGGACGTTCAGCAGCTTGCGACCCAGTAGCCACAAACGTTGAACCCGCCAGCGCAAGGGCCACAGTGACCCCAAGCCGCTTACCCATTCGCGCACGAATAGGAGAACCCTTTTCCTTCATTTTTAACCCCCTAGAAGTAGTCACAATTCATGTGACTCGCGTCACCTTAGTCAATAGATGCGCCTGTTGCGAGACTGAGAGCTCCAATTGTGGAAAAATCAATTGTAATAGACAACTAAATGTCACCGACTTTGGGTTTATCGGCGACCCATTGCCTCAACCCTTTCACGAAACTGACGAACCGTGCTCCACAGAATGTCTTGAACGGGCGCAATATCTGAGATGCGACCCGCGACCTGGCCCGTGAGAGCGATGCCGGCCTCTAAGTCTCCGCCAAAATAGACGTCTTGAGTGCGCGCAAAATGTTCCATGCCCACTTGATCTTCGTGTTCCAGTTGGGTGGTTTTTTCTGTTCGTAGAGCACGTAGACCAGGGCGTCCAAATCGGTTCAAGAACACGGTGTCCGTCTCTGCAGCGTCAACGATGGCGTTCTTCCAATTGGCGTGAACTGGAGATTCAACGGCAGCCACCATTCGAGTACCCATTTGCACTGCTTCGGCACCGAGCGCAAACGCAGCGGCCATTCCATACCCGTCTGTGATGCCACCAGCCGCAACGATGGGTACGTTCACATTCTCGGCCACTAATGGAAGCAACACCATGCTCGCAACGTCGCGAGGATTCTTAAATCCACCACCTTCGCCGCCCTCCACCACAAGTCCGTCAACACCGGCATCTACTGCCTTCAACGCCGCAGCCAGTGTGGGCACCACATGAAAAACAGTGAGCCCTGCACTCTTCAGTTTTTCGGTGTACTTCGTGGGGTCACCTGCAGATGTTGTTACAAATTTGACCCCTTGCTCAACGACGAAGTCTGCAATCTGCGGATCTCGCACGAAGGCTTGTGCAATGTTCACCCCAAATGGCTTGTCCGTGAGTTCACGCATCTTTCGAATTTCTTCTTTGATGATGTCTAGTTCACCTGATGAGGTTTCAATAATGCCAAGTCCACCCGCATTAGACACTGCACTTGCCAACGTAGAACGTGCAATCCAACCCATCGGCGCCTGAATGATTGGAAAGTCAATTCCCAACATTTCTGCAATGCGAGACTTCACTGGTGCGGGACGTGCTTCTGTCATCTCCACACACTAAATCACTATGCCCATAGCTCTGGACTAGGGAAAGAAGACAATCTACTTTCGGGCGCCGCTGCCCTACTTGAGTACGGTGAAGACATGACAGAACGCAGAGTGGCAGTAATCAACGATGGCAGCTTCTATGTGGGACCACCACTGGCCCTCCGACTTGCCGAACTAGGCCATGACCTGGTGATTGGTAATCCAGCTGAGGGGTTGCTGGATCAGCTTGAATCACTGGGCTGTCGCGCTGTTGGCGTGACCGTGTCTCGCGATGCGTCCCATCCTGAGGTTGCTCCTGCATTAGCTGCAGCATCACTACAACACTTCGGCCGCATTGACAGCGCCTCAATCGCATCGGGACTCATTGTGACGGGCTCAATTGTGAAATCAAGCCGTCAAGACCTAGACAAGGTCTATACGGGTTGCGTGGTGGCACCCTATGAATTCTTGAAAGCAATGTTGCCCGTGATGGTGGAGCAAAGGAGCGGGCAAGTTCTTCTCATAACTAGCGCATCTGGGTCACGACCAACACCAGGCGCTCCCCTCTATTCATCTATGCGCGCAGCAGCCACCATGCTTGCAAAGAACGCTGCTGGCGAGATGGCCAAACACAACGTTCAAGTCAATGCGGTGGGAACCAACTTCATGGATTTCCCAGAATTCAGACGTGCGTCAGGCGCCGATGATCCAGAAGTTCGCAGGAAGATTGAATCACAAGTTCCACTGGGACGTTTGGGCACTCTCGACGAATTTGCACACTTCTGTCTTCCCTATCTAGACGGACGAAGCACATTTGCCACCGGCCAGTACGTGTCCTTCTCCGGCGGCTGGAGCTAATTGTTTTACAAGTGCGCCTGCCTCCAGTTACGGCGCGCATCGTGAATAATTTGCGTACCTGACATTGCTGCAATGTTTGCGTTACCTGTCGCAGCAATTCGCCGATGCAGTGATTCATTATGTAGCGCCAAGTAATCCACAAAGCGATTCATCGCGTTGGCCTTGCCTGTTCCATGCCCCGTCGAGCCACTCTTTCAAATGAGCCTTGGCAAAATGCTCGGTCTTAACCATCATTCCGACACCGATGTGGACCAGTTCTTCTACAACGGTCAGGCTGCAACGACAAGTGAAGAGGCCGGAAGGAGTAGGAACTTTGCTTCTACCCGACACGTCCATTCAGCGAGTTGTCACCAACTGGGGAATTGATTGGACGGGCGTCTAAAAGACGAACTAGCCGGCAGCCGAATAGATGTCTCGAAGATCTTTCTTCAACACTTTTCCTGTGGCGTTGCGTGGCAATTCGCCTTCATGCCAGAAGATACGACTAGGAACTTTGAAAGCAGCTAACCGCGATTTCAGAAGATCCAGCACATGAGATTCATCATGGGGCCCAGAACCATCCGCAGCAACAATGACAGCAGCAACTTCTTCACCCAACTGAGTATGCGGCAACCCAATCACGGCACAATCTCGTACCGCGTCGTGTTCGAACAGAACCGTTTCCACTTCCACGCAATACACGTTCTCTCCGCCACGCAACACCATGTCTTTAATTCGGTCCACGACGTAGATGAAACCGTCTTCATCCATGTATCCGGCGTCTCCACTATGGAACCATCCGTCAGTAAATGCTTTTGCCGTTTCCACTGGCTTGTTCCAGTATCCGATGACATTGTTCGGCCCATAGATCCAGACTTCACCAATGGAACCGCACGGAACATCGTTGCCGTTCTCATCAACAATTCGAACATCGGTTCCGATATGCGGAAGACCAACACTGTCTTTGTGAGAGAAGTATGCGGCGCCAGAGTTAGCGATGACCGCGGCAGTTGTTTCGGTTAATCCGTAGCCGTTTCCAGCCGACACCTTGCCTGCGAATTTCGATTCAATAGATGCCACTGAGTCTGGGGCTACCGGTGCCCCACCTTGTGAAATGGTGGTCAAACTGGACAAGTCATATTTGTCAATGTCTGGATGCTCCATCATGGAGCGCACAACTGTTGGAACGCCTCCAAACAAGTTGACCTTGTGTCGTTGAATGAGTTCCATCGCCTCAACGGGATCCCATTTATATTGGGCCACAATGGCGTTACCGCCATTAGTGCTAGACAACATTCCACATAGTCCAGCGATGTGGAAGTACGGGAATGTACTGAAAGCTGTTACTTGGGGTCGTGGCGCATCTGCTGGAGGCGGCACAACACCATTTACTTTCATTGCAAGTGCAGCACCGAATAACCCATTCCAAATATTGGTGATGTAATTGCGATGCGTACCTAGAGCACCTTTAGGGAATCCTGTTGTTCCCGATGTGTACAAAATGGATGCCGGATCATCTGGGTCTATAGCGACATCGGGCAAGACCGCCGCTTCATTTCCGCTCACTTCATCCCATGCGAACGTTCCAGTCCGTGCAGGTGCGCGCGCCACGACTACCGAATGAACATTGCATTCACGCAACATGTCGTCTGACAATCGTTCAAGGCGCTCGCCATCCACAATTGCAGCGGTGGCACCAGAATCTGTGAACGCATACTTCAGCTCCTCGGCAATCCACCATGCGTTCAGGCTCACCGTGATTGCTCCGATGCATTGCAACGCCCAATGCGCCATGGCCCACTCGGGATAGTTGCGCATGCCGATGGCTACTCGGTCACCCTTCTTCACACCACGCGATGTCAACCATGCAGCGACGGAAACGACGCGCGAATGCGCCTGTGCATACGTGTATGAATCCTCACCGTAGAAGAAGTAAGGAACATCACCACGAGCAGCAGTGGTGAGCCACACCTCACGCATTGACTGCGGAGCATTCTTGAAGACTCGAATTGGATGGCCATGGACCGGGACGGTCTCCAGTTCGAAGACTGCACCTGGTGCTGTGAGTTCGGCAATTGCTTCAGCGCGAGTTGGCATGAAAATACGGTAGCCATGACGCTGGTCACATCGGCAAGCGGAGCTCTTCTAGAGGCGACGCCGAGAATCGAACTCGGATAAACGGCTTTGCAGGCCGCTGCGTAAGCCATTCCGCCACGTCGCCAGAAGTGATGCGAACATCACAACATCTCAACTCTATCGGGAGCCAATTAGGACTCCCCTGTGCACTAGGCCTTGCGAACCGCGTGGAAGATGGTGCGAGTACCGCCAGCCAAGAGCATCTTGGACTTCACGTTGAAGCGCTCTGACAACAGTCGCTCGAACTCGTCAAGATTGAAGTCGTCGTGGATGC
Organism: Ilumatobacteraceae bacterium; assembly: GCA_049433485.1. Taxonomy (GTDB): domain Bacteria; phylum Actinomycetota; class Acidimicrobiia; order Acidimicrobiales; family Ilumatobacteraceae; genus UBA2093. The sequence goes on along the minus strand of JBMTEX010000054.1, from coordinate 8,492 downwards.
CTTCGCGCTTGTTGGTGAGAAGCTTGCGCACCATTGGGTCATCGGCATGAGGCATTTCAATAATGAGCTCCGGCGTGAGATCCCGGAACATGTCTAACTGCGCAGCGACAGGAACATTGAACGTAATAGCCATGTGGTGAATAACAGCCAAGGCCATGACGATGTCTGGGTTACCACGATCGAAGACACCTGGACGCTCTTTCCCACGCCACCCGATACCACCACCGGAGTCGGTGAGGTCCACATACAACGGCAAGATTTTTGTGTTCTTCTCCGCTTTCAGTTCGTTGTACAAACGATCGATGACAAGCGGGTCTGCGTCCATAGCCACCACGTAGTCGGAATGGGCAGATGCAATGCGACTGAAGATTCCGTCGTTGCAACCAATGTCCCACACTTGCTTGCGCGGAGCAGACGCAACAGCATCACGAACAAACTTTTGCTTCTCGTCCAAACTGGACTCTAAGTAATGGCCGCGCTCTGAATAGTTTGACCACGTTGACTTCTTGTCACCGAGCGACAGTTTCTGCACGATTTTTTCCAACTTGCGCATGGTGGCGTCGAGAACTTGTGCGTTCATGCCAGCTTTCGCAGTTGCCTTCTTCACGTCTGTGTCGGAATCGGCGAAACGCTCTGATGCTGCGGCATGAAGAACAACGTGTGTGAGGCGACCCTTGCGTGGGTGCAACAGACTTGCTGGGAGCAATTTGCGCATGGTGCTAGGCGAAATACCATTCACCGAACCGCGGAGGAACGGCTGATACAGCACACCCAAATGCGCCTGAAGCATTAATGGGTACAAGAACATTTCGCAGAACTGCTTGTAGCCGTACCATGGGTCACCCTTGCGGCGCTTCTCGAATGATCCAGCGTCAATGAATTGTGCTTGAGACCCGATGAATTGAACGTTGTACGGCGTTGCATCTTTCAGACCAACACCGTCGGCCAATGTTTCGCGCGTGAGCTTCAACTGCAAGAGCGCAGCATCTTTCAACATGGAGAATGTCCACTCGTATGGATACGACACGAACGGAAGCATGGGGTGCGTCATAGCGGTAGTCCACGGTGCGGACAAACCAACACTTGCTGGGTCGACCAATGTGGACTCAATAAGCTCGCCAGACTGCAATGCCAGCTGGATGGACTTCTTGTTCCAGACGGCTTCAATATCGGCTGCACCTTCGGCAGTGAAGGCGCGAACCACTCGGCCGTCACCAATGAAGACCTTGCTCAGGGGGTCACGAAAAGAGCCTGGATCTTGCTGGACGCTGGACATGGGAATTAGTCGTGTGCGTTTTCAGCGTCGTCGTCGGCTGGCTCCATGACAGGCATTGGCTTGCCTGTGACCTTTGAGCGCAAACGGGCCATGCCCATCTTCAATGCAACGGCGAGTCCGGCAAAGCCACCTGCGACTGCGGTGATGATCATGCTGCCGGTACCGGCATCTAAGTAAGAGAACATGGCGTCAAGGCTACCCCACCACACCCGCTGGAGGCCGAGACCCCACAAATACTTCTCACCTTCCCCCATTTCCTCGTTAGCATCGGCGCGTGCCCCAACAGCCAGACACCACGGCCATTACAGCAGGAAGAGGCTCGTCTGCCTCTTTGGCGCCGTCGTTGTGGCCGTCCACGGTGTGGGAATCGGAGAATCTGGACGACGCCACTCGTCGCGCCACCGGACTTCGTAGCGACCACTTCTATTCGCGCTTTTCAAACCCGACTCTGAGCCAGTTTGAGCAAGCCATCGCAGAACTAGAGGGCGCAGAATCCGCTATTGCCTTTGGTTCTGGAATGGGAGCACTTGCCACGCTTGTTTTGTCTCTGTGCAGCAATGGCTCACACATTGTGGCCCAAAACAATATTTACGGAGCAACTGCCACCTTCCTCCAAGGACCGTGCGCCAGATTTGGCATCACCACCACTTTCGTCGACCCAACAGTTCCCGGTGCCTTTGCAGATGCTGTCATTCCGGGACGCACCATGTTGGTCATTGCAGAGACTCCATCGAACCCTCGACTCACCATCTCTAGTTTGCAAGAACTGGGAAGCATCACAGGCCCTTTTACTGTTGTTGACTCAACCCTCGCCACACCACTTGGTCAACGTCCACTTGATTTCGGCGTGGACATCGTGATGCATTCCGCAACAAAGGGAATTGGTGGACACAACGATGCCCTGCTCGGAGTATTAGCTGGCGAACGTGATCTCATCAACGAAGTGTGGTCGTATGCCGTCATGCATGGCGCTTCTGCATCCCCATATGACGCGCTCAACGCCTTGCGTGGTATCCGCACACTTGGCGTACGAATTGAACGTCAGAACAACTCCGCACTGACCGTCGCACACATGTTGCAGCAACACAGCACGGTCACTGCAGTACATCATCCGTTCTTAGAAACTCACCCACAGCATGATCTTGCACGTTCACAAATGAGATGCGGTGGCTCTGTTCTGTCATTTGAATTGAAGAATGGAATTGAAGCGTGTCGAACATTTGTTGAGAGACTTCAGTTGACACACATCGCAACATCGTTCGGTGGACCAGAAACACTCGTATGTCATCCAGCCACCAGCACTCATGTAGGACTAGACGCAACAACACTCGAGAAGGTGGGCGTCACACCGGGACTACTTCGATTGTCCATTGGCCTAGAAAATGCGAGCGACATTGTCGCCGATGTTGAACAAGCTCTACGCGGTCTCTAAATCTTCTTCGGTGGACGCGGTACGAACGCGCTAGTGCGCGCGATGTACTCGGCATAACCCTCACGACGCTTTGACAGGGACCGCTCCAACATCGGCACACCAGACACGCGAAGGAGGAAAAACGTCATCACAAGCGGACCAACGAATCCGATGACTCCAGATCCCGTCTCGGCTCCAACAATTCCAATTCCCCACCACAGCAGCGCATCACCGAAATAATTCGGATGCCGAGTGAGACTCCACAGCCCTGTATCTAACACTTTGCCAGCGTTGTTGGGATTTTTCTTAAAGCGCGCCAACTGTGCATCACCAATGACTTCAAATACAAGACCTACGAGCCACACCATGATGCCCATCACCGCAACAGGGCCAATGCCAGGCGATGGGTCTCCGTTACCAAACTGCACGGGTAATGACACAATCCACATCAGCGCGCCCTGTAACCCGAACACGGTGACGAGGCTTCGCAATGGAAACGATGCACCAGCTTTTTTCCTCATGGCTTTATAACGCCAATCTTCGCCGTGGCCGATGTTTCGTTTGGCTAGATACAAAGCAAGTCGAGACCCCCACAAGCCAACCATCACTGCCAGAAGAATTTGCCGCCCACTATTACCATCCACGGTGACCGCCAAAACCCACGACGTGATGGCGAAACCAGCACCCCACACAATGTCAACAATCGATGCATTCTTCACAACAAGGCTGATGACCCATGTTGAGAACATGATGATGAAAATGGTGACTGCGGCCACCAACATGGCATTACCCATGGTGTTCTCCTATTCGTACGGAAATAATTTTTTCAAATTGGCGAGAGACAGCTTCATCCATAGCAAGCCATTGAGCGTCTAACCATTCAACAAAGGCTTCACCTGAAGCAACTGTGCTCCGATGATGCTCGGTGATTTTCACATGCACGCGAATTGCACGTCGCGCAAGATGATGAACAATTCCCTTGAATGTGTCCAACCCATCAAATCCGCTGTGCCACATGGTGATAACATTCGCGTTCGGCACTGCAGCGAGTAACGCAGAAGCACCGGCTGGTTTTGGTGGCAGCAAATGTTGGAGTTTCCGTAAACGTGTAGCACGCGATGGAGAACGTTGCTCTAACTTCGATAGCGCACGTGTTCGCTTTTGAGGGTTGGCACGGCTGCCTTCTGGAAAGATGACGGCAACTTCGTTTGCCCCTAAGCCCGCCGCCATCTGTTCTATCCCCTGCAACTCACTCGTAATGTTTGCCGATGTTCGATCAATGAAATAGTTCGGCAAACGATGACCTACCACATCTAAACAAGGATCGAGTTTCAATTCTTTCTTCAACACGTAGCGAGGCTTCAACTCTGCGTGGTCGGCCAATACCCATGCACTCATCACCGAATCAGCCAAACTCGCATGGCGACATAACGCAATGAATGGGCCTGGCCCAAGTTCTGTGAACCCTTCCACTTCTATGTGCACACCGACGGTGATGCGAAGAGCTCGAACAACATTTCGCGTCCACCACGCCTGGAGCCGATAGTTCGCAGACTGATTTTTTGCCTGACCACCCAAAAACAGCGTTGCCGCCGTGATGAGCCCCACCAGTTCAAGCCATGCCCACAACAATCCAAAGCCCGCGAATCGAACGAGCGGGAATCTCCACTGGCGACGAACAAGGTCAATGAGCGTCAGAACAGGAAGCCACAGAGGTATCCCGATGAGCAGAACAACGGCAAAGGCCGCGACGGCAGATGCCATCAGAGGGCGACGAAGCCACGCACGGTCCATGTCTGCACCCTATTCGCCCATCGTGAGTGGTCGAGAACCAAACAGGACCTACCTTTCGCCTTAACAAAATGTAAAATAGGCACGTGACAGACCTGGCCTCCTCCTCTACTCGCATCTCCTTTCGCGTCAACGGCAAAGAGGTGACCGTTTCGGCGGACCATCCGCACCTGCTGGCAGCACTTCGCGACGAACTAGACATCACGTCACCGAAAGATGGTTGCTCTCCATCAGGACAATGTGGCTGTTGCACGGTCATGATCGACGGCAAGGCTCAGGTGTCATGCACGTATGCACTGTCGAAGGCAGAAGGTCGCGACATCGTCACGCTTGAAGGCGTCGACGAAGAAGAACGAAACAAGTACTCCTCTGCCTTTGCTGCGTGCGGCGGACTGCAGTGCGGTTACTGCATTCCCGGAATTGTGATGAGAGCCAAATCCCAAGTGGACAAGAAAGGCGCAGACCTCAAACGAGAAGATATGGCGCGCCACCTTGGTGCACACCTCTGCCGTTGTACGGGATATGTGAAGGTGCTCGATGCGATTGAAGCCGTTGCGCAGGGAACCCCCGTGGATGTGTCTCTTCCCGGCGGAGTCGGATCACGTGGCATCAAATATGAAGCGGCAGACCTTGCACTTGGCGACCGTGGATATGTAGATGACATTCGAGTGCCAGGCATGTTGCATAGTGCCCTGCATCTCACCAAGCACGTTCGTGCAGACATTCTTTCCATTGACACATCTGCAGCACTAGCCGCTCCGGGAGTTGAAGCAGTATTCACGGCTTCGGACATTCCTGGTGCCCACAAGGTGGGAATCATCTACAAAGACTGGCCCGTCATGATTGGCGTTGGCGAGCGCACTTCATACGCAGGAGATGTATTGGCAATTGTTGTTGCCGCTACTCGCCGCGAAGCACGTGCTGCAGCAGAACTGATTCAGGTGGAGTACGCCCCGTTACGCCCCATCGTGGACCCAGTTGCAGCTATTGATGATCCAGAGATTGCAGTATGGGGAACCGACAGCAACGTGTTGTCTCGCAGTGAATACTCACGCGGCGACGTAGATGCACAGTTGGCTTCCAGCGCATACGTCATCACAGAGACATTCAATACGCAACGAATTGAACACGCCTTCCTTGAACCAGAGTCAACACTTGCCGTACCAAATCCAGCTGACGGAACAATGCACGTGTACTCCGGTGGTCAAGGCGTGTGGGACGACCGAGATCAAATTTGTGCCCTTCTTGACATCCCTACCGACAAAGTGACTGTTGAGTTGGTCTCCAATGGTGGCGCATTTGGCGGCAAAGAAGACATGTCTAATCAAGGGCAGACTGCACTTGCGGCATGGCTTCTGCAAAAGCCCGTGAAATGCACACTGTCGCGCGAAGAAAGTTTGCTCATTCACGCAAAGCGCCACCCCATTCAAATGACCTACACAGTGGGATGCGATGCAAACGGAAAACTCACTGCGGTTCGTGCACGAATGATTGGCGACTCTGGTTCGTATGCATCAGTAGGAATGAAAGTGTTAGAGCGCGCGGCAGGCCACGCGACAGGCCCGTATCACACGCCGTCGGTTGATGTTTCGTCGGTCGCTGTTCGTACCAACAATCCGGTCTGCGGAGCATTTCGTGGTTTCGGCGCCAACCAAGCTCAATTCGCCATGGAAGGTTGCTTGGACCGTCTTGCAGAAAAGGTGGGGATTTCTGGTTGGGAAATTCGCAAGCGCAACGTCATTCACCCTGGCGAAGTGTGGGGTCCTGGTCAAATCATGGATGACGGGTCACTCGGTGCAGAGACATGTCTTGACACCATCAAAGGCGCCTATGACGAAGCAGTTGCAGCAGGCAAAGCAGTTGGACTTGGTCTCGGACTGAAGAACTCTGGGCTGGGCAACGGCTTCCGAGAAGTAACTCGTGCTGTTGTCCATTTCCGAGAAGACGGCATTGTTGAAGTGCGTCACGGATGGACCGAAATGGGTCAAGGCGTTCACACTGTTGCCCTGCAGGTGGCCGTCGAAGAGTTGGGCATTGATGCATCATCCATCCGGGTCATTGTTGACACCACGCGCCAACTGGGCTTTGGACAAACAACAGGTAGTCGCGGAACATTGATGGCAGCAGCAAGCGTGAAGAACGCATGCGAGCAAGCGAATGCAGGTGGCCGCAAGACTGGCGTGGACTACATGGGCGAATACGTGGTGGACTGGACCCAACACTTGGGTGATCCCGGAGTTGAGAATCCCACCATTCACTCAGCGTTTGGTTATGCAGCGCAGTTAGTGGTGATGGATCCAAACACGCAAGCTATTGAAAAAGTGGTGGCCGTTCACGACGTCGGCAAAGCTGTCAACCCCACATTGTGCGAAGGACAAATTGAAGGCGCAGTCCACATGGGTCTTGGCTATGCACTCACGGAAGATTTCCCATCTGACGAAAACGGCTTCCCCACCAACATGACACTTCGTTCGCTTGGCATCTTGCGTCCAAAAGATGTTCCGCCGATTGAAGTAGTCATGGTGGAGTGTCCACAACCACGTAGCCCTTACGGCATTAAAGGTGTTGGTGAAATTGGTTTGGTACCAACGGCACCTGCAGTTGCAGCAGCACTTCATGCCGCAGATGGCCAATGGCGCACTCGCCTTCCCATGAAACCAAAAACCGACGATTCGAACGACTAAAGAAAGATCGACAAGGAGAACGACATGTCAAGTCCAGCAGCAATCTATTTGCAAGACGCCCACCCCATTGCGGAGGGAATGGAATACACAAAGTACGCAGAAGAAAAAGGGTTCGAAGCGGTCTGGCAAGCAGACAGCCGTCTCGTACGTGACGCAATCGTTCCAATGTCGGCATTCGCTGCAGTCACCGACACCATCAAAATTGGTTCGGGTGTCGTCGATTGCTGGACACGTAACCCTGCTCGTCTGGCAGCCACATTTTCCACTCTCGATGACCTCGCACCTGGCCGAGTGATTTTGGGTATTGGTGCATGGTGGGATCCACTTGCTGCAAAAGTTGGCGTGTCTCGTGCAAAGCCACTTCGTGCCATGCGCGAAATCATCACAGCAGTTCGGGGACTTCTGGCGAACGAGACCGTCACAATGAATGGTGAATTCGTACAACTAGACGGTGTGGAACTGGACTACGTGTATCAGGAACGACGCCCGAAAGATGTGCCCATTTACTTGGGTGCAACGGGAATGCAAATGATGGAGCTAGCCGGAGAGATCGCTGACGGCGTCGTACTTAACTATCTGGTGTCGCCTGATTACAACAAGACAGCTATTGAAGCTCTTGCAAAAGGCGCAGATAAGGCTGGTCGTAAGTGGGAAGACATCGACCGACCACAACTTGTGGTGTGCAGCGTGCATGAAGACCGCAAAACTGCGCTCGACATGGCTCGCTTGATGGTGACGCAGTACTTAGGTCAGCAGCCACACATCATGAAGGCATCGGGAGTGCCGCAATCCCTGCTGGACAAAGTGGGCGAAGTGCTCACATGGCCAGCTACTCATGAACAAGTAGTTGCCGCATCAAAACTTGTTCCTGACGAGATTGTGCAGATGCTGACCGCTTCTGGAACACCAGACGATGCCCGTGCAAAGGTTCGTGAATACATGAAAGATGGCGCTACATGCCCCATCCTGTATCCACTTGGCGATGTGAAAGCCATGATCGATGCATTCTCAGGCTGGACTGCTTAGCAGCAACTCTGCAACGCATATTCTGTGACCGTGTCCATCACAGAACCACTCACCCATCGTCTGCGTGGTTTTGGCGCGTCCATTTTTGCCGAGATGACTGCTTTGGCAGTGGAGACTGGCGCCATCAATCTTGGACAAGGATTCCCTGACTACGCCGGCCCGCAAGAAGTTCTGGCAATTGCGCAACAGAACATTGAACGCGGAAATAATCAATACCCACCGGGAACTGGCGCACCAGAACTTCGGCACGCCATCTCAGAACATGAACAGAGATTCTGGAATCTGTCATATGACCCGGACACCG
>JBMTEX010000053.1:0-14592 GCA_049433485.1 Ilumatobacteraceae bacterium | reverse complement strand
TGCAGCCATGAGCGATTGCTTGCGAACAAGTTCTCGATGAAACTTCGCCTCCTGTCGATGCGGCTTCAGCGTGCCGAAGCCTTTATTCGGGCCGTCTAGCTGTGGCGTGTGTAAACCAATCTCACGCAGGAAATTGGCATACGCATACGCGAACTCGCCGAAGACCACTCTCTCGGTTTGAGACTCTCTAATTTCGTCTTCCCCTACTTGGATAGACACGCAATTCCCAGCGTCCACTAATGACTGAAGTGTTGACTCGGCGAACTCAGTACGGCAAACCACCAAACTGATTCCCGTTTTTGTAAAGACCGTGCTAGGCAACCACGCATCACCCACCACGATGTCAGCCAAGAAATTCGAGTGGTTAATACAAACGTGACAACGCGACGTGTTGAAGTGACGGTCAAAAGCCACTTGATAGCCAAAATCAACTCGCCGACTAGCTGTGAATTGCTGACCATCACGAGTCTTCACTGTGAGCTTTCCAACGGGTCCGCCACCTCGATATGAAATGTCTGCAATGTCGTCAGGGTTGTAGCCGAGATACTCCCCCATGGCGTGAATGCTGTGATGCGAGTACTGCCACCCGCACAACAGGCCAACACTCAAAACAATTTTCTCTCGCAATTGTGGTTCACATTTCTGTACCCACGAATAAAGACCTTCCAACTGACATGGAATAGCAACAATGGCCAAGCGACCAGAAGTGTCCTTCAACAATCGCAACGCAGATGTTTGTTTTAAGTTGTGATAAATCGAACCGGGAAGTGTGTCCACATCGTCTGGCGATTGAACAAGACGTGCAGCGAATTCAATTCCGTCTACGTGATCTAACGCAATGACTCCATCAATCTGCTCTGTGGAGAGTAAATGACGCAGTAACTCCTTAATCAAACCGCCAGAACTGGCCGCCATATTTCGGGAGGTTGTGGTGCTTTGCGATAGATGAACAGATCGCACCACTCCAAATGGACCCACCGTGGCACCTGGAAAGAGATAGTTCTGTAATCCTGCGTAATCAACAGACACCGCTGGACACACTGAAGCCGCCAGTTCAGATCCGGCACTCTCTGGCTCATAAATCAGTCGAGACGGATTCAGGGACACCCGAACTGAGGAATCGGCCATTTCGCACGCACCGCACCCAATGCACATTCCTGACGAGATGACGCCAGATAAATCGTTGGCGACGTTCACGACTTCATCGCTCCGGCAATGACTTCAAAATTCTTGGCTGAGCGCTGTCTTACCGCAGGTAGTGCTTGCCGAATCTGCTGAGAGTAAGCATCGCAATTCTGCAGAGCATCAACAACTTTTGCCACTACAACCTCGGGTGTCTTCAATACATGAGAATCCATTCCAAATTCCACCAAAGCAAAATCGTCTAGGACTTCTCGGTATTTATGACTCCACCCCACCACCACTGTTGGAGTTTCCGTGCACAAGCCAGAGATCATCGCATGAAAGCGAGAGGTAACAAGAACATCTGCCGTTCCAATGAGCTTGCGAAGTTCACCAGCAGTGAGATCTGCATCCACAACAACAACACCGCTATCTGACGCCAACTCTTGTCCCACTTCCCTACACACGGGGCCATCATTCATTCGACCTTCGCCATGACCTACGCGATAAGAGTGAGGCGCGATCACCACGCCCTTTCCTGTGACCCCACGAATCTGGCGAATAAGTGTTGCCATCAACTGCACGTAGTTGTCGCCATTGCCTTCGACAATTCCACGAACGACCGCACTTGGCATCACCACAATGAAACCGTTGGTCAATTGCAAGACACCGCGTTCAACAGCCATTGGCAAATCTGCCGATTCTTCTAACGAAAACGCAAGGTCAGCCACATCCACGACGTTCGTCAAACGAAGTGAATCCAAATGCTGCCGAGTGCGCGCACCTCGAGCACAAATAGCGGTGACGCGAGGAAGAACTAAACGCGACAACAGTGCATTAACGGGTGAAGAGAAGGGGCCTAGTGCTTGTGCGGCCTTAACGGTTGGCACGCCCAGCAACAAAGGCACACCCGTCATCAACGCGTTGTACACCACAATGGGAATACCGCGACCATCTGCGAATGAAATACCTGCAACGTCGACAACAACATCTGAGTTCAACATTTCCCTGCATCCACGAGCACGAACCCAGCCAAGTGGGAGTCGCAATAACCGTGCAATGCGTGCGAGCACCGCAACAGGAAACTCCACAAGCGCCAAACGCAATGGCTGCAAACCCACCACCATGACGGATACATCGCTTGGAACTTTTGGCGAGTCGGCTTCGGGGTACGTGGTCAACAATGAAAATTCGCACTGCCCCACATGCTGCGGCATTCGCGCAATCACCGTTTCCACCATTGCGGCCGCGCCCTTGTTAGCAGAAAGAGCACCACCAACAATGGCAATGCGACGCACGGATCGATTCACCATTGTTTATGCGCGTGGAACTGAATTAGGTGACTTTGTTGCGCGAACAACAAGATCTGCTAACAATCCCACAGTGATGACTTGAAGTGCCGCAAAGAACACCAGCAATGTGTTCGCGGCCAAACGGAAGTCTCGGTTCGACCAGTCGTAGCCAAGTTTTGCAAAGCCCGCAGCCAACAGAACAAGCCCAATGGGGAGAAACACCTTCAGTGGGTTGTAGGACAACGTCATACGAATGACCTGCAAAATGTACCGACGCGTGTCCCGAAGCCAATGGAACTTCGAACGCCCCGCGCGTGGAAAATATTCGATGGGAAAAAACGCGATGCTGTATCCATTACCCAAGAACGACATCGTCAGCGTGGTCACGCACGAGAACCCTTTAGGCAGTTCGTGCACATATTGCATGGCAACGTCTCTGCGGAAAGCGCGCAAACCAGAATTCAGATCTTTAATGTCGGTCTCTGACAAATAGCTCGCCAATTTCCGGATAATCCACTTGGCTGGAGTACGCAGGAGTTTGTGTGTGCCCTCTTCGGTCTGACGCCACCCAACGATGTGGTCGTAACCGTCCATGGCGTCCACCAATTCAGGAATCAAATTGTTGGGATACGTCATGTCCACGTCTGTCCACACAACGACTCGACCACGAGCAGCCGTAGTGCCTGTGCGGCGCGCTGCGCCACTGCCTTGATTACGACGATGAGTGATCAACGTGATTCCTGGAATGCCGGCAAGTTCTGTCTCGGAACCGTCATTTGAACCGTCGTCCACCACGATGATTTCAAAGGAATACTTGGAGGCGGTAAGCGCTTCCCGAATTCGATCAATTTCAGCGCGTAGGTGGCCCTTCTCGTTATAGATAGGGAGGACAACGCTCACGTCGCACTGGTCGGGGTGATACTCAGTCATTTTCTACGGTTCTCCGGTTAGCAGTGGGGGCTTCCCACCCTTTGCCACAGTACTCGCGCGACCCCTGGCTCATCGGCGACGATGGCCCACTTTCCATCTACTGGAGGCTTATCTCCCCACCCGTACAGGCAGTTATAGTCCGCCGGCACCTTGGTTCCAGGAGTTGAGAAATCGAATCGCACGATGCGAATGGGGTGTAATCGATACCGCAAGTAGAAGTATGACGGATCATTTCTGACTCCAGCATCAAATCCCACCAATGCCGTGTCTGAGTCTTTCAACATCTGAATGGTGTTAGTGCGGCCATTCATATTGTCGCTGCGGGTCAACAGGCTTCGTTGGCCAGAGGTGACATCGCCCACCGCAAACAACAGCACAAGCGCCACTACCGCAACACTTCGCGACCTACGTGAGAGCAACCACAGACCAAGTCCGAGCGCCAAAAAGAACGCGGTGAACGTCAGAAAACCAGGCGACACCACATAACGTGCGGCATCAGCTCCCACAATGTTGGGGAACACAATGTTGCGTCGCGAGGCTCCACCCTTGACGCCGTCTCCACCATCAACAATCACATAGGCAATGGACAACATGGGCATCACCAGCAACGACCCCAACCACGCTTTGCTGGCGAACATTTCCCGGCGAGACAACGCCACCACCGCCACCACAACAACGGCAGGAACCATCATCTCCACATAACGCCCGTACATAAGGTGATCGCCGCGATTGCCATGTAGAAGTTGCAGACCTCCAGTGAAAATGATGGCGAACATTGACAAGGCCAACACGGCCAACGTGACAGATTCTGCCCACTGCGCTTCATCGGTGGTGCGATGTTGTCGATGAACATACGCAGATCTCAGCGCAAACAGAAGACCCAGCCCAACAATTCCCACTGTTGTTGCTAACAGATACCACGTTTGGCCCACCATGGTTCGAAGTAACGCTGGCCACAAGTCTGGGCGGAACAATCTGCTGAGAAGTCGATTTTCTTGGTCGTATGACTCTAGATAAATAGATCCCTTGACGAACTTATTGAGCAAGTACGACACCGCATACCCGCCCACCATTGCACTTCCGGACAGTGCCAAAGAACGAAACGACAACCGCTTCACTCGCCACAACCAGATGCAGAGAAGTGCAATGACTGGCATCAGCAATGTGAATCTTCCGTGCAGCCCAGGCATCAAACCTGTGAACAGACACAGAAAGACCGCGTTCTCTGGTTTCGCCGTACGTACAGCACGAAAAACCAAAGCAATAAAACCTAGAAACGCCAAACGAGCGGCAATTTCTGGCCATGCAAACATTGCACTCACAATGGTTCCTGGCAACACCAGCACCAACACAGTTACGAGACGTCCCACTTGCTTGGACGTCTTGAATGTATGAACGGCCAAACGGCCCGAAAACCAGGCCGTCAATATGGCAAACACAATGTTGACAAACAGCGTCACCCTGTACGCGCCAGATAACGAACCGGTCACCAACCCTGCGAGCCCGGTGATGATTCCAAAGCCCGCAGGATAAAAACTCCCCGTGGGAATTGGAGCCTCCACATGACCAATGAGTGCTTGTCCGTTAGTGAGGAAGCCCCATTCATCTGGGTGAATGGTGGGAGACACCATTCGCGCGGCCACTGTTCCCATATAGCCCACAGCCACCAGAGCGCACATTGCCGCAAAACCAAGATGACGTGTGGTTGGCTCTAGCGGGTTGGAGCGATGCAGCGACTCCCACACCTTGACCAGCCGCTTGAACACCACGGAGAAACACTAGTTTCTCGGCGTTCAGATGTGAGGTAGCCCGTTATAGATACCCTGCATCTCCGCGATGTGAAGGGCCGTTGGTGTGCTCACTCTGACCAGCCTTTACCAATGCTTCGCCCACTGGAAAGTGAACGCTACGTAGCTGGCGTAGGCCATTGCCTGATTTGATGCCGTTTTCGATGAGCCATGCACCATGTGACGCGACCACCTCATTAAACAAGCGCCGTACCTCGCGGGCATTGCCGAATGTGTCTCCACGATCCCACGAAGAGACGACAAGATTCAAAGCATCACGGGCAATGGAGTCAAGCTCGTAGTCATATTCATTCGCTAAGCGTTCGAAAATAATCGCCAGCTCATCGTTTGAATAATCCGGAAATGGCAACGTGTAATCGAAGCGACTGGACAAACCAGGATTCATAGCCATGAATGTCTTCATCTCTGTTGGATAACCAGCAACCACTACAACGATTTGACCGCGATGATTCTCCATGTAGGCAAGGATGGTTTCAATTGCTTCGTGGCCATAGTCGTTCGCATGATCTCTCGCCAACGAATACGCCTCATCAATAAACAAAACCCCGCCTTTTGCCGAGTCGAGCGCCTCGCGAGTCTTTATGGCTGTTTGACCGATGTATCCGCCCACTAATTGCGAGCGATCTACTTCCACCACATGACCACTACTCAATAGGCCGAGCTGTTTATAGATGCGGCCAATGTGTCGTGCCACAGTAGTTTTTCCAGTACCTGGGTTTCCCGTGAACACTAAGTGAGGTGATGGTGCAACTGCGTTCAAACCTTGACGACGCCGGACACGCGCCACTTTTTGAACATTGGTGATTTGCTCCACCAAACGTTTGACTGGCTGTAGACCAACCATGTCGTCTAACGCACCGAGCGGTGAACGCGTTGCTGAAGAGGGACTATCTGCCTCAGCATCTGTGCCCTCTCGAACTTCGCTTGGACGCCGCGAACGTTGGCGGACCGATTCGGTTCGCGCCTCCATCTCGGCATCCACCTCCAACATGACCAATTTCTCTGACCACTTATCGACGACATAGTCGAATGACCCAACTACTTGTTCAACTTCTGCTTCTGTGACCTCGTCTGCAAGAAACGAATGCGTTGCAATCACCCGAACACGTTCGCCGTCTACTTTTTCAAGACGTGCCTGCACAAATGGCATCCATCCTGTGCGAGAGGTGATCCATTTATGCAGTGCTGGAGTATCTGTCACCGTGATGACATCTGCGTCAACACGAAGCACCAACGTTCCATTGAAACGCTCATAGAGGGTGGCCGTCCCTTCCACTTCGCTTTTCGTTTGGAAGGTGAGCGGCCACGGCGCTGGGTCTTCTTCGTCTGCATCATCATCAAAGCTTGGCAACACATCTGCCACCTTCATGAAGTACTGGGCAATGCGTTCCTCAGCTTCGATGATATGCATCATTAAATACCTCCGGTGTTGGCCTCGACGTGATCTCCCCACTCGTTGTCGAGCAGATCAAAAAACGACTGCGTCCAAGTTGTATACAACGGCCATGTGTCACTGACCCATTGATGGGCTTGGTCGTGCTGCACACCCTCGTTCAGCATGTACCACGCCTTGAGCACAAGACCTGTGCGACTACGCCCACCGTGACAGTGCACCACCACTTGTCGACCTTCACGCAGGAATGCGTTGATTGCATCGACACTTTCCTTCACTGCGAAGAACAGATTCGGGTTCTTATCCCCTTCGCTGTCACGCATGTACACCTGGCGACGATGTGCATGGTTATCAAAACGGTCTTCAGTGATGCACAGGGACACCACACCAAAATCGTGAGGCACCGCAGCAGCACCCTCCAGGTTTGATGCCCACACTCCCGCAGGGTGCACTTTCTGGGCTGGGAAAGCGCGATCCGGCCGAGTGATGGGTGCATCTCCAAGACTCAATAAACGTCGGGCGATATTGATGAGGTCTTGACCTTTGTATGTCTGGTGTCCGGCGTGCGGCGTGTGAAGACTTCCATGAACATAGGTAGTCCAGCGCACAGGAATTCCCTGCAAGCCATACGCAGCTCCGGCCATTGCACCTGCAATTGCGGCCACTGTGTCTGTGTCTCCGCCCAAGTTGATGGCAGCTACCACAGCGTCGTGGAATGACCGAGTGGTGCGCACCGCCCACAACGCCTGACCCACAGCTGTCCACACGGTTCCGTTGGGCAATACATCGTCAGCATGCGGATCGAAATCTGCAGACAACACATCTGCAAACTCGTTTTCCAAAAACGACGACCATGGAGACTCGCCAAAGAACTCGAATGCCGAGTACACGCTGGAAGTGAAATCACCCGTAATGATGGTGCTGCGAATGATGTCCGCCACGAAAGCCGCACCGAATGCAGCTGATGGATCGAAGTGTGTGAGCGACGCTTGCGACATGGCAAGTTCCATAGCCTCCACGCGTGACAAACGCACACCGTAAATGCCAATAGGGGCAATACGCATCACTGCACCATTGCTTGCCGTGCGACCACCCAGAGCTTCGTGTGCAGCCTCGGCCGCACCCTCATGGGTGTGGGCACGCAACGATTGCGAAATGGTGATACCGACATCCTTCGCAGTTGCGGACCACGTGCGGAAATGACGCCACACCACCTCTGGCGAGAACCCATCTGCTTCTTCCAATGCATTCGCCAAAGCGATTGCCATTTGGGTGTCATCGGTGAATTCGCCTGGAGCCCAACCAAAACCGCCGCCGCCAATCATTTCTCCGATACCACCAAGCACGGGCTTTGGAAAACGATCTGCGTAGAGACCGCCGGGCTTGAATTCAAATGGTGCACCAACTGCGTCTGCAACGGCAGTGCCCATGAGGACTCCGCATGCGCGAACTTGTTGGGGATGAGACAACTGGGAATGCCCAGTGGAAGTGGCGTGGTTTGTGGTCATAATGCTCCAATCTCCTTGCACCACGGGATAAAGGTACAAGTGACTAGAATATAGCACATGGGTGTTGCAACCCTTATGAAATAAGGGACAGAGTGACCAAAATGTGTCAAACTGTGCCTATGGCCCCCGCGAAGAGAACAAAACAAATGGACTTCTACGTCTACGTCGACACCGTGGTTTTCACCATTAACCCAGACCGCGCTGTCGCCGCAAAGGACCGACTAGAGGTTCTCGTCATGCAGCGACCAGAGCGATCATCGAACAAGTGGGCACTTCCCGGAGGACTTGTTGGCGATGATGAAAAGCTGGAAGAAACCGCCATCAGAAAAGTGAGTGAAGAAACAGGCATCTCACTAAAGCAACGCGATCTTCACCAAGTAGGTGCTTACGGAAACCCAGATAGAGATGATCGATTCCGAGCTATAGCCATCGCATATATGGCACTTGTACCCCACCCTGGCGATATTCAGCCACGGCGACATTCAGATCAAGCTGCATTTATTCCCTACCGCAAACTTCGCGACAAGAGAATGCTGGAGTTTGACCATTCCGAGATCATCTACCAAGCACGCAAGACCGCACGGCGGATGCTGGAAGACACCAGCGTTGCTTTGAACTTCTGCAAGTCAAAATTCACCATTAGTGAACTTCGTAGCGTGTACGAAGCATTTCTGCAATACGAAGTAGACCCCGCGAACTTCCGCCGCAAAGTAGACGCAGTAAAAAACTTCGTCACGCCCATTGATGAGTTTGCAGACTTTGGCACACAGCCGGGCAGACCAGCGCAGATGTACAAGGCCATCACATCTTCAGCTAGTCGGCTATCGACACCAATTCGTTTCCGTCGACCAGGCGACCCCTACCTAGACAAGTAGAACTACTCCGCACTTGGTCGTGGCTTGTTGGGGTCTGGCTCTTTCGGAAGACCAAGAACTCGTTCGCCCACAATGTTTCGCTGGACCTGTGCTGTCCCACCCCAAATGGTGGATGAACGATGCTGGAAGAACATTGACGTCCAACGATCTGCAACATACGTGCCGTTTGAGTCGTCTTCAATCAGCATGGCTTCAGCGCCACGTGCGTTCATCATGTGGTTAGTGAATTTCTGCGCATACTCCGACCAGAACATCTTGTTAATGGATGCTGCTGGTCCTGGTTCTTTACGAGCCAACACTTCTGAAAGCAACTTCAAGCCTTGGAATCTCATGATTTCCACATGGCTATATGCCCAAGCAAGTTGCTGACGAGTAACAGGGTCTTGCGACTTGCCGTTTTTCTTCAGCATCTCCACGGCTTCCCAAAACTGCTTGGTGTATTCCACGTGCTGGGTTGTGGCATGACCGCCACGTTCGTTTCCAAGCGTGGTCATGGTGACGCGCCAACCATTGTTCATGCCGCCGATGATGTTTGCTACTGGAGCACGTGATTCGGTGAGGAACGTCTCAGTGAAGTGAGACGCGCCATGTGGCTGCTTGATGGGTCGCAACTCAATGCCATTTGAAGAGTTGTCTTCTTTGAACATTGGAAGCAACACGTATGAAATACCAGCGTGCTTTGGTGCGTCTGGATCTGTACGACACAAACAGAACATCATGTTTGCTTCGGTGGCACCAGACGTCCACACTTTTTGCCCGGTGATGACAACTTCATCACCATCGATGACTCCACGAGTCTTGAGTGCCGCCAAGTCTGAGCCTGCGTCTGGTTCAGAGAATCCCTGGCAGTAACGATCTGTTCCGTCAATGATGCGTGGCAAGAACTTCTTCTTCTGTTCTTCAGAACCCCACACAATGATGGATGGACCTACTAACCATTCGCCCATGCCGCGAGTAATGCGAGGAACATTGGCACGAGCAAACTCTTCGTTAAGTACTGCTACTTCAATGCCTGTGAGTCCACGTCCACCGTATTCCTTTGGCCACGACACACACATGTAGCCAGCTTCCGTGAGTTTGGCGGCCCATTCAGATGCCCCAGGATGGCGACCACGCGTAACCATGTCGGTAGAGACGCCAATGAGTTCTTTGGGCTTATTGGCTTCTAACCACTCACGAATTTCTGCGCGAAATGCTTGCGCTGCTGGACCTAGATCAAGTTCAAGAGCCATGGCTTCCCCCTCTGTTCGATAGGGAAAGTATTTCAGTTAGTCGAGCGCAGACAAGAACCGAACGATGGCGTCGTTCACCGGCGCAGGGTGGGTCATGTTGGCCGCATGCGGGCCACCCTCGATGGGCACCAATGTGGTGGGACCAGAGATCTTGTCGCGCAACAACTCTGCCTTCTCCATTGGAATTGCCACGTCTGCTGTTCCATGAATGATGAGTGCAGGACACGTGATCTCCGACAGTCGGTCGGTGATGTCGTCACGATGCATGAGGCAATGAAAGGCCTTTGTGAACTGGTCTGGCTGCATGACCGACCACTTAGCAAACCACTCAGACCATTCCCCTGGACCCAAGATGATGCCCGCGATGATGTCTTGCACAGCAACAGAGCCGTGCTCCACCCAAGCAGCATGTAGACCGTTGTATGGCTCAATTGTCTCAGGTGCTTCAGTACCAGACTGCGTGTCAATAAGAATGAGTGCTCGTACGCGCTCTGGCGCAGTGAGCGCGACACGCAAACTCAAAAATCCACCTTGCGACATACCACCAACAACGGCAGAGTCAATTCCAAGATGGTCCATCAAACCAAGAACGTCATTGGCTGAATCCCAATACGTGAAGTCGCCTGTTGCCTTGGTGCCACCAAACCCACGTTCATCCCACGTGATAACGCGATACGCACCTTTGAGTGCTTCCACCTGATGATCAAACATGCTGTGGTCCATTAAGAACCCATGACTCAAGATGACAGCAGGTCCTTTGCCGCCCGAGTCCGTGAATGCGATGGTGGTGCCGTTGATGGAAGCTGTTTGCATGGCGTCACCTTAGACCGAAAAAGTGATGACCTGGACAAAGCCTTTAAGACGGACCCGGACGAAGCGCCTCATCTATCAACGAATTTGCGTCGCGAGAAACAGAAAGTGTCCACTCGGGTGTTCGCTTTTCAAAGAAAGACTTCACCCCTTCAATTGAATCTGGCATCGCGGCCATTCGTGGGATCAATCTTCCTTCAGCCGAAATCATTGCATCAATTGACATATTGACTCCCTCCCACATCAGTCGCTTGGCCACCGCAGCCGACACGGGTGCCACGTTGACCGCAATATCGCGTGCCATGTCTAGTGCTGCTGGGAACACCTCTTCTGCTGGAAGAGACCGAGAGACAACTCCAAGGTCAGCAGCTTCGGTGCCCAGAATCATTCGACCCGACAGCAGCAGTTCAGATGCGCGCGAAAAACCAATGACACGCGGCAACAACGCATGTGACCCAAGTTCAGGAAGGATTCCACGTCGCACCATGGCAAATTGGATCTTTGCGGTTTCTGACGCAATGCGAATATCGCACAACATGGGATAAGTGATTCCCACTCCAACGGCATGCCCATTTAGAGCGGCAATGACAGGTTTGCGAACATGGTGCGGAAGCAAGCGAGGTCGATTGTCATCCCTGGGACGTCCGCCAAGAAATCCCGACTCTCCTCCGCTGAGATCTGCTCCTGCACAGAATGCTCGGCCAGCGCCGGTAACTACCACTGCACGGACGGAGTCATCAGCATCTGCTTGGCCCATCGCAAGAGATAATTCATCGCTGAGTTGCGGGGTCCAAGCATTCATTGACTCAGGACGATTCAGAGTAACGATCGCGACACCATCATTCACGTGGTACAACACAGTGGTTAAGTTCACGACCACTCCTTACGCATCGCCGGAATGACTGTCTCTACATATTCGGCCAACAGGTCTTGATTCCATGGAGGTCGAATTGCGATATTTACCATTTGGGCACCGGCCTCAATAAAAGGAGCAATCTGCTCCATTGCATCTTCGGGTCGCCCAAGAAGAGATCCAGAAATAATCCGCTCGGATGCCGCACCCCATTGAGTTTCCAACTGTGCTTTCACTGCCCCGATGTCATCGTTACTCAACGCATACGACAGATTGATACTGCGCTCCACATCGGATGGTTGGCGACCTGCCTTCACACACCAGTCATCGAGAATTCCGTTGAGTTCTCGATACTGCGAGGGGTTTGCGTAGGCCGCATTCCATCCATTTGCATACGCACCCGCCATACGCAATGTTTGCTTGGGCCCTAATCCGCCGATCCACAACGGCATAGCCCCCATCGTGCCTGGCACCATCGATGCGTCTTTCAATTCAACACTGGGCGAACTCTGCGTCACTCGCTCCCCCGCACGCCACTTGTTAATGGCCATTAGTTGGCCTTCAAGAACCTTGAAGCGAGCACCTTGTGACGGAAAATCGAAACCGAACGCTTCAGCTTCTTGTTCGTGCCATCCGCTTCCCATTCCCAATTCAAATCGTCCACGCGACAAATGGTCAACTGAAATTGCACCCTTCATCAGCACGCCAATGTTTCGATACTGAGAACAGAACACCAAGCAACCGATACGAGCTCGAGATGTGTCAACCGCAAGTGCACCCAACATAGAGAATGCTTCAAAGTGTGGCTGTGTGCCACCAGCGGGTGGCGCCTCATACAAGTGATCCCACAAGGAGATCCAATCAACGCCTGCTTCATCTAGCCACTTCCACAGAGCTCGCAACTCTTCCACTGTTGCGTTTTGTGCTCCGAGATGAACTCCGAATTGAACTGCCATGCCGTACCCCCTAGTGGGTTCAACGGTAGTCACTCTTGTGGCGAACCTATGCCTTCGAGACGAACTGACCACGAATTCTCCGTCACAGCAAGTCCAGAGATCAGTGCGCCGTTTTTGCACGCATTCAGCAACTGTGCAATCGCCTCGGCAGCGGACCAAACAACATTCTGCTGAGTGGCGTTTTCTTTAGCCTTTTCGTATGCACGACGCACATTCTGAGCAGATGCAAATAATGCCAACACCTCGTCGTTGTTACTGCCTTCAATGGCAATTTTCATCTTTGCTATTTCATCTTGGAATACATCCAGCAAACGCAACACTTCAGTGCGATTGAACGTCACCATCGATGCTGACAGCCATGGTTCTGACCCGGCTACACGGGTGCCGTCTCGGAAACTGCCCGCCGCCAGCTGGAGCGCCAACTCTTGCCCACCTTGTGCAGACAACACATTTGCCAGAGATGCAGCTGCAACATATGGCAGATGACTGATACAGCCCACCGCTGCATCGTGCGAATCAATGTCGAGCACAGACACTCGCGCTCCGGTCAGCAACACAAGCTCAACGACTGATTTCACTACGTCACTAGGCGCACCCTCTGGGCACAACACCCATGTTGCATTCTGAAACATGTGGCCAGTTGACGCCTGAAAACCAGAGAACTCAGTACCTGCCATGGGATGGCCAGGAATGAACGTGGCACCTACTGCAGCAAATAGGTCTTTGGCCGTGCGCGCCTCATCACCCTTCACGGACGAAACATCAGTGATGACCACATCTGTTCGCGACGTAGATGCCACCGCCTCTGCCACTGAACGGAAAACATCCATCTGCACGTCAAGTGGAACACAAACAAATACCACATCGGACGCTGCAACAAGATCCGTTACTGATGAAGCAATGGCAAACCCATCGTTGCGAACCTGGGACTGTGTTGACTCAGACTGAGAAAACACGGTGATGTCTTTGACGCCTGCAGTGCGCAAGGTTTTGCAAATAGAGCCACCAATTAACCCAGCCCCAATGACCCCAATTCGACAACTCCCACTATTCACCGGTTTGCTCCCTTAAGAATGCAAGAAATTCAGGGCGTCGGTACCACTCCATCTTTCCCGAACGAGGTCCCTCGTCGTCACGTGCAGTCACCCAATATCCACTCATAGTTCTCTTGCTGTTATTGAGATTAACTTTCAATACTCCTTGACCCGATGGATGATTCTGTCGTTCCACTTCGTACAGAATCTCTACTACCTCATCACCATCGTAGAAGATGGCTCGATCAACTGCATGTCCAACCGCTTTGGCTTCCTGAATGGTATTTCCATTTGCAATTGCGGCTATTTCATTCAGTTCATACAAATCAACTTGATAATGCAATTCACCACCTCGAACATAAATGTTTGCGTGAGCAAAATGAGAGGACACTGAGTAGTTCGAGAAGTAGAACCACTCACCAAGAAGATCCTTTGCCCACCACTTCACGAGGAGAGTGTGTGAAAAAGCCATGGTTCGCTCAATTGACAATCCGGCAATTGCAGCTGCAATCACACGATTCACAACATGGCTGTCACTCATTGGCCCGATAATCAATATCGAAACGAAAGTAAACAAGAGTGTTCCAATAGTCGTGGACATGGCACGCACCTGGGATTTGGTTGGTCTCACTATTCCTCCCATGCAATATTTGGCAGCGACTGCGAGAACCCAGAATTAATGTCTGGGGACACGTTGTCCAAATCAACAATAGATGGAACGACTCCAGCTCCATTCCATGCCGGGAATGACCCCATGACACGCAGCGTGGAGCCAATGT
>JBMTEX010000052.1:0-14767 GCA_049433485.1 Ilumatobacteraceae bacterium | reverse complement strand
TGTCTCAGCAAGGATTCGACATTGTTAATGCAGATCTAGCCACATGGAGCGACGGTGCAGTTGTGGACACGTTCGTGGTGGCTGGTGAAAGCGCTCCAGTGGCAAACCAACTGCAATCAGCGTTGGAACAACAATTCAAAATGCGTCTCAAGGCCCCGGCGAATACAAGCGTTGGGTCACCGCTGACATTCAGTCTTGATAACAATGCTCACCCATGGCACAGCGTTGTCACTGTGACAGGCGTGAACCGCCCTGGACTCATACAGGCACTCGCGTCAGCATTCGCAAAGACGAAAATTGATGTCCATCATGCTCGAATTACCACGACAAATGGCATTGTCACAGACAGATTTGAAGTGGCAACACACAGTGGCAAGAAAATCAACGACGGACTACTTCAGCGGGTGTCGAGCCTGTTCTCGTAACCCTGTTTACAGAGCGTTTACACAACTACAGAATCGCCACATTCCTGAAACATTTGGGCGACAGTCTGGAAATCTGAACTCCTTATCTTGTGTTCAGTTGCAATAGCGACTCTCGCAGAGTCACCCTCCGGTGACATGAACACAAGGAGTCAAAATCCAGTGAAGTTGATCACGGCAATCGTCAAGCCTTTCAAGGTGGACGAAGTGAAAGACGCACTGAAGTCAGCAGGCGTGCAAGGCATGACCGTTTCGGAAGTGAAAGGGTTTGGCCGCCAAGGCGGTCACACCGAGACTTACCGCGGTAGTGAATACGCCATCGACTTCGTGCCGAAAGCAAAATTAGAGCTCGTCGTTGACGACGCCCAAGTAGACGCGATTGTTGATGCAATCGTCAAGTCTGCAAACACAGGAAAAATCGGTGACGGCAAAGTGTGGGTCACCGATATCAGCACACTCATTCGAATTCGAACTGGAGAGGTAGGCCCCGATGCTGTCTGAAGCAACTGCCCAATCCGTCCAAGCAATCTTGGACAACGTATGGATCCTGATCGCAGCGAGCCTTGTCATCTTTATGCAAGCTGGCTTTGCGCTCGTTGAAGCAGGATTGACTCGCGGCAAAAACGTCGCAAACATTTTCATGAAGAACCTCATGGACTTCTGCATTGGTTCCGCGGTTTTCTTCGCCGTGGGATACGCCATTGCATTTGGCGGAAAAATGTCCGGATTCAGTGGAATCATCGGCGGCGACGGCTGGTTCCTCGCGGGTGATGGGATCTTCACGTACGGAACACTGGACAAGTTTGTGTTCTTCACATTCCAGGCCGCATTCGCAGCTACTGCTGCAACGATTGTGTCCGGAGCAATGGCAGAACGAACCAAGTTCAAGTCATACATTGTCTTTTCCGCGGTGATTTCTGCAGTGATCTACCCAGTTGTGGTGCGCTGGCAATGGGGCGGTGGTTGGTTATTCCAACTCGACACACCATTCCACGACTTCGCTGGTTCATCACTCGTCCATATGACAGGTGGTATCGCTGCTGCGGTCGGTGCATCAATGTTGGGACCACGTATCGGACGGTACGGAGCAGACGGAAAGCCACGCGCAATCCCAGGCCACTCCATTCCGTTTGCAATTCTTGGTTCCTTCATCCTTCTTGTCGGCTGGTACGGATTTAATGCGGGCTCCTGGCTCGCAGCTGGCACGGAAATTGGCGGCATTGCAGTGAACACCACACTTGCTGGATCAATGGGTGCAATTGCCGCAATGTTGACGACGTGGGTTCGCTCAGGAAAGCCAGACGTCGCCATGGCCGGCAACGGACTTCTTGCGGGCCTCGTCGGCGTCACTGCAGGAGCATGGGTAGTAAATGGCCTTGGTGCGATTGTTATTGGCACCGTCGCCGGAATCATCGTGGTGTTTGCAGTGTCCTTCTTTGACAAGGTGAAGATTGACGACCCAGTAGGTGCAGTCAGCGTCCATGGAGTCTGTGGAGCATTCGGAACACTCGCGGTTGGACTCTTCTCTTCCATAGAAGTAGACGGAGTCATCAAGAAGGGCCTCTTCTACGGTGGCGGCACCGACCAGCTCATTAGCCAAATCATTGGTGTTGCAGCCATTGCAGCATTCGTTCTAGTGGCATCAATCATCTTGTTCGGGGTACTGAAGGCAACGATGGGACTCCGCGTGAGTGAACAAGAGGAAATTGAAGGCCTCGACGTTCACGAGCACGGTTTCGCTGGCTACAACCACGCCGACTAAACCACTCACTCTGCGGACAGCCCGCGTCGCCACAATGAAGTGGTGGCGCGGGTTGTTTGCGTTCTGCATGCCTTCACCATTCGGAAACATTCACGAAACACACCACTCTTAGCGTCAACATCACTATCCCCCACCCCTAGGAGATTCAGATGTTGTTTGCGGCAGATATCGACACCGGAGCAACTGCGTGGGTCCTAGTGTCCACCGCACTTGTTGCGTTCATGACACCAGGCCTTGCCTTCTTCTACGGAGGAATGCTTCGTTCAAAGAACGTCCTTGGGATGTTGATGCAGAACATCTTCTCCATGGGACTTATCAGCGTGTTGTGGGCAGCAATTGGATTCTCGCTCGCATTCGGTGGCAACAACGCCTACATCGGCAACTTTGATTTCTTGTTCTTGAAAGACCTCGGCACCATCGCCGAACTTCCTGGTTACACCGGAGACCTTGGACTTGCAGTTCCCATCATGGTCTTCTTCGCATTCCAAATGATGTTCGCAGTCATCACACCGGCCCTCATCACCGGCGCAACGGCCGATCGCTTGAAGTTCTCCGCGTACGCCGTGCTCATTGGCGTATGGGGTGTGATTGTGTACCCGGTCGTTGCTCACTGGGTGTTTAGCCCCAATGGTTGGTTGTTCAAGCGTGGTGCACTCGACTTCGCGGGTGGAGCTGTTATTCACGTCAACGCCGGTGTTGCAGCGCTTGCAGTAATTCTCGTTCTTGGAAACCGAAAAGGCTGGCCACGCGAAGCAATGCCACCACATAACTTGCCGTTCACCGTTCTAGGCACTGGCATCTTGTGGTTCGGATGGTTCGGATTCAATGCTGGTTCTGCACTCGGTGCAAATGGTCTCGCCGCACAAGCACTCGTGAATACACACCTCGCCGCAGCGGCTGCAATGTGCGGATGGTTGATTGTTGAAAAACTCCGCGCCGGCCATGCAACAACTCTTGGTGCGGCATCTGGTGCAGTTGCTGGTCTTGTTGCCATCACACCATGCGCAGGATTCGTTGGTGGCTTCGCACCAGTCATCATTGGACTCATCGCCGGAGTGGTGTGTTACCTCGCGTTGTCGTTGAAGACAAAGTTTGGTTTCGATGACAGCCTCGACGTCATTGCAGTTCACCTCGTAGGTGGAATCCTCGGAGCAATCCTCCTCGGATTCTTCGCCGACACCAAGGTCAACTCACTCGGATTTGATGGCATCTTCTTTGGTGGTGGTGCAGAGTTGTTGATTGATCAACTCGTTGCGTTGGGTGCCACCATTGTGTTCTCCTTTGTGGTGACCTGGATCATTGCAAAAGCAATTAATGCAACAATTGGCCTGCGAGTCAGCACCGAAGATGAACTCGTTGGTCTCGACCAAAGCCAGCATGCAGAATCTGCATATCAGTGACACGTGTACCCGAATAAGAAAGGCAGAATGAACATATGAAGCTCGTGACAGCAATTATCAAACCCTTCAAAGTGGACGACGTAAAGGAAGCGCTGAAGGGTGCTGGAGTAAACGGCATGACCGTGTCTGAGGTGAAAGGTTTCGGCCGTCAAGGTGGCCATACCGAGACCTATCGCGGATCTGAGTACCAAATTGATTTCGTCCCCAAGATGAAGATGGAACTCGTGATTGACGATGCAGATGTAGACCGCGTAGTAGATGTGATTGTCAGTGCCGCCAGTACCGGCAAAATCGGAGACGGCAAGGTATGGGTCACCAATGTGGAGCAGATTGTTCGCATCCGTACAGGCGAACATGGAGCCGCAGCCATCTAAGCCCTAGTCTCGTTGTATGACGATGACACCAGATGCCCCCGCCAAGGCCGAACGTTGGACTGCCCAGTGGAAAGAGCTCTACGAAGAAGTCATTAACACTGGCCTGTGCACTGGTTGTGCGGGATGCGTTGTTACGTGCCCACACGATGTCATTGGATACGAGCACGAAGAAGGCAAGTACAAGCCCTTCCACTTGGAAGAAGAACTTGGTCTCGACAATTGCATCCACGGCGAAAAGGGTTGCACCACATGCACGCGCGCTTGTCCTCGTTTCCGCACGTGGGAATCAGCCGCCAACAAACATCTCTTTGGTCGCGACCGTGAAGACGACGAAATGGCCGGCATTTGGGAACAACTACTTCTCACTCGTGCCACTGACAAAACGCAACACGAAAAGGGCCAAGACGGTGGATTCGTCACTGCCATGTTGTCATGGTTGTTAGACAACAACTACATCGAAGGTGCTCTTGTCAGTGGCGTCGAAGACGATGACAAGTGGAAAGCTAAGCCTGTTCTTGTTCAGAACAAAGAAGAAGTACTTGCCACGGCTGGTTCGCGTTACACGTACTGCGCAAACCCACTTGCATTACGCGATGCAAAGGAAAAAGGCCTCAGCAAACTTGCGCTCGTTGGTATGGGATGCCAGGTGTCTTCCCCGCCAGTGATGTGGGACCGCAAAGCCGGAAAAGTATCGAAGCCATTCCAGTTCAACATTGGCCTGTTGTGCAGTAAGACATTTGACGACGCCATCTTCACCGAACTCTTTGAGCCAAAGTACGGCTTGAAGAAAGAAGACATGGTGAAGATGAACATCAAAGGTGCTTTCCAAATCTGGATGAAAGATGGTTCATTCCACGAAATCGATTTGAAGGAATGCCATCAGTGGACTCGCGAAGGTTGTAAGAACTGTCCCGACTTCGCCGCTGAACACGCAGATATCTCCACCGGTGGAATCGGTAAAGACAACGATTGGACTCTCACCATTGTTCGCACCAAGTTGGGTGTAGAAGTCATTGAACGAATGATCAAAGACGGCGTTATTGAATCTCGCCCTGCACAAGAAGACGAAGTGGCAATGAAACTGTTGCGGACGTTGTCCATTGTGAGTCGTCGTCGCTGGCCAGAGTGGGCAGAAACCACCGTGAAGGTGGGAACACCTGCATTGAAGAAGAAGGCACCTGCGCCAGATGCCGCACCTGCCACCGAGGCGCCAGCACCTGAGGCGCCGTCTGCCTAATTACTGACACTTCTCGCCTGACTACTGTGTGAGTTATCTCGTTACGCAATAGGGGGCGTTATGGCGTTACATCCACAGGCTTTGGCAATTCTTGAGGTGATGGCATCACTGGGTGGCCCAGTGATTCACGAATCAACTCCAGAAGAGTTCCGCGCGTATTACAACTCACGATCTGTCCCTGGACCAGAAGCCATGCATGAGATTCGCGATCTCAGTGCAGGTGGCGTTCCTGCCCGCTTGTATCACCCCACTGACGCACGCAACACCGGATTACTGGTGTACTACCACGGCGGTGGTTGGGTCATTGGCGGGCTCGACTCTCACGACGGCATTTGTCGTTCACTCGCACAACGCACAGGTCATGCAGTGTTATCTATTGATTACCGCATGGGACCAGAACATCCATACCCCGCCGCAGTGGAAGATGCGTTGTGTTCGCTTCGTTGGGCGTACGACAACGCCAGCGAGTTGGGTATCAATCCAGATCGCATCGCTGTTGGTGGCGATAGCGCAGGCGGCAACCTGGCCGCGATTGTTGCGCAACAACGTCCAGTGCCACTGGTGTTTCAAATGTTGATTTACCCCGCTACTGATATGACGCAATCATTTGAGTCTCACAACGAGAACGAAGCAGGACCAGTGTTGACACGTCAGGCAATGGAATGGTTCATCGGCCACTACATGCCTGCATCGGCCGACAAGAAAGACCCACTTGCATCGCCGTATTTCTCGCCTAACTCATTGTTCGTGGGTGCGCCACCGGCATTGGTGATTACGGCTGAACACGATCCATTACGTGACGAAGGCGAAGCGTACGGTCGCAAGTTGATTGAGAACGGCGTACCTACCAGCATCATTCGCTATTACGGAATGTTCCACAGCTTTTTCAGCATGCATCACCTTATGGATGATGCAAACACCGCACATGAGGTGGCATCCACAATGCTGAAGAAAGCGCTTACTTCGTAGACGAAGCTGTGATAGCGCGGGAGAAAATCGCGTCGAACATGGGCTCCGTCAGTTTCCCCGTAAACGTGTTTTGTTGGCTGGGATGAAACGAGCAGATAATTACAGTGCCGTCTGGCGCGGTGACTTCAACTCCGTGACCAAACTTTGGCCGTGGCTTCACTCCCCATTCTTTGCACACCGCTTCATACGCAAAGCTTCCAAGACACACAACCACGCAAACGTTCTTTAACAACTTGCGTTCACGTTGCAGAAAACCAACGCATGCATCACGTTCACTGGGTAACGGTTTATTGTCTGGCGGTGCACACCGCACCGCAGATGACACCCATGTATTAATCAACTGCAGACCGTCGTTTGCATTCACGCTTTCCGGTTGAGTTGCGAGCCCTGCTTTATGCATGGCGCGATACAACCAATCGCCGCTGCGATCACCGGTAAACATGCGACCTGTTCTGTTAGCGCCGTGTGCTGCTGGTGCTAACCCCATCACCCACACCGATGCATTCGCATCGCCAAAACCAGGGACGCCCTTACCCCAATACTCATCATCTCGAAAAGACGCCCGTTTCTCGGCCGCCACGCTTTCACGCCACTCCACCAGACGTGGACATTCACGACATGCGGTGATGTCGGCAGTGACTTTTTTCAGGGAATCCACGACTCTCACAGTAGGTTGAATTCTGCATGGCAACCGCAAAGAAAAAGCACGCCCCACCGTCATCCACCCTGATTCTTCTGGTGCGACACGGCCAAACCCCCACCACGGGCAAAGTTCTCCCAGGGCGTGCCGCAGGGCTTCACTTGGCGGAAGCTGGCAATGCGCAAGCACACCGCGTTGCGGAACGTATTGCTGAACTGCCACGTGTCGATGCCATTTATGCATCACCATTAGAGCGTGCGCGCGAGACCGCAGCACCAATTGCAAAGGCATTGAAGCAGCGCGTGAAGATTGACAAAGGATTGCTGGAGTGCGACTTCGGCGATTGGACAGGTGCAGAACTTGGCAAGTTGATGAAGTTGCCGGAATGGTCCACCGTTCAGAAAGCCCCCAGCACATTTCGTTTTCCTAATGGTGAATCATTCACCGAAATGCAAACACGAATGGTGACCGCCCTTGACAAAATCCGCGCTGCTCACCCAGGCGGAACAGTGGTGTGCGTCTCGCATGCAGACCCCATCAAGGCAGCGGTTGCGCACGCCATGGGCACTCACTTAGATCTGTTCCAGCGAATTGTTATTGGCACCTGTTCGGTGAGCGCCATTGCATACTCCGGACATGGGCCAATTGTCCTCACCGTGAACTCCACTGGTGGTTCGCTTGCCGACCTGCGACCATCCTGAAACAACTGGCACACTGGTACTTACATGAGCATGTATTTCGACTTTGAAAACGCAGATGCATTTGCAGCGGGCGCCATTGGCGAACCAGGTCAACGCACGTTCTATGTACAGGTGCGCGCAGAAGGCCGAGTGGTGTCGGTGAAATGCGAGAAGTCGCAAGTACAAGCACTCAGCACGTATTTGCGCGACATGTTGGCGGACATGCCAGACACTGGCCCCGTGTTGGATCCCACAAAATCATCGTTAGTGAATCCTGTGGAGCAAGATTTTGTTCTTGGTTCCATAGGCTTAGGTGTCGACAAGGCGAACATGCGCATGGTGGTGCAGTTAGAAGAAATGGTCTTCATAGATGAAGATGATGATGACGACATCTTCGACATTCTTGATGATGGCGACGATGATGAATCCCCCACCACAGTCGTTCGAGTGCTTCTAACGCCTGAGCAAGTACGCGCATTCTGTGACACAGCAGATTTGTTCGTCACAGCTGGTCGTGCAACGTGTAAGTGGTGCAGCCAGCCCATTAACCCCAGTGGACATGCGTGTCCGAAATTCAACTAAATATGAAGCACGACCCGTCGGTGGTGGATCGCCTCACACATGGCGCCATCAACATTGAAGGTCGTATGCCGAACTCATCAAATGCCACTTTCCTGGTTGAAATTGGCGAATACAACGGCGACAGCTCCCCCATGAAGGCCATCTACAAACCATTAATGGGTGAACGGCCACTGTGGGATTTTGATCCTGGCCTATACAAGCGTGAAGTAGCCGCATATCGCCTGAGCGATGCTCTTGGTTATCACATTGTTCCGCCAACGGTGATTCGCGATGATCAATTGGGTGAAGGGTCACTGCAATTGTTCATTGAGCACGACCCATCGCAGCATTACTTCACGTTTCTCGATGGTTGTCCAGAACTCCATGATCGACTTCGCACCATGGCCGTGTTTGACATTGTCGCCAATAACACCGATCGCAAAGGCGGACACGTGTTGGTGGATGCAGACAGAAATGTGTGGGGAATAGACCACGGCGTGTGCTTCAGCGACGAGTTCAAGTTGCGCACAGTGATTTGGGATTTCGCTGGTGAACAGATTAATGACAATTTGTTGGCGCCACTGGAGCCCTTTGTTCACTCTGTCCCCGTACCACTTGCAACTCTTCTTACTGATGATGAAATTGAAGCAATGGTGGAACGCGCGGAATGGCTTCTAGAGAATCGCGTCTTCCCCGCAGCTGAGAGCCGATACCAATATCCGTGGCCGTTGTTGTAACAAATGCCGGCGTTATACCTCTCGGACAACACCATCTTTAATGTTGAGGTGACGCTTTGCACGTGCAGCAACCTTTGAATCGTGCGTGACAACAATCAATGTCACTTCATTTTCTGCAGCCTGTTTTTCAAGAAGGTCCATGATTTCGTCACGAGTTTCTTCGTCAAGGTTTCCTGTCGGCTCATCGGCCAACAACACAGCGGGGTTCTTCACCAATGCGCGGGCAATTGCAACACGCTGCTGTTGACCACCCGAGAGTTCCGCAGGCAAGTGATTCATGCGATCACCGAGACCCACTTTGTTCAGCATTTCTGCAGCACGCTCACGACGCTCTGAGGCTTCGACACCATTTGCAGCCAGTGCAACTTCAACGTTTTCTTGTGCCGTCATTGTGGGAATGAGGTTGTAGTTCTGAAAAACAAAACCAATCAGGGAACCACGAAGACGTGTGAGCGCACTTGCCGACATATCAGACATCGAACCGCCGTTGAATTCGATTGTTCCAGTGGTGGGAAGATCAAGCGCACCTAACATTTGCAAGAGAGTGCTCTTGCCGCCACCAGTTGGTCCCTGCACTGAGATGTGTTCACCGAGCGCAATGGTTAAGTCAACACCACGCAGTGCGTTGACTTCTTTCCCACTTTGGCGGTACTTCTTCGAAACACCTGACAATTTGTAGAGAGTTGTTGTACTCATTATGCGACACTCCTCAGTGATTCAGCGGGACGAAGACGAGCGGCACGCATACCACCTACAGCACCGGCGAGAACTCCACCAAGAACTGCGAGGATGATTGCAAGGCTCAAGATTTTTGGTGTCACTGCTGCATGCAACACCACATCAAATGTGGATTGGCCAGGAATGCGCCCACGAAATGGACCATTTCCACCACCCATCGGGCCTAAACCTCCGGCACGATTTCCAAAGTTGCGACCACCGAAGCCAGTGCCGCCTGTTGTTGCTTTCAATGTTGGAGCAACAGCATTCACAATGGCAACACCACCAAATGCAAGCACTCCGCCGATAACACCACCGAGCACACCCTGCACCACGCTCTCTGCCATCACCTGACGAACAATCTTGTTGCTCTTCCAGCCGAGAGCTTTCAATGTGCCGAACTCACGCGTACGCCGTGCAACACCGGCCATGGTGAAAAGGCTTGCAAGTGCAAATGCAACGATAAGGACGATTATGGACAACCACTTGCCCATGTTTGACATGAGGTCTGATGCAGTTGAGAGTGAGCCCGACACAGTCTCAGCGAGATCAGCAGAAGTGCTGATTGTTGCATCGGGAAGCAAAGTTGTGAGCGCAGTAGATGCTGCCTTTACAGAATCACCACTGCTTGCCTTCACATAAATATTAGTGACCCCTGATTCGACGTTTGCGAGAGTACGAGCAACATCAATAGGGATGTACGTGTTCGATGCGGTTTCAGCCGCGCCTGATGCGGGCCCAACTAGGCCCACAATTGTGAACTTCTTGCCGGCGATGGTGACAGTACCGTTCAATGTCAACTTCTCAGTTGTCGCATAGGTGCTATCAACCACCACGTTGTACTTGCCTTCATCCGAAGCGGCGAGAAGTCGGCCAGAGGACAACTTCACAGAACTCATCGGCCCAACTTCAGCCGTGGATGCGTTGATGCCGAGGACGGAGAACTCAGTAATGGTGAAAGCAGATCCACCCCGGCCATCGGCACCACCACTCGGCGCTTCGACGGTTGTTGTTGATGATGTTGAAGGAGTCGCTACAGAATTTCCACTTCCAGAATTTTGGCCACCTGCAGAATTTCCGCCACTAGGAGTAGTGGAAGTCCCGTCGGAGTTTGCTCCGAAATTGGACCCATTTCCACCGCGACGTTGCATGAAAGTGGGTAGTTCACCTTCGAAAGTGGTGTTCGTCAATTTCAATGCAGTTGCAACGGCTGCAACACCTGCAGTCTTTGTCACTGAAGAAATTGTTGCGTCATCAAAAGTTGTTGCGCCGCGTTCGGTGCGAAGACGTGTGCGACTAATCGTTTGCACACCGCCAGACTGTTGACCGTCGCCACTTCCAATTTCGAAACGTGGTGGACCATCGCCAGGTGCGGCCTGTTGAGTGATGGTGATATCTGTACCGATGCCATAGAGCGAATCCAGAACTTGTGCTTGCGAATCCTTGACTCCCGTTGAAATTGCGCTCACTGTGGACACCAGAGCAATACCGATTGCGAGTCCAAGTGCGACGATGACCGTTTGTCGGCGTCGATTCAGCAATTCGCGACGTAAATATGTAAAGAACATTGTCTCTCCTTGAGCCGTTTAGAACCTAGGTCCATTTGTGCCAGTGAGAAGAGGCGAATGTCTAAGAACTAGGTAAGAATCGTGAAATGACACGAGCCCTGGACGATCTCATCCGAAGCGCCGATATTGATGGTCTAGTACGCCATGTGGACGATGCGTGCTCAGCTCGCGACTGGGAGCATGTGTTGCGTATTCGAAACGAGGCTCGCGCTGCAGTGAAAACAGGGCGCCAGCTGTGGCCTATTGCGACTCTTGCTAACTATCGGTTGGCGTTGTGGGCGCCGGCTGACTTGGCAGTTCGTGCACTTGATGACACTGCCCGCACATTCATGCCAGGGCCAGTCAGCGAAATTCTTGCGGTGCATCACACATGGGATCAACTAGAGGCGTACTTACCGGTTGATCACGACCGGTCGTTGGCGGCCTATGAGCGCGCATTGCGCCATGACGTCATACCGCCATCGGAACATCGTGCTCTCGAAATCCCCTTCGCAGTGGCCGAATGGGAGCCTGAATACGTCACCGCTTCATACAACGACGATGGTGTGGTGGACGACATGCCGCCTCTTAGTGCGCGATGGCACTCTGTTGACACTCGAGAGTCAGACCCGTTGGACGACGACTCGATTCATGGATTCACTCGCATGATGGAACCGTGGACAGCGCATTCCAACGGTTCTGCTCGCGCTGTTGTGGTGGAAGGGGAACTAGAAGATGCACTCGGCGCATTGGAACTGTTGCATCCTCAATTCTCGGAACTCACTCCGCGTGCTGCGTTGCAGTGGCTGACATGGGCAGCATCTAGCGGTGGCGCACATGGAAAACGTCGCGGTGTTGCAACGGGTCGAAGTGAAGCGTTGTGGTTGTTGGCTACTTTCACCGGCCTAGATGACACATGGCCACGATCATTCACCGAACTTGGTGACGTCATCACGAATCAATTGGAGTTCTTCGCATTCACTGCCGACAAACATTCGGCACAGGGTTGGTGGCTACAACTAGCAGTTGTGGATCCAGATGAAGGACTCACCGCAGCTTTCATCGCCCGCGACTCCCTGTAGCTATTGCATCTAGAACTTGGTGATGATGACGGCAAAGAGTCCGAAGAAACCAGTCACCATAATTCCGCCCATTGCCCACAAACCATGCACAACGCCATCAATGCGGCGATCAAGGCGCGATTCAAGTCGATCGATTCGTCCTTCTAAACGGTCGACATCGGATTGACGCGCAACATCAGACCAACCAGACGGCGGTAAATGCTCTAACAAAATCTCAGCCACCTCATCCCCCAAGTTCGTTACTCAACGGAATGTAGCGCAAACAAAAAGAACCCCCGCCGAAATGGCGAGGGTTCTTTTTTGAAACGCTTGTGCGACTTAGCGGCCCTTCAAAGCCTCGATGAGCTTTGGCAGCACCTTGTGCACGTCGCCAACAATTCCCAAGTCTGCAACACCAAAGATTGGTGCTTCCTTGTCCTTGTTGATGGCGATGATGTTCTTTGAACCTTTCATACCCACCATGTGCTGCGTTGCACCAGAGATGCCCGCTGCGATGTAGATGTTTGGCTTTACAACCTTGCCGGTCTGGCCGACTTGGTATGAGTAGGGAACCCAACCAGCGTCGACGATGGCGCGTGATGCACCAGGTGCACCCTTCAGCAACTGTGCAAGCTCGTCGATCATTGCGTAGCTTGCAGACTCGCCGAGTCCGCGACCACCAGCAACAACGATGTCTGCTTCGTCCAACTTCGGACCAGAGGTCTCTTCCACGTGCACTGCGTTCACAGTTGCGCCGCCAGTGGAGCCAAGGTCTGGCACTGCAACAGCAGTAACTGCAGCTGCTGCGCCACCTGCTGATTCAGCAGCGAATGACTTCGGACGGAATGCTGCGAGGTATGGAGCAGAGCCGGTGAAGGTGGTGCTGACGAGTGTGTTGCCACCAAAGATTGGAGTAACAACCGTGACGCCATTGCCTGCATCGGTGATGTCGATGTTGTTGGTAATAACGGTCTTGTCAATCTTGACTGACAAACGTGCCATCACGTCGCGACCTTCGTAGTTCTGCGGGAACATGATGAGGTCTGGTGTTTCTCCACCATCGATAACTGACTTCAGTGCACATGCGATTGCAACGCCAGGAAGTGCTGAACCGTGATCGACCGCGTACACCTTGGTTGCGCCGTACTCGCCGAGTACTGCAGCTGAGGCGTTTCCGTCGCCACCCAGAATTGCGGTGACGCTAGATGACAACGAGCGAGCCTTCGTGAGAAGTTCAAGCGTTGCTGAAGTTGGTGCGCCGTTTGCAACTTGTGCAAAGACCCAGATGTTGTTGAGTGCCATGATGATTCTCCTCTAGTGCCTTTACTTAAATTGCCTTCAGGTTCTCGAGGAACCCGACGATCTTGCTGAATGACTCGCCATCGTCTTCAATCACTTCGCCAGCCTGACGTGCTTCTGCTTGTGCAACGTTGCTGATTTGCTGACCTGCGCCTGCCCAGCCAACTGGTGTGACACCAAGGTCTGCTGCAGTGACTTCTTCTACTGGCTTTGACTTTGCAGCCATGATGCCCTTGAACGATGGGTAGCGAGGCTCCACCACACCTGCAGTCACGCTGATGAGTGCTGGAAGTGGGCAGGTGACTTCGTCGTAGCCAGCTTCGGTCTGACGGTCGACCTTCAATGATCCACCTTCAACAGACACTTTCTTTGCGAATGTCACTGAAGGCAAACCGAGAAGTTCTGCCATCTGCTCTGGAACGGTTCCGGTGTAACCATCCGATGATTCAGTTGCACCGATGATGAGATCTGCACCGCCCATGCGCTTAATTGCAGCAGCAAGAACTTTTGCAGTGGTGAGTGCGTCTGAACCTTGCAATGCAGGGTCTGACACCAACACACCTTTTGCTGCACCCATTGCGAGTGCTGTACGCAAACCAGATGTTTCATTGTTTGGCGCCATGGAGACGAGGCTGACTTCGCCACCGCCTGCCTTATCGACCAACTGAAGTGCCATCTCCACGCCGTACGCGTCGGAGTCGTCGAGGATGAGCTTGCCATCTCGCTTCAGGGTGTTAGTTGCCCCATCAAGTGCACCTGGCGCTGCGGGGTCGGGGATCTGCTTCACACAAACGATCACATTCATGGGGTTTATTGTTACCCACCAGTTCGGCCATACCCCAACCCAGCGAGCCGATTTCGAGTGACGTTTGTCGTACCCCGCCACAGGAGGCGCTGGTACCGTATTTGACCTTGCGCCTTTTGCTGATTGTGAACTCGTTTGCGTCCTCTGTGACGGCGAAAAACACCGTTGCGGTCCACCAACGGCTCTCTCAGCATCACGATGTGCAGGTGGTGGAAACAAACCGCCGTGGTCATGCCACTCGCTTTGCCGAAGACGCCGCCCGCCGGGGCATTGACGTGGTGGTGGCCTACGGAGGCGATGGAACCCTGAACGAGGCCGCCACGGGCGTTGCCACCACGGACACCGCATTGGCCGTATTGCCAGGTGGGTCTACCAACGTGTTTGCCCGCACCCTTGGCATGCCAAACGATGCATTGCAGGCCGTGGAACTCATTGTTGATGCACTGGACCGCAACGACATCTCCCGCATTGGCTTGGGGCGAGCAAATGGTCGTTACTTCACCTTCCATACCGGCATTGGTTATGACGCTGCGGTGGTGAAGTGGGTGGAACAACG
>JBMTEX010000051.1:0-14873 GCA_049433485.1 Ilumatobacteraceae bacterium | reverse complement strand
GAGGTGGGATTCGAACCCACGGAAGCTTTCACTTCACACGCTTTCCAAGCGTGCCGATTCGGCCGCTCTCGCACTCTTCCGTGCAGGAACATTGCTATTCCCACGAGTGAGTGAGGCTATCTGACGAGTACGCTGTAACCCTCAGTGCTGACGAGTTTGCTCGTGGGTAGTGAGGTGGCGGTCGGGTCCTGTGCGACGGTCGCCCGTAAACCAGGTCAGGTCCTGACGGAAGCAGCCTCCACACGGGAACGATCGTGCGCCGCAGGTCGCCTGGCCGTCACTTCACTGCCCATGGGTCTCGTGGCGAATCAAGGAGTCATCATGAACTCTCGAATTGGAATTATTGGCGGATCAATTGTTGGCATTCTCGTGCTATTCATTGTGTCCATTGTGGGTTCTTACAACGGTCTTGTAGACCGTGAAACTCGCGTTGATCAAGCAGTTGCAGATTTGGAAGTGCAACTTCAACGTCGATTCGACCTCATTCCAAACTTGGTCAGCGCAGTCGAAGGTGCGCTTGAACAAGAGCGCGACATCATCGACAGCGTGACCGAGGCACGTACGCGTTATGCGGGGGCGGGCAACTCTGCAGATCGTCTTGATGCAGCAGCCGACTTAGAAGGTGCATTGTCTCGACTTCTCGTCGTCGTGGAGAATTATCCGCAGGTTGCAAGTCTGCAGAATGTCCGCGATTTGCAGGTTCAACTTGAAGGAACAGAAAACAGAGTCGCACAAGCACGCCGTTCTTACAACGAAGTGGCTACTGATTACAACCGTGCAGTTCGGCGCTTTCCGAGAGCAATAGTTGCATCATTGTTTGGTTTTGAGAAGCGTGATCTTTTTGAAGCAAGCGCGGGCGTAGATCAAGCGCCAGAAGTTGACTTGAATCCAGGTGAGTAGACCGTGACAAGCAAGCGCTTCCGAAGAACATTCGGAGCTGCACTCTTTATCGCACTTGCAACGCTTGCAAGTTGCTCCACTTCTACAACTGAGACTTTCCCCTCCTTTACGGCACCCGTTGTTGACGCCGCTGGTGCAGTTGATGACAGTGTCGAAGCTTCTCTCTCTGCCGAACTAGAAACGTTTCGTTCGGCAGCGGGACCTCAAATTGCAATTGCGGTCATTGAAACAACTGGCAATTCCTCAATAGAAAATTATTCAATTGACCTTGCTCGTAGGTGGGAAGTTGGAAACAACCAACAAGATGACGGAGTGCTAATTCTCGTTGCGCTCACCGACAAGAAACTTCGAATCGAAGTTGGCAGCGGGATTGAAGGAGAACTCACCGATATCCAGGCTGGTCGAATTGTTGACGAGGTCATGTTGCCTCTACTGAGAGCAGATGACGTCAATGGTGCTGTTGTTCAAGGCGCCAGAGCTGTGATGTCTGTGTGGCGTGGAGAGCAATTGCCCGAACCAACATTCAACGTCCCTCAAACTTCTATTTCTGGTGCGGTTTCTTTCATATTGTTCCTTTTCTGCATTGCTTCATCAATTCTTCTTGCTGTCTTCTGGCGGTTTGTGCGACATACAACATGGACATCAGACGGCTCACGCCGCGGATACGGCGGAATTTTTATTCCGGGCGGATTCAGTGGTGGCGGATTCGGTGGCGGTGGCTTTAGTGGCGGCGGCTTTAGTGGCGGCGGTGGCGGTGGCTTTAGTGGCGGCGGAGCAGGTGGGAGTTGGTAATGACAAAGTGGTGGTTAGAACAAAAAGAACAAGTTTCCCGTGCAATTCAATTGGCCGAATCAACTTCTGGTCATCAGATTGTTGTTCACGTTGGGAGCTTGGGACGTCATCCGGAACGACGCGCAGATCAACTCGCACAGCGATGGTCAAGTGCGTCACTGGTATTTTGCGTTGATCCGCAAAACCGGCATTTTGAAGTTCGCTGGGCAACTTCTCTTCAACTTGATGGGGCGCAGGTGACACATGTGGTTGCCGAACACTTGAAGGCACATAATTTGGCGCAGGCCATCACGGCACTTG
Source organism: Ilumatobacteraceae bacterium (assembly GCA_049433485.1). Classification (GTDB taxonomy): domain Bacteria; phylum Actinomycetota; class Acidimicrobiia; order Acidimicrobiales; family Ilumatobacteraceae; genus UBA2093. The sequence continues at coordinate 12,881 of JBMTEX010000051.1, read as the reverse complement.
CGGAACTCTTGCCAACACAACAAGAGGGCTCGGAACTCCCGGACATCGTCGACGACGACAATTAAGTCTCAGCGACCTACCATTGCGCGTTCAGCACGTTCCACCAGGTCTGCCATCTCCAACTTTTTGGCAATCGCAACTAACTCTTTCGTTGGACCACGCCATTCCCAGTCATCAACATTGCCGATCTTTACATCGTCATCAACATCTGTGACAACGGTGGCTATCTTTTTGAACAACATTGCGAGTTCATGTTGGTCTCGCAAAGTGGCTGCCAACTTTGCTGCACCACGAACTGTCACACCGTCGGTCGCCCACTGTGTTTCATCTTCAGGAATGTTTTCTATGTGGATGTATTTTGCTAACACCGTTGAGGCACTCTTGGCTCCCCACCCTGACAAACCAGGAAAACCATCTGCCGTATCGCCAACTAGACCCAACCAATCAGCAATGCTCTGCGGACCAACACCAAATTTTTCAATGACGGCTGCTTCATTGATGATGACGTCGTTACGCCGATCGTATTGAACAACTCTGTTGCCCTTCACAATCTGACCCAAGTCTTTATCTGGTGTCAGCATCTGAACTTGATCTACTCGTGCATCGGCATCGGCACGAACTGCAGCTGCTGCAAGCGCGTCGTCTGCCTCATACTTCACCATCGACCATACGGGAACTCCAAGTGCGCGCAATGCTTCTTGCATCACCGGCAATTGTTCAAGTATTTCTGGTTCCATTCCTTCAGAAGTTTTGTAGCCGTCGTACAACTCGTTACGAAAACTCTCAATGACATGATCAACTGAAACCGCTACATGCGTTGCGCCACCTGCCAGTAGTTGAAGTGTGGAAGTCACCACACCGCGCGATGCAGACAAAGGTGGTGGGGTTCGATGACGAACGGCCTGACCAAAATGCTGTCGGTATAGCTCGTACGTTCCGTCAATGAGTTGAACAATCACGCTTTCAGTGTGGCAGACGAGTTGGTGGTGCCCGAAGCCGCCTATATGATTGCGAGCACAACTATATAGTTGCGTCCACAACGATTGGAGTCCCCATGCCTGCCGTTACCGCCGACACTCTCACCCTTCCCCGCTTACCTGCCGTGGCGCCAGATGCCATCAACCGAACTGTTCGTGCCATCACAACAGCGCCACAAGGCTTTGAGGGAGAAGGATTCCCAGTGCGTCGCGCATTTGCGGGCATTTCAAAAGCTGCTCTCGACCCATTCATCATGATGGACCAAATGGGCGAAGTGGACTACGGCCCATACGAACCACGTGGCACAGACTGGCATCCTCACCGAGGCTTTGAAACCGTCACCTACATCATGGACGGCGCATTCATTCACCAAGACTCACACGGTGGAGGCGGAGTGATTTCAGATGGCGACACTCAGTGGATGACTGCTGGCGGTGGAATTCTCCACATTGAAACTCCACCGGAAAGTCTTGTGATTAAGGGCGGTCTGTTTCACGGCTTGCAGCTCTGGGTCAACTTGCCCTCACATAAAAAGATGATCGCACCGGCGTATCAAAACCTTGAAGCTGCATTGATTCCACTTCTCACAACTTCTGACGCCAACACGTTAATTCGACTCATCGCAGGTGATCTTGGCGACACAAAAGGCCCGGGTTCCACTCACTCTCCCATCGTGATGGCACACGCAACGTTGTCACCTGGTGCACGAATGGTTCTTCCGTGGAACCCATCATTCAATGCACTTGCATACGGTCTCAAAGGTTCTGGATTTGTTGGAACAGACCGTCATGCATTCATCAATGGACAAGCCGTGGTATTTGGTTCAGGTGATGTCATCACCGTTGAGGCCAACGCAACACAGCCATTCGATGTCATCTTGTTAGGCGGCGAACCGATTGGAGAACCCGTTGAGCAGTACGGTCCGTTTGTGATGAATACGCGCGCAGAACTACAGCAAGCCTTTGACGACTATCAACGTGGACGGCTGGGTGTTGTTCCCGCCAACGGCATTCAACCATTCCGCGGTCGTTAACTCACTTGAGTTAAACCACCATCTACAACAAACACTTCGCCCGTCACATACTTGTTGCGAACTAGCGCAAGTGTTGCTTCAGCACAATCGTCTGGTGTTGCCGATCGCTTAATGGGGTTAATCATTGCGATGCCCGCGTGCTGACTTGCCCAATCTTTGGTCCATGGTGTTTCCACAAGTCCTGGTGCAACCGCGTTGAATCGAACGGGGCCGTGACTCTTTGCCATCAACTTAGTCATGTGGTTCAGCGCCGCCTTTGACATTGAATACGCAATAGACGAACCCATGGGGCGAACACCGGCAACAGACGTAATGCTCACAACATGACCATCCGATGATGCCCGAAGGTGGGGCATTGCGGCCTTTGTGAGAAACCACGTTCCAAATACATTGACTTCAAATGTCTTCATGAAAATCTCATCGGTGAGTGCATCGAGGTCACCATGTGGAATCAATGTTGTCCAACCAGCGTTATTCACCAAGAGATCAAGTTTTCCGAATCGCTTGATTGTTTCGTTAATGAGATTCTCACATTGCTCTTTGTCACTGATGTCTGCCTGGACGTACAGAGATTCACCTGGAAGTGCATCTGCAACTTTTTGTCCAGCTTCAACACTGTTTGCAGAATTCACCACCACAGCAGCACCAAGCTCGGACAACCGTTGCGCAATACGCTCGCCAATTCCGCTTGAAGATCCGGTGACGATTGCAACCATTCCTGTGAACTCTGCCATGGCAACTCCTTTGTTTGTATTGGTCATCGTAAGACTGCCACAACCATGCCAACGAATAGAAAGGGCCCAAACGGCAAATGTGTGCTTCTCGTTGCATTTCTCGTTGCAATCATGACCAACGCGACTAATCCTGCAACGAGAAAGGAAACAAGGAATGCCACTGGCACCTGTTCATACCCAATCGCACCAATAAAGAGCCCCAGATACCCAGCAAACACCACATCTGCATGACCAACATCTCCACGAGAGACAAGTTCCAGAAACCACATGAACATCCATGAACCGATTCCTCCCACAAATACCTTCACCATGTCAATGCCCGTCGTCAATGTCGATGCGATGCACAGCAAAACAATCAAGGAAACCGATGCGGACAACATGACGCGCCGTGGAATGGTGTGGGTGTCAATGTCAATAAGAGACACGCGGAATCCGGTGGCACTACATGCCATGAATGCAATCACCATCCATGAAGATTCATGTCGTTGTGCAAACAGAAGAACAGCGACGCCACACAGAACAGATACGAACCACGTTGTGAATGACCTGTCTGAAACATGGGCCTCACCAAACGTGTGCCCTATCTGTCGCTGACGTCGAACATCATGTTGCGCGCAAACAACTGCCCACCAACCAGATACCACTGCACTGGCACACCACAACGCACTTTTCATGCGGTGTGTTTAACGAGAGATGGTGAAGTTGTCCACGCACCCCGTACGAGATGAGTAGGGCTATTCCTGCACTAACTCAATGAGTGTGCCGAAGCTTCCCTTTGGATGCATAAATGCAACCGTGGTGCCACGTGAACCAGGACGTGGTGCTTTGTCAATTGGTGTTGCACCAGCAGCAATCATCGCGGCCAAGGCTTCTGCGCAGTTGTTCACTCGGTAACCGATGTGGTGTAAACCTTCGCCACGCTTCTCGATTGCCTTAGCAACGGGAGAATCTGGTGTGGTTGGAGTGAGAAGTTGAATGTAACTCTCAGCAACTTTCAGCAGTGCTTCTTCTACGCCATCTGATTCCACAACTTCGCGATGGTCAACAGTTGCGCCAAACGCCTTCTGGTAGTACTCGATTGCAGCTTCGAGATCGCGCACTGCGATTGCAATGTGATCAATTTCAGTTAACAACATGATGAATCTCCAATGGTTATTTGTTTAGCGACGGAACCAATTGAGCTTGTCGCCCACTTTGGCGCGCAATTCCTGATCGTCCACACCAAGGCCCTCTTCAGGTGCCAAACACAACACGCCCAACTTTCCTTCGTGCATGTTGTTGTGAACTTGATACGCAGCTTCACCCACTTGGTCGAGGGTGAACACTTGTGACATCACTGGGTGAATCATGCCCTTAGCAATGAGACGGTTTGCTTCGTACGACTCTTTGTAGTTAGCAAAATGTGAGCCGACAAGCTTCTTCAAACGCATCCAGAAGTGGCGGTTATCGAATTCCATCATGAAACCACTTGTAGCTGCACATGTGACGACGGTGCCGCCCTTCTTCACCACATAGATAGATGCGGCAAATGTGCTGCGGCCTGGGTGTTCAAAGACAATGTCCGGATCTTCCCCGACAAGCTTGCGAATATCTCCACCAAGACGACGCCATTCTGTCTCGTCGTGTGAACCATCTTCTTTGAAGAACTTGTAGTTGGCCTTCTTGCGGTTGATGATGTGTTCACAACCCATCTCACGCAAAATGGCTTCTTTTTCTTCTGACGACACAACAGCAACAGGAATGCCGCCACCGTTCAGCACGTACTGAACTGCGTACGAACCAATTCCGCCTGACGCACCCCAAATCAATACAACGTCGCCCTGCTTCATGTTTGCGCCGTTTGGCGACACCAACATGCGGTAGCTGGTGGAGTTACACAGTGCGTTCACAGCTGCTTCTTCCCATGTGAGGTGTGCTGGCTTTGGCATCAACTGATTCGCCTTCACCACTGCGAGGTCTGCGAGTCCACCGAAGTTTGTTTCGTAACCCCAGATGCGCTGGTTAGAACCCATCATTGAGTCGCTGTGCGATGAAGGATCTTGATCGTCCACGTGATTGCAATGAACAGTGATCTTGTCGCCGGGCTTCCAGTTGCGCACTGCACTACCAACACGAAGTACAACGCCTGAAGCGTCAGAACCAACAACGTGGTAGTCGAGGTCGTGTCGCTTCGCCCATGAGCTTTCGCGGCCGAGGCGCGCAAGGGCACCAAACGTGCTGATGGGTTCAAAGATGCTGGTCCACACAGTGTTGAAGTTGATGCTGGACGCCATGACGGCCACCACCACTTCATCTGGCGCGATCTCTGGCATCGGCACTTCGCCAACATGAATGCTCTTGCGGGGATCCTTCTGGTCGCTGGGAACTCCGTCCCACATTTTTTCGTCTTCTTTACGAACAAATGCTGCGCGGTAGGTGGATGGGAGGGGGATGGCGGCGAGTTCTTCACCCGTCGCGCCATTCATGATGGCTTGGAGGATTTGGTCCATTCATAGGACGATAGCGAGATTTGCCCGTTCATCTCCTAGCCTGATTGCACTCAAGAAGCACCATGTGGTGCACGTCAATTCGGAGGCAAACATGGCTGGTTCATACATCGTGGCTGGAGCCCGCACACCCATCGGAAAAATGAGTGGTGTACTTTCTTCATTCAGCGCTGCAGAGCTTGGCGGCTTTGCAATCAAGGCTGCCCTCGAGCGCGCTGGCGTGAAGCCGGAAGAAGTGGAACATGTCATCATGGGTCAGGTTCTCATGGCCGGCCAAGGACAAGTCCCCTCACGCCAGGCAGCTGTGAACGCTGGAATTCCAATGAACGTTCCTTCAGTGAACATCAACAAGGTGTGTTTGTCCGGTTTGAACTCCATCTATCTTGCTGACCAAATGATTGCTTCAGGTGAAGCAGACATTGTTGTTGCTGGCGGCATGGAATCAATGACCAATGCGCCATACCTCGCACAAGGTGCACGTGGCGGGTTCCGTTACGGCAACACTGAACTACAAGACGCAATTGTGCGCGACGGTTTGTGGTGTGCATTCGATGCGTGCCTCATGGGCCTTGGAACAGAGCGTTACACCGCTGGTGGGATCTCGCGTGATGAGCAAGACGATGCCGCAATGAAGAGCAACCAGCGTGCAGCAGCAGCAATTGCATCCGGCAAGCTCGCAGAAGAAATCATTGAAGTAGCAGTGAAGCAGCGCAAGGGCGATCCCGTCATCGTGAAGAACGACGAAGGAGTTCGCGCTGACACCACCATGGAATCACTTGGTTCTTTGAAGCCAGCATTTGACAAAGAGGGAACCATCACTGCAGCAAACGCCAGCCAGATTTCTGACGGTGGCTCTGCAGTGGTTCTCATGTCAAAGAAGGCCGCCGAAGCTCGCGGCGTGAAGCCACTTGGTGAAGTGGTCTCGTACGGCATGGTTGCAGGCCCCGACAACGCATCACTTCTTCATCAGCCAAGCCGCTCCATTCTTCGCGCACTTGATCGCGCAGGAATGAAAGTGTCCGATGTTGACCTGTTCGAATTGAACGAAGCATTCGCCGCAGTGGGAATTGCATCAATGCGTGAACTCGGTATCACAGACGACATTGTCAACGTAAATGGTGGAGCAATTGCTTTGGGTCACCCCATTGGCATGAGCGGTAACCGTTTGGCACTCACCATCCTCCACGAACTTCGTCGTCGTGGTGGCGGTGTTGGTGCAGCAGCTTTATGTGGTGGCGGCGGACAAGGCGACGCCATCATCGTGCGCACCGTCTAACTCAATTCAAATGTTCAGCAGACTACTCATTCGAGCTCGTCATGTTGTTCGTTGGGTTGCCCTTGCTGTTGTAGTGGGAGTGTTGTCAGGCTTCTTGTCGGCAGCATTTCTGGAGGCACTCACCTGGGCCACAGACACTCGAACGTCGCGAGACTGGTTGATTTACTGTTTGCCACTTGCAGGGCTCATTGTGGGGGCTTCCTACCATTACGTCGGTCGCGGACTAGAGCGCGGAACCAACTTGATTATCGATCAGATTCATTCCCATTCAGAATGGGTCCCATTTCGACTGACACCACTTATTTTCGGCGCAAGTGTGGTGTCTCACGTTGCGGGTGCTTCAACGGGCCGTGAAGGGGCCGCGATACAACTCGCGGCCGGTGTCACCGACCCCATCAGCAAGAAGTTGGGCTTCAATTCTGCAGACCGATCTCTCATGCTCATCACCGCAATTGCCGGTGGTTTCGGATCAGTGTTTGGCGTCCCTGTCACGGGCGCAGTGTTTGCATTGGAAGTACAGCGCGTTGGTCGTGTTCGCTATGAAGCATTAGTGCCTGCATTTGTTGCCAGTTTTGTCGGAAATGCTGTTGTCCGTGGCCTCGGAATTCACCACACGCATTTCCCCACTTTCCCAACCATCGAATGGAACATGTCCACTGGGCTACGCACGGCAGGGTTTGGAGTACTTGCGGGTCTCATTGCGATTCTATTTGTTCATCTCACGCATGAAGTGAAGAAATTGTCCGCGCGACTCATTGCGTGGTATCCCGCCCGCCCACTGATCGCCGGTGTTTTTCTGATGCTGCTTGTTCTTAGTTTTGGCTGGCGCGATTACCAAGGTTTGTCTCTGCCACTGGCAATGGAAGCTTTTAATGGGTCGGCATCTGGTCAGTGGATCACCAAACTTTTGCTCACAGCAATCAGTATCGGAATGGGTTTCGTGGGCGGTGAATTTATTCCGCTATTCATCATTGGCGCTTTGGCTGGCGCAAGTTTTGCTCATATCACTGGAGCAAACGTTGCTGTCTTTGCAATGGTGGGTGCAGTCGCGGTGTTAGCCGGAGCAACTAATGCGCCGCTCGCGTGCACACTGCTAGGCATTGAACTATTTGGTGGCGACGGAGTTCTGTTGTTTGCCGTAGCCTGCGCAGCTGCATACGCCGCAAGTGGCCACACTGGCATCTACCATGCACAACAAGTTCGCGCCGACAAATCTGGACGGACTTTTAGTTAATTACGGCTCTAATCGACGACGATTGTCAAAGGCACGTCCCAACGTGACTTCGTCTGCAAATTCAATATCTCCACCCACTGGTAGACCACTTGCGAGTCGAGAAACTTCCACACCTAACGGTGACAGAATGCGCGCCAAATACATTGCAGTGACGTCGCCCTCTGTGTTGTTGCTGGTGCACACCACAACTTCAGCAATCGATTCTGGTTTGATGCGGGCTACTAGCTCACGAACTTTTAAGTTCTCGGGGCTGACACCTTGTAACGGATCAATGAGCCCCAGTAAGACGTGGTAACGACCACGGAAACCGCCTGTGCGTTCTAGTGCGGCAATATCGCGTGAATCTTCCACCACGCACAAAATGCTTGATTCTCGTTTCGCATCTGAACAGATGCTGCATAATTCTGCATCTGCCAAGTTGAAACAACGCTCACAAAAGCGCACCTTCTGCTTTGCTTCAATGATTGCGCGCGCTAAACGTGCAACATCGTCACCGTTCGATTTGATGAGATGCAATGCAAGTCGCTGCGCGCTTCGTGGACCTATTCCAGGGAGTCGACCAAGTTCATCAATAAGAATTTGAACAGGAGGCGTATACGGCGAAGCCACGATTACAACTCTGTGGAAGAAGTGCCGTCATCAACAATGGAACCTTGAGGAAAGCTTGACTGCAATGCTTCCATCAGTGCATCTGGTGCATCATTTGCCGCCACGGTTTCATTCAAGTCAATTGCGGCAAATGGATCTTTCTCAACAATCTTGTCGATTGTCTCTGGCTTCTCTGGTGCGTCTTCAATGACTGGCCGCTCAATACCACCAGTGGCATCTGCTTGATTGAACTGCACGATGCAGGCAACGCCACACACTTTCTTGATAGCCGCCACGAGTTCAGCTTCTCGTTCACGAGCGCGTTGCAATGGAGTGTTTGCAGGCATGCGCACAACAATCTTCTTACCATCAAAAGACTCCACAACAGCAGGCTTAAAGAGCGCCTTTGCTAAGCCTTTCAATGAATCAGTGATCTGTGGCCAGGCCTGCGCTGGGTCTGCACCGTCAGCGGGTGGCACTGTTTCTGTGACAACAACTGGTTGTGGCGTTTCGGCAGTTGGCTCTTGCACGCGTGGCGTTGGAACGGATGCATCACGCGGAGTTTCTTGTGTGGGCGATGATGCACGACCGCCAATCTTTGCGCGACCGGTGGTGGGATTCAACGGCGGTGGAGGAAGTGCAGCCGCTACACCATTTTCTTTCAACTGCTTCACTGCTTCTTCAAGTTGAGAGATTCGTGCCAACAAATTTTCATTGCTGTCGTCGAACACGGGTGATGCCAATTGAACGATTGCCACTTCCAGCAGCAATCGTGCGTCTGGAGCATGGCGCATCTCCACCATGGTGGAGCCAAGAGTTTCCATGACTCGCACAATTCGTTGTACGCCAAGGTCGCGTGCATAAACATTGATCTCAGCAACTCGCGCTGTAGGCAACATGACAAGTTCTGGTGACATAACCGACAGGAAGCAATCCCGCATGAGACGCACAATGTCTTCTGCGTACGTGTGAGCATCGCGTCCCTGTTGCATAGCTTTTGCTACCGCAGCCAAAGCAGCACCGTGGTCTCTGGCGATGATGGCGCGAACAATGTCTTCAACATGTTCAGCATCTTCTGGTTCACCGCCACCGGCCGCAACAAGTTCGAGTGCTGACAGTGTGTCTCGAGCACTACCACCACCTTGACGCAACACCATCGCAATGGATTCATCGTCAACGTCTAGTTCAGCTTTTTCAATAACAAAGCGAACGTATTTTTCAAGCTCATCAAATGGCAGTAAGTGGAACTGCAAATGCTGCACACGACTACGAATTGTTTCCGACACCTTCTGCGGGTCGGTGGTGGCCAACACAAACACCACTTGCGCTGGCGGCTCTTCCAATGTCTTCAACAACGCGGCTTCGGCAGCGCGGGTGAGCATGTGGACTTCGTCCAAAATGAATACACGATGTCGGCCAGGGCTAGAGAGTGCTGCAGCGTCGATGATGTCGCGAATCTCTTGAACACCGTTATTGCTCGCGGCGTCTAGTTCGAGAACGTCGTAGCTGGTGCCCACTTCCACGGCCTTGCAGGAATCACACTCGCAGCAGGGTTCGCCACCCACGGGATTCTCGCAATTGAGAACCTTCGCCAAAATGCGCGCCGTGGTGGTCTTGCCCGTACCGCGGGGCCCAGAGAATAAGTAGGCCTGGCCCTCTCGACCATTAATGACAGCATTTCGTAGGGCCCGCACCACATGGTCTTGCCCATACAGCTCGGAGAACTTCCGGGGGCGGAACCGGCGGTAGAGGGACTGTGTGGCCATTGATGTGACCCTAGCAATGAGGTGCATCGGGCAGCAGTGTGTGCCATGGTGGAGCCTCCCTTCATGGTCGCCGAGTGGCTACCGTTTTCTGAACCCATGCGTCGCCTGTTTTCCCTCTTCATCGTGTTCCTCGGAACCCTCACGCTGCTGGCTGGCCCTGCCAGCGCGGCAGGCGATAACACCGTGGAATCGTCCACCCCTGCGTCGGGCGAAGTCGTCACCTTGGCACCCACCCAAATCCAGTTGCGGTTCACACAGCCGGTGGGCGGCGCAGAGGCGGTGGCGCAAATGGGCCTCGTTCTCACTTGCGACAACAAGATCACCAACCTTGCATCGCCGCAATTGGGCTCAGATGGTGTCACCGTGTCGGCTGCACTGACACAAGTTCTGTCGAACGGCAGCTGCAAAGTTGACTGGACTCTTCCCGATGGAAGTGCAGGATCATTCACCTTCACGTCAAATGTTGAAGCAACAACAACTGTTCCCGACAGTGTTCCAGCAAACACCACTCCCACTATTCCTGGATTGCCAGGTCAAGAAGTGAAAACGGCTCCACGTTTGGGCGGACCAGTTGGCCTCATGCGTTGGGTCACTTTCTTCTTGGTAAGTGCATTATTCGGTGGACTTGTGTTTGTTCGCCTCGCATGGCCAGAGGGCGTTGAATACCCAGTGACCGAGCGCTACTTCAGACAAGTGGGCATCTTTGCAGTGGTGTCTTTGTATCTCTTGGTTGTGTTGATGGCGGCACGAGAAGCAGGAACAAACTTCAGCTCAACATTTTCACCCACGTCTTGGGGAGCATTAGTAGAAACAACAGATGGTCGCGCAGTTGTTGCACGATTCGTCTTTGTTATCGGTCTTGCGTATTTGGCGTGGATTACAGAACGCGTCTTGTTTGAAACTGCAGGTGTTGTCACCACTGTGTTACTGGGTTTCACTGCTTTAACGTACGGATTTGATCGTTTTGCAGGCCGTGGCGCACTTTTGGGTGTTTTTCTAAACACTGCGCATATGGGCTTCATTGCAGTGTGGGTAGGAAGCATCGCGGTGATTTGGCGTGTCGTTCTGCACGGACCAGGAAGTTCAGATCTAGTTGAAGCACTTCGTGGTTGGGCACGTATTGCCACACCACTCACCGTTTTTGTTGTTGTCACAGGTGTTGCGCAAGTTGCACGAATTGATGGCATCAGTTTGATTAACAGTGGTCACGGACGCGTGATGTTGTTGAAGACAGTGATTGTTGCGGGAATGATTGTTGTCAGCGCATCAATACGTCAGTTCATTCTTCGTGGCTTACAGCGCGCAAAATCTCTGAACGAACGTGCTGTCTATCGACTGAAGCGACCTGTCGGTGTGGAGTTATCACTCAGCATTGTTGTGCTTGCAACCTCATCTTGGTTAATGGCCATGCGTCCGCCGTATGTGTTACTGGCAGATAAGGGTCCTCGCGTTGACTACGCCATCGTTCAAGACCTTGAAGGCAAAGACGATTTCAAAGTTCGTATCTCCATTACTCCGGGCAACGTTGGGGCCAACAGGGTTCTTATTGAACTATTCGGTCCATCACGAATTCAAAACTTCACCGTGAAGATGACTCCAGAGAATCCGAATTTCTCTGGCTACACCATCAACGTTCCCATCACCCGCCCAGGTGGAGCATTAATCGATGCCGACGCTAAGTATCTGCTTCGTGCCCCTGGCCTCTGGAAGCTTGAGGTCACGGGCGTGTCCACCATTGGAGACCTTGAGGTTCTCACCAGCCAATTCATCATCGCTGACGGCGTCACGGTGACCACTGTTCCCAAGCAAGGCCTGAAGGTCATCGAGACCACCACCACAGTGGCTGCAACCACCACCCTTGCGCCCATGGCAACCACCACCACTGCTCCCCCAGCCGGATAACTGCCACATGTGCCTATAAATAGGCGCCACGGGTCTAGGTGGCAGTAGCGTTTCCCCCTGTGACAGACACATCGGCACCAAGCATGCAAGACAAGATTGACGACCTCAGAGATCGCCAAGAGCAGGCACGAAATGCCGGTAGCCCTCGGTCGGTAGAGCGTCACAAGAGCAAGGGCAAGATGCTTGCCCGCGAGCGCATTGAATACCTCTGCGATCCAGGCTCATTCCACGAACTCGACATGTTGGCTCGCCATCGTGCCCATGCAGCTGGTCTTGAAGAGCGCCCCTACACCGACGGTGTCATCACCGGGTGGGGAACCATTGAAGGCCGCAAAGTGTTCCTGTTCTCACAAGACTTCACCGTGTTCGGTGGAGCTCTTGGTGAAGTGTTCGCCGAGAAGATTCACAAGCTGATGGACCTTGCGTTGAAAGTTGGCGCACCAGTTGTTGGTTTGAACGACGGTGCAGGTGCACGTATTCAAGAAGGTGTTGTATCTCTTGCGTCGTACGGCGGCATCTTCCATCGCAATGTTCAAGCCTCTGGTGTCATCCCACAGATCTCCGTCATTCTCGGCCCATGTGCCGGTGGCGCTGTGTACTCACCCGCAATGACCGACTTCATCTTCATGGTGCGCGAGTCCAGCCACATGTTCATCACCGGTCCAGACGTTGTGAAGACAGTGACTGGTGAAGACGTCACGTTGGAAGAACTCGGTGGCGCAATGAGCCACGCATCGAAGAGCGGTGTTGCAACATTTGTTTCTGCAGACGAACAAGCATGTTTGGATGATGTCCGCTTCTTGATGTCTTTCTTGCCACAAAACAATTTGGAAGAACCACCATCCGAAGAACCAAGCGACGACCCAGAACGTTCATGCGACATG
>JBMTEX010000050.1:0-15088 GCA_049433485.1 Ilumatobacteraceae bacterium | reverse complement strand
GTGTCTAGTTCATGTGAACCAAATAGTTCGCTCATGGCGTTATTTACACACCACCCTGTCGCGCGACGTGATGTCTGCGTAAGCGCGACGAAGACGCGCAGCAGCAAAACTCCATGTGTAGCCACGAGCGCGCTCGGCTGCTTGAACGGACAACTGTTCGGACAACGCAGGATCATCAAGAATTTGTGCAATGTGTCGAGCAAATACCTCTGGTTGGCGATCTGCCACCAAGAATCCGGTGCGACCATGTTCCACGATTGTTAATAGACCACCCACTGCATTTGCCACCACTGGTGTTCCACAGGCCGCGGCCTCTAATGCCACCAATCCAAAACTTTCACTTCGACTTGGAACAAGGACCACATCTGCCGCGCGATAGTACGTAGACAAAATGTGGTGAGCCTGTGGCGCAACGAATCGAACTTGAGATTCCAGACCAAACTTTTGTATTAACGAATGAACATGAGCAATTTCTTGCTCACCTTCGGTGCCACTTGCACCACCAACAATTAACAATGTTGCGTTCTTGCGGCCAAGTGCAGCAAGAGAACGAACTGCCACGTCTGCACCCTTCAACGGTTGAATTCGGCCAACAAACAACAGAACAGGTCCATCGCCAAGATCTAGTGCTTTGCGTGCACCGCGCTGATCGCCAGGCGCAAAAAAGGCATGCTCGACGCCAGGAGCAACAATTTCAATTTGTCCTGGCGGAGTGCCATAGAGCTCAATGAACTGTCGTTCTTCTTCTGTGCAACTCACACAGATTGCATCTGAACAGCCGATGATTTCTGTTTCGGCTTGCTCGCGCTGAGCAGACTCTGGGTCTCCGCCAAGTGCTTTCACTCGCGCAAACGTGTGGAACGTACTAACTAACGGGATATTCAACTCGTGCTTGATGGAATGACCAGCAAGACCGCTCAGCCAATAGTTAGCGTGAACAACATCGGTGCCACCACTTGCCCTGATGTGATGCAGGACGCCATCCGTGAATTCTGGAACAACATCCACCAGATTGTCTTTCGGCAAGTCATATGCACCGGCCGGGACATGCACCACTGTGTGATTTGGCTCTACCGAAATCTCCGATGGGAGATCGTCTCTCCATGCACGCGTGTACGTGGTGCAATCAATACCCGCATGAGCAAGACCCGAGACAAGTTCACGGACATACACGTTCATGCCGCCACCGTCGCCGACTCCAGGTTGAGCCAATGGCGAGGTGTGAAGCGAAAGGATGGCTACACGACGCATGCGTGATTCAACCTATCTAGAGGTGTCGGAATTCCCTTCAGCCGAGCTACCACCCTCATTACTAGTCATGAATGAGCGATACACCGAGAGCAAACTCTGCTTTTGTTCAGGCGTGAGTTTCTCGTCGGACGCGATGGCTTCGGGAACGGAACTGGTTTCTGGAGGGGCGCCATCCAAGATGCCAGCACGAACGTACAAGGTCTCTGCCGAGATCTCGAGAGCGCGCGCAATCTGTTGAAGGATGTCTGCAGATGGTCGACGGATTCCGCGTTCAATCTGCGACAAGTACGGATTAGAGACACCAGCTGATCGCGCAAGATCACGAATACTCTTCTGAGCGCTCTCGCGTTGTAAACGGATGAACTCACCGACATCGTGCAGTGCTTCACCAGGACGAAGTGGCATTTACTTGTCCTTCACTACGGAGCTGGCGCCGCCTTCCCGAACTCGCTGAACAAGTTCAGCAGTTAAGGCGTCGATCTTCTCGAACAGATCATGGCGCTTCTGTGAGCACGTCTTTTCAAACAGTGTTAGTGCGTCACCTAACTCATCAAGAGCTTTGTCATCCAAATTCTCGAGTTGTTCGAATTGAAAATGCGCCGACAATTCATCTAGTTCCAACACCAATGGGTGGTCTGCCGCAACATTTGTCTCACGTGGCGGACGCGCACTTCCGCCTCCATGTTGTTGGCCAAAGACGTCGGCCAACCGATCTGTAAACGATGATGTCCCTGGTTCTGCACCACTCATGCGACGACGTTGCTCGTCTCGCACCAAATCCAATCGTCCCTGCGCCAAACGCCGAACAAATGAGATGGCATCTTCCTCGCCTTGGAGCGCATTTCGCTCAGCACGAATGTCAGCCACTGTTCGTGATTGATCATCTGCCATTACATGCCTCCAGAGACGGGCGGAAGAACCGCAACCTCATCATTATCGCCCACGGGATGCGACATCGGTACCTCTTCACCATTGACCCACACCTTGCTGGTGAGCACGACGTCTGCAAATCCTTGACCGAATTGCTGAGTGGCATTCGTGAGAACCTCAGACACTGTGGCTCCTGCAACTTCGGCGGCGTTCGTCCCTGCGGCCTCACGAGCCTGTGCGAAAAGACGAAGATTTGCCACGTTGTGCATGGTATCGGTGAACTTTTACTTGAGAATGATCGCTGGTGTGCCAGCAACAAAATCGCCAACCTGAGTCCACAAGCCAGACGCAATCAATTCATGTGCTGACTCTGGTGCAACGGCAGCAAGGAGCCCTCCGGACGTTTGTGGGTCGAAACATATGGCGGTCAAGGCGTCGTTAGCCGACGAGGTGATGTGTGTATCTACGTATTGGCGATTACGAGCATCACCGCCAGTTCGATGACCAGTTTGTGCAATTCGAAGTGCGCCGTCGTAGAGGGGAAGGCTCGCCGTATTGATCTCAAGTGCAACACCTGATCGTTCAGCCATCTCCCATCCGTGGCCGGCGAGACCGTACCCAGTGACGTCAGTGACTGCATGAACTGCATGTTGAATCTCCTGAAGCGATTCTGCAGCTCGTCTGTTCAGCATCCGCATGCCGGCGATGGAGCTTTTCTTCTCAGAATCACTTCCGACTGCCGTGACGAGACCAGTTCCAAGCCGTTTCGACAAGAGTGCTACGTCACCGATGACTGCTCCAGATTTTCTGAACACACTGCTGGGGTTAACAACACCTTGGACCGCAAGGCCAAAAATAGGTTCGGGATTTCGAATTGTGTGTCCACCCGCAATTGTTCCGCCTGCCTCACTCACAACCGCGGCGGCCGATGCGAAGATTTCACTAATCACATCTCGGGGTAGTTCTTCTGGGAATGCGGCGATGTTGACAGCCAAAACGACTCTCCCTCCCATTGCAAAAACATCACTGCACGCATTTGCTGCAGCTATTGCTCCGAAGTCAGCTGGGTCATCAACAAGCGGCGGAAAGAAATCAGTTGTGCTCACTAAAGCAACATCTGGTGCCACTTGATAAACAGCCGCGTCATCAAACGGAGCAAGTCCCACCAATAAAGACGGGTCCAGTCCAACTGGAATGTTGTGCACCAAGTCGGAAAGCAACGATGCGCCCCACTTTGCTGCGCATCCACCACAAGAAGTCCATTCGGTCAACTTGATGGCTGGTCCAATGGAGTCCATGAATTTGAAACTACTAGGTTGATGACAATGTTGGACTCCGAACGTCGCCCGCCGTCAGTAGATGCACTCGCGCGTTCCCTGTCTGCAGAATTCCATCTTCCTCATGCGCTGCTCGTCGACTGCGCACGGCGTGCCATATCGCTACATCCACAAGAAGCAGAAGCAGTGGCTCGCGACCTTGCACATCGGTTCCAACAAGAGTTAATTCAAGATGTCATCAATGCAACAGGCGTTATCTTGCACACCAATCTTGGACGTGCACCAATGGCAACTACAACCTCAGGGCGACCCAGCAATCTTGAATTCAATCTTCAAGACGGAAGTCGCGGCGTGCGTCATCAATCAGTTTCACGTCTTATCTCTCTACTCACCGGAGCAGAATCGGCAGTTGTAGTGAATAACAATGCCGCTGCCGTCATGCTTGTTGCTGCAGCACTCGCTGAGGACAGAGATGTTGTTGTATCCCGTGGCGAAAGTGTTGAAATTGGCGGCGGGTTCAGAATTCCTGAGGTCATTGAACAATCAAGAGCACGCCTCATTGATGTTGGCACCACAAACAAGACGCGCCTTCGTGATTACGAGCGAGCAATCTCATCGAAACGTAATGACGTTGCATTCGTCATGAAGATTCACCCTTCAAACTTTTCAATGAAGGGTTTCACTTCAGAAACAACAACCAAAGAGCTCGCAGGGCTGTCAACGCCAATAGTTGTAGACATTGGCTCAGGACTCTTGGATAACACATGTCCGTGGCTATTGCATTCCACCGACCGAGTTCCAGAGTGGCTCGTCAACGAACCGGCTGCGCGACAGGCCATATCTGATGGCGCATCACTCATCACATTTAGCGGCGACAAACTTCTGGGTGGACCACAATGCGGAATCATTGCTGGATCGCGCGAATTAGTGGAGAAATGTGCTCAGCATCCATTAATGAGAGCGCTTCGTCCCGGGTCACAAATACTGGTTCCATTGCAACAAGTACTGATGTCGTACATCAATCGAACCGCAACCTCAGAGATTCCATTTTGGAAGATGGTGACTGCAACACTTCCCCATCTCCAAACACGCGCCGAACGAATTGTTCAACGTGCGGGAATTGGACAAGTAGTTCCTTCACATTCAGTTATTGGTGCTGGCTCTGCATCTGGAGTTGAGATTCCTTCAATTGCAATTGAACTAATTGGAAATGTGCAAGATTCGCTGCGCAAAAATGCAACTCCCATCATCTCTCGAATGTCGCGCAACAGTACTTTTCTCGACATACGTACGGTCTCCGAAGAAGACGATGACATCATCGTTGAGGCTCTCAAGAACATCTGTTGACATGATGGCCATCATCGCCACTGCTGGACATGTCGATCACGGTAAGTCCTCATTAGTCATGGCGCTCACAGGTGTCGATCCCGACCGATTAGCGGAGGAGAAACGACGAGGTCTCACCATTGATCTTGGATTTGCTCATACAACTACTCCAAACGGCACTGTGTTGAGTTTCATTGATGTTCCAGGTCATTCAGACTTCATTCGCACAATGATCTCGGGAGTGAGTGGAGTCAATATTGCACTCCTTGTCGTTGATGCATTGGAAGGTTGGAAACCACAAACTGAAGAGCACTTTCACATCTTGTCGGTGTTAGGAATCCAACGTGGAGTCATTGCGTTAAGTAAATGCGACAAAGTTAACGACACTGTTCTGCAGGAACGCGAGATGGAGTTGACCCAGCGGCTTCATTCATCGAACATTTCTTGGAGCCCCATCATTCGTACATCGGCTGTGTCGCATAGTGGTCTTGATTCCCTCGTCGAACAACTGGAACTTGCTGTTCAAACAACGACGAAGACGCAGGAGAGCAAGCGATCTCGATTGTTTATTGACCGGGTGTTCACCATCAAAGGATCGGGCACAGTCGTAACAGGAACTGTTGAAGGAGAAGGCTTCCAGGTTGGCGGCGATATCGCGGTGGTCCGAACTGGCGACAGTGCTCGAATTCGAAACATTCACATTCATGGCGAAGAGCACAACCAATCCATCTCGGGACAACGATGTGCTCTCAACCTTTCCGGGATTGAAGTGAGCCAATTACGTCGTGGAGATGCACTGGTTATTAATCGCGAGTGGCATATCACAACAGTCTTTGATGCTCGCTTAGATGCGCTTCCCTCTCTCCAACAACCACTCACTCATCGCGGAAGTTTCATGCTTCATGTCGGCACTAGTTCACAGT
The DNA here is from genome assembly GCA_049433485.1 of Ilumatobacteraceae bacterium. Classification (GTDB taxonomy): domain Bacteria; phylum Actinomycetota; class Acidimicrobiia; order Acidimicrobiales; family Ilumatobacteraceae; genus UBA2093. The sequence continues at coordinate 9,441 of JBMTEX010000050.1, read as the reverse complement.
CTGCAACCCTACGGTTGATTGGAGTTTCATCAATTGCACCTGGAGAGTCACAGACCGTGCGAGTGAGATTCAAAGAGCCACTTGCACTTTCTCCCGGCGACAGATTCCTGTTGAGGGAAACAGGAACAAATTCAACTGTGGGTGGTGGCATAATTCTCGACGTTGACCCCCACTCGCCACTGTCGCGCTCACAACCAACGGGAACAATTGACAGCCAACTCGAGAATCGAGGCTTCGTCACAGTTGAAGAAGCGCTTCGATTAACTGGAGTACATGTAGCGCCTCGATTTGGCCACTGGGTGTGTTCTGACGGTGATTACCAGCGTGCTATTGATTCACTCAATTCACGGATTCCTGCACATGATGCCTACGACCTCTCGCTACTCAGCGATATTGAACGAGAACTTGTTGACGTTCACCCCGATTATGTAGTGGGCGATGGTCTCGTGAGAAAAGCTGCAACTGCTGACCCACTCCTTCAACATCCATACGTAGACATGTTGTTACGTGAAGGCGTTACTACTACCGAGACAAAGACCTTGGATCGAAACATCATTCGCTTGCTTGTGAACAAGGGCATCATCCTTGAACATGATTTTGTGGCGTTCCATATTGAAGTGTTGCAGTCGCTTCGACCTACATTGACTGAACTATGGAACTTGTCGCCACAAGGATTCACCATGTCCGAATTGCGCGAGGCGCTTGGCGTCACCCGAAAGCACGCTCTTCCCCTTGCGGTGTGTTTAGACAAAATTGGTCTCACCCGCCGGCGGGACGATGTGCGCATTCCTGGTCCACGTTGGTGATTGGCGGAGGCGGACGGGAATCGAACCCGCCGAATAGGGTTCACCTATTCCGACTGTGTTGAAGACAGCGAAGCCCACCAGGTACTCGTACGCCTCCGTCTGAAAGCCTAACGACAGCAGTGAAACCACACTCCAAGCAGGACTATGGTCACTGGTATGTCTTCGGCAGTGCACCTACCAGATGGGCTTGTCATCATTGCAAAACGTGAATGCGCCACGTGCCAAATGGTGGAACCACTGCTGGCCAGAATCGCTCAAGGCGATACACCTCTCACTGTTTACACACAAGACGATCCAACATTTGGACATGCCGTCAACTCACAACTGGACAGTGACCTCTCCATCTCTTGGCATCACAACATCGACACCGTTCCAACACTGCTGCTGGTTCGCAATGGTGTCGAAGTTGAACGAACCTTCGGCTGGTCTCAATCAGATTGGCAACGCATCACTGGCATTGCAGATTTAGGAGAAGACCTTCCAACAACGCGTCCAGGTTGTGGATCAATGAGTGTTGATCCAGACAGGGTGGATGCACTTCGAGCATTATTCACTGGTTCCTCAGTGACATCGCGAACTGTTGAGTTTTCTGCTGCAGAAGATGAATTTGAAGCCATGTATGCACGCGGTTGGACAGACGGATTTCCAGTCATTCCACCAACGCGTGAACGTGTCTTGAAAATGTTGACCGGAACTACTCGCGCTCCACAAGATGTGGTGGCGATTGCGCCGCCCAACCTTGTTGAACTCACCGTGGAGAAAATTGCAATCAACGCTGTCATGGCTGGCTGTCTTCCCGAGTACCTACCGTGGGTTATTGCAGCTCTAGAAGCGGTGTGTAACGACGAATTCAACATGCACGGAGTTCTTGCAACTACCATGCCGGTTGGTCCCGTCATTGTCTGCAATGGGCCAGGTACACGAGCCATTGGAATGAACTCTGGCATCAATGCATTTGGTCAGGGCAATCGCGCAAACAACACCATTGGTCGAGCCGTTCAACTAACGATTCGCAACGTTGGTGGTGGTCGACCCGGTGAAGTAGATCGCGCAACGCATGGAAATCCTGGAAAGGTTTCCTTTTGCTTCGCTGAAGATGAAGAGGGCTCGCCATTCACATCATTGGCATCCGCTAGGGGAATACCCAACGGAACCAACGCTGTCACAGTCTTTGCTGGTGAAGGACCCCGATGCATTGTTGACCAACTTGCGCGAACACCAGAAGAACTCACCAATTCTTTTGTTGCATGTTTGGAAACCGTTCACCATCCAAAACTCGTGCTGGGATTTGATGCCATTCTCACTGTCAGCCCAGACCACGGACGTGTCTTTGCCGAAGCAGGCTGGGACCGCAATCGGCTTATTGATGAAATTTCTCAACGATCCATGCGCCATGGCTCCCAACTCATCCGCGGTGCTCGTGACATGGCAGAGGGAGTGCCGTTGCATCTCAGCGACGCGACATTGCCAAAGTTTCGACCAGGTGGCTTGTTGCTCACCTACGCCGGAGGTGGCGCGGGCCTCTTCTCTTCCGTTATTGCAGGTTGGGCTAACGGGAAAATTGGCAGCGACCCCGTCACACGGGTCGTGAACGCCTAACCGCGATTCCAAACATGACATACTGAGCGTTATGGCAACCGGCGTCACCATCTTGGATCCAACCAATGAATCCACTCCGGCTACTCGCCAACTCCTCGCGCGTCCCAAGTCTGTCAATGGGCACACCATCGGGCTGCTGGACATTTCGAAGCCGCGTGGCAATGTTTTCTTGGACAGGTTGCAAGAGCGCCTAGAAGCACAGGGTGCCAAAGTTCTTCGTTTCGCAAAGCCCACATTTACTAAGCCCGCACCTGTTGACCTGCGTCACGAAATTGCGACTCAGTGCACGCTGGTCATCGAAGCTCTTGCTGATTGAGGCAGTTGTACGACGTGCAGTGTGCACGACATCGCAGATTTAGAGATTCGCGGAGTGCCAGGGGTGTTTGTTGCATCGTCTGAGTTCATTTCTGCAGCAGACGCTCAATCAACGGCGCTGGGCTTCCCATCTCTCAAGCGGGTTTTCGCAGCGCACCCCATTCAAGATCGCACAGACGACGAGATGCGCGCACTTGCAGACTCTGTCTTTGAGGAAATTGTCTCTGCAATCACTGCATGACCAAGTCGGGCTGACGGACTCAACAACTACAATGAAACGGTGACCACACCGACTCGAATTCTCATGCTTCGTCATGGACAAAGCGAATGGAATGCGATGGGTCGCTGGCAGGGTCAGGCAGATATTGAACTCACCGACCTTGGCTACGAACAAGCTCGTCGCGCCGCCGAAAAACTTGGAATGTTCGACGCCGTTGTTTCTAGTGACCTTCGGCGGGCACACCTCACTGCGTCCATCATTGCGAACGGTCTTGGAGTAGGACTTCTGACTCCAGATGCGCGACTACGTGAAACCGATGTTGGGGAATGGCAAGGGCTCACCCATCATCAAATTGAACGCGATTGGCCGGGATATCTCGATTCGCATCAACGTCCACCTGGATTTGAGTCTGATGACTCCATCGTGGAACGTGTATCGGCGGCATTGTTCGACATTGCAGATCAATTCGCAGGAAGCGAAGTTCTGTGCATTGCACACGCGGGCATTATTCGCGTCATGCGTCGTGCACACAGAGTTCCCGACACTCGTATTTCAAATCTTGGCGGTTGCCATTTCATCGTGCGACCCGGACATTCAACACCCATTGAAATAGGTGATGTGGTGGACTTATTTGAGCACGGTGAATTAGGCGAAGAGTTGTAACCGTGTTTGCACGGTGGGTAGACGCGTCCTACGCGCCAGTAGTTCGAAGCAATGTCAACCGACTGGTATGGGGTCGCCTCATCTCCAATGCGTGTTATCGATTCGCAGCTCCATTCATCGCGGTCATTGCACGTGGGCTAGATGTTTCTGTTGCTGAACTAGGCATTGCCTTCACCATTGGCGAATTTGCAGGTCTTCTCTCGCCAATTGTTGGTCGTTATGTAGACCGTGCGAATCGACTTGTTGCAATGACGGCCGGCATTGTTCTGATTACAGCGTCAGTGCTTCTGGCCGCCTTCTCAAGCTCTGTTGCCATGTTCACCATTGCGATGTTTGTGCTCAGCGCATCAAAAGTGCTCTTTGATACATCCCTCATTGTGTGGGTGAACGACCACGTGGAATACGAACGGCGTGGACGCATTGTTGGCATCATTGAAACGTCGTGGGCGCTGTCGCTCTTTATTGGCGTCGCCATCATGGGAATTGCCACTGCGCTGATTTCATGGCGCGCCGGATTCATTGTTGGTGCAATCGCCCTTGCCGTGTCAGGAATATTCATTGTTTCTGGACTGCCGAAAGAAGATGCACATGCGCCATCAAGCACGCATCAACGCGGCACCATTCCAGGGTCTGCGTGGTGGATCTTCGGATGCTCATTCATGCTGATGGGTGCTTCGCAATGCGTGGGAATCACGTTCGGTCCGTGGTTTGAAGATGAATTTGGATTCACCAGTGTTGGCATCATTGCGATTGTCATTGCAATGGGAGTGTTTGAGTTGGTTTCAAGTGTCAGCAGTAGTCGCGTGACAGACTTGTGGGGCAAGGAAATCAGTGTTCGGCGTGGCGTGATGTTGATGGTGACCAGCGGAGTCGCAATGTGCTTCGGCAGTCACCTTTCATTTGTTGCAATCCCCATGTTGATTCTCTTTATTGCAGGGTTCGAGTTTGCACTCGTCAGCATGTTGCCATTAGCTGCAAATCTTGTTCCCACCGCAGGCGGGATTGGTCTCGGTCTCACTGTTGGTGCCGGAACGTGTGGACGTGCGGTGTTTAGTTCTGTTGCAACGCGTTTGTATGACTCCGTTGGCCCCGTTGGCCCAGCGCTTGCAGCTACGGCACTTGCAGCCTTAACCGTTGGTGCAATAACGGCCTATACGCGGTCTGCGCGATAACCGTTTGTAATTGGCATTCGTCGATCTTTTCCAAATGCCTTCGTTGATACGCGAACGCCTGGCGCACATTGACGACGCTTGTATTCGTTGATGTCCACTAGTCGCGCGATGCGTTGAACAATTGATTCATCAAATCCGTTAGCGATGATTTCCTGCACGCCCATATCGTCATCGATGTAGTGACGCAAGATGGGGTCAAGGACTTCATACGGGGGAAGACTTTGATCGTCGCGCTGATCTGGCCGCAGTTCTGCCGACGGTGGCTTTGTTAATACGGTCTCAGGAATAATCTCTCGACCTGCGCGTTCATTAATCCGATGGCTTAAAGCGAACACTTGCGTTTTGAACACATCTTTGATGACGGCGTATCCACCAGCAGAGTCTCCATAAATGGTGAAGTACCCAACGGCCATCTCGCTCTTGTTGCCGGTGGTTAGCACCATCCAACCGAACTTGTTACTCAATGCCATCAAGGTGGTGCCACGGCAACGACTCTGCAAGTTTTCTTCCGTGAGGTCTGGGTCTCTGCCTACAAATGATGGCTCCAACATGTCTAAATAGGCCTGGAAAGCTGGTTCTATGGACACCACGCGATGATCAATACCTAAAGCTGTTGCCAATGCCGCAGCATCATCGAGAGAGCCTTGGCTGGAATATCGCGAAGGCATTGCAACTCCGTGCACATGTTCTGTACCAAGCGCATCAACAGCAACGGCCGCGACGATGGACGAGTCAATGCCGCCGGAAAGTCCGATGACGACGTCGGTGAAGCCGTTCTTCTGAACATAATCACGCGTTCCAAGAACTAAAGCGCGATACACGCGATCGAGATCGTCTTCAAATGGCGTGACGTGTCCATTCTCAACGTGACCGTCTGAATGCACATTCACAATTGCAAAGTCGGCGTCGAATGAAGTGAGACGTGCAGCAACAGTTCCGTCCACTGCTACAACAACACTGGAACCTTCAAAAACAAGTTCGTCTTGTGCGCCAGCTTGATTCACATAGACAATTGCACTGTTTGTTTCCTTAGCCCGCTGCATCAGCATTGACTCACGTTCGTCGTGCTTGCCTTGGTGATACGGCGAACCGTTGAGATTCAACATCACGCGAGCACCGTGTGCGGCTTGTGCTTTCACTGGTCCGTCGGCGTACCAAATGTCTTCGCAGACCGATACTCCTACCGTCATACCATGAATAGTGAATACTCCTGCAGCCTGACCGTTAACAATTGATTCGCCAGGCGTGAAATAACGCTCTTCGTCAAACACTGAATAATTCGGCAACAGTTGCTTGCGATACACACCAACGATGGTGCCGTTCGAGCAGAGTGCAACGGCGTTGTACAACGAATCGTTCTCGCTGTCCACGAAACCCACCGCCGCAACACACTCGTTCGTGGCCGCAGCAATGCGTTCCACTGCCAAGCGGTTCTGCCGTACGAACGATCGCTTCAATAGGAGGTCTTCAGGCGGGTACCCCGTGACCGTGAGCTCGGGATACACCACGACATGGCAACCCTCTGCCTCGGCCCGGGCATAGTCGGCCAACACCTTTGCCTCGTTGCCCACCAAGTCCCCCACCGTGGGGTTCAATTGGGACAGCGCCACCCGAAGGCCGGCGCCGGGGGCAAAAAATGAGGAAGAAGCCACGATGAGAGGCTAACCAGACCAATTCTCATCCCCTTATGGCATCAGGGTTTCCCCTCCCCTCGGCACCGTTTCACACAGCGTTCACATTTGGGAAAAGGTAGAGAAACGGCGAGGTGACATCCTGTACCTAGTAAATAACGGGATCTATCCCCCTTAGGTAAAGGAACCCCACATGCCCATTCAGGCCGAATACATCTGGATTGACGGTACGCAGCCCACTCCGCTGCTTCGCTCAAAGACCAAGGTGATCCCAGACTTCGCAGGCGCAATTGGTGACATGCCAATGGACGAGTGGGGCTTCGACGGCTCCTCCACCGAGCAGGCAAGCGGCGATGCATCAGACTGCATCCTTCGCCCCGTGTTCCATTGCCAAGACCCCATCCGCGGTGGCAAGAACGTTCTCGTCATGTGTGACGTGTTATTGGCAAAGACTGGTGAACCACACCCCACCAACACACGAGCAGCATGTGCAGCAGCAGCTGCAAAGTTCAAAGACCAAGAGATGTGGTACGGCATCGAGCAGGAATACACCATGCTTCGCCTCGACGGTTCACCATACGGTTTCCCCGTCGGCGGTTACCCAAAGCCACAAGGTCCGTACTACTGCGGCGTTGGCGCAGGTCGCGTTGTCGGTCGTCAGATCATTGAAGAGCACACACAGGCATGTATCGATGCAGGTTTGCGCATTTCTGGAACAAACGCAGAAGTAATGCCTGGTCAGTGGGAATTCCAAATCGGACCAGCAGACGCACTCACCGTGTCAGACCACATGTACGTTGCACGTTGGTTGCTCCATCGCATTGCTGAAGATCACGATGTTGTTATCTCGTTCGATGCAAAGCCAGAAAAGGGCGACTGGAACGGTGCTGGTGCACACACCAACTTCTCCACTCGTGCAATGCGCGAGAACTACAGCGCCATCATCGAAGCTTGCGAGAAGCTTGGAACACGTGTTCTTGAACACGTTGAGAACTACGGTCACGACATTCAGAGCCGCCTCACCGGTAAGCACGAAACAGCTCCATGGAACAAGTACTCGTACGGCGTGTCTAACCGCGGTGCATCAGTGCGTATCCCATGGCAGGTCGAGCGCGACCAGCGCGGTTACGCAGAAGACCGTCGTCCAAACGCGAACTGTGACCCTTACTTGGTCACCCGTCTCATCCTTGAGACCGTCTGCGGCTAACGCAGAGACCCCAGAACAACTAGGGACGGGGGCCGAAAGGCCCCCGGTTAGCGTTTTAAGTGCCCCATTTCCCGAGACCCGGGCAGACTGAAGAGGTGAGCGACATGCTTGATCAACATCGCGACTATGTGTTGCGCACGGTGGAAGAACGTGGGGTGCGCTTGGTGCGCCTTTGGTTCACCGATGTTCTCGGCACGCTCAAGAGCTTTGCCATTAGCCCGGCCGAACTAGAGAATGCACTGAACGACGGCATGACTTTCGATGGTTCATCTATTGATGGTTATTCGCGTACCGAAGAATCTGACGTTCTCGCAATCCCCGACCCCAACACATTTGAAGTGTTGCCATGGGTTGATTCAAAATCAGCTGAAGCTCGCGTGTTCTGCGACATCTACAACTTGGATGGCACAACATTTGGTGGAGACCCTCGCCAAGTGTTGAAACGCAATCTCGATGCTGCACGCTCCGATGGTTACGAATTCTTATTGGCACCAGACATTGAGTACTTCTACTTTGCACCGCCAAAGCGTGGTGAAGCACCACAACCACTTGATGAAGGTGGTTTCTTCGATCTCACCACAACAGACGTTGCATCGTCGTTGCGCAAAGAAACAATTCGCACATTGGAGACAATGGGAATTCCCGTGGAGTATTCCTTCCACGAAGATGCACCCAGCCAGCAAGAAATTGACTTGCGCCATACAGATGCGCTGTCTATGGCTGACTCGGTGATGACATTCCGCATGATTGTGAAAGAACTTGCAGCCATGCACAATGTGCATGCCACGTTCATGCCAAAGCCATTGGAAGGCGTGCAAGGTTCTGGCATGCACTTGCACTTGTCGCTGTTCAAAGGTGAGAACAATGCGTTTTACTCAGCAGACGATCCAAACTTCTTGTCCGCAGATGCAAAAGCATTCATGGCTGGCTTGTTGCGTCACGCTGCAGAGATCACTGCAATCACAAACCAAACGGTGAACTCATACAAGCGATTGGTTCCTGGCTTTGAAGCGCCTGTTCACATCTCGTGGGCGCGCAACAACCGCAGTGGACTCATTCGAGTTCCTATTCCAAAGCGCGGAAACCCAAGCGCAACACGTTTGGAATATCGCTCGCCAGACCCCGCGTGCAACCCATACCTTGCGTTCTCTGTGATTTTGGCTGCAGGCATGAAGGGAATCCGCGAAGGTTACGAACTTCCAGCAGAGGCCGGCGCAAACTTGTTCCAAATGGATGATGCGTCATTGTCCAAACTTGGCATTAATCAATTGCCACAGTCATTGTCTGATGCATTGAAGATTATGGAGTCATCCGAACTTGTTGCCGAAGCACTTGGTGAACACATCTTTGATTGGTTCTTGCGCAACAAGCGTCATGAATGGATGGGTTACAAGACCCAAGTCACCCCGTACGAACTCAACCGTTACCTGAAGTCGTTGTAATCACACCATGAGCGCGCCCGACATGATTGTTGTGTTCCCCGGAACTCCATCACCGGATTTGGCGCGCACCCTTGACATGGGTGGGTACAGATGGAAGGCCGTTTCTGGCGCTGACGAAGCAAACAAGATGGAGCCACAACAAGGCTGGATGGGCGCCATCATTACATGTGACGACGACCCCGAATCTGCGTGGGCGTTTGCACGTGCTCTTCGCAAGCGCGACAACCCGGTGAACTCGGTATTGGTGTTGTTGTCGGGTGCGCAACTAGGTGATCTTGAATTGCGTGACGATTTGTTTGACGACTTTTGTTTGACGCCATTTCATCCACGCGAATTAGAAGCACGACTTCGCCATTTGTTCTCAGCAGTAGACGGTGGTGCGCGCC
>JBMTEX010000049.1:0-15650 GCA_049433485.1 Ilumatobacteraceae bacterium | reverse complement strand
GAGCAACGGACTCTTAATCCGCAGGTCCTGGGTTCGAGCCCCAGAGGGCGCACCAGTTCATCGGAGCACCATGGCCGTACTTGAAGTTGAAACGTTCTCTTTAGTTCCTGGCACAGACCCTGACTCCTTTCGTGCATTGGACGAAGCCATGCAGGAATGGTGCTACCTCAACAGACCAGGTCTTGCTCGGCGCACGACTGCACGTCACGACAGTGGCAACTACATCGTCATCACACTGTTCGATGACGCATCTCGATCTGACGCTTCGTATTACAAGAGCACCGATGCTGTTGTCACTGCATGGAGCACAGCCATTAACGAATCAACGCGTTCACTCAACGTGTTCTCGTTGCTGTAGTTACTGCTGCACAAGTGTGATGGCATTCCCCTCTGGGTCTTCAATTCCCACAATCGATGCGCCACCTGGAATATCGAAACGCTCGGACGTGATTTTCCCGCCAAGTTCGGTTGCACGCTGTTGCGATTGTTCCAAGTTCTTCACCTGAATGAACAGTGTGACGCCAGGCTTGTTGCCTGTGCGCATGTGGCCACCGATTCCATTTTCTGGACCACCGATGCCGGCAGGAATCTGCTTGATGAACCCATCTCCAATGTTCCAGTTGAATAATTCTTTGTAGAACAGAGACAACGTCTCAGCATCGCGAGCTTGAATCTCAAAATAAACAACGGGCCGTGCCCAATCATTGTTCATCATGTTTCTCTCCTATCGACTGAATGCAGCCACAACTTCCACGTGATGAGTCTCAGGGAAGATATCCAAGACCTCTACTTCACCAATGCTGTAACCAGCATTCACGAGCAAGCGTGCGTCACGAGCACCAGCGACTGGATCGCAACTCACCAGAATGACGGTTGGCGCACCAGTGTCGATAACAGCGGCGGCGCCGTGCTTACCTAATCCCTGACGCGATGGGTCTGCGATGACAACGTCGGCCTCTGCGGATTCCCAGTTGTCCATGTTTGCTTGTTCAATCACAGCAGCGCAATCGGCCAAGTTGCGAACGGCATCACGACATGCAGATTCAGATGATTCGACAAGTAATAGTTCGTCAAATCGATCTGCGAACGCCAAGCTGAACAAACCAACGCCGCCATAGGCATCGCATAACAAGCCGCCTTCAATACCAAGAGTGTCTAGACGGCGAGAGACTGAGTCAATAATCAACTCGGCAGCCTCCGGAGATGATTGGAAGAACGAACCCATGGAGACTTTGTAGGTATGGTCTCCCACTTGTTCGGTAATGGTGCTGCGTTCACCAGTCTTCAGACCTGCAGGCAAAGTGCGCGCCAATTTTCCATCGTGTGCCCACACACCGATATCACCGGTGCGTGCACCAACTCGAATAGTGACTTCACCCGCGCCATCAAGGACTGGTTGAGTTATGAATTCATTAATCAACGAATGAGCAACACCGCAGGTTGACACAGGAATGATGTCGTGTGATTCATGTGCCCGAAAGCCAAGGGATCCCGATTCATCACTCACCATTCGAACCGTTGTACGACGAGCATCTTCGGTGAGTCGGCGTAATTGTGCATCGACATCCAATTTTGCGGTACGAGCATATGCCTCTTTCACAATGGCTAACTTCGCTTGGCCTTGAATACGTCGTTCAATATGTTGCCAGTTACACCCGCCACATCCCTCGGCTACGTGTGCGCACGGCGGAACTCGGCGATGCGCGGATGGCCCCAGAATGGAGAGCAAAGTTCCCCGACCAAAATCTGAGCGTGATTCCGACAAAGAAATTTCCACAGATTCATCGGTGAGCACGCCGGGTACAAACACCACACGTCCGTCGTCCATCCGTGCAAGGCCGTCGCCACCAGCGACGAGTTTTTCAATCTGAACGTTATGGCGAGAAGTCACTATGTCAGCGTAGGGCACATCTTTCCATACGCTCGGGACTCACCACTGCGCTGTTGACTAGGGTGAAGGTCGTGACACTGCCCATTCAGATTGCGCCATCCGTTCTTCCCGCTGACTTCTCCAAATTTGGTGAGGAAATCGCTGCGCTTGACGAAGCCGGCGTTGACATCATCCAATTCGATGTCATGGATGGCCAATTTGTGCCGAACCTTACTTTCGGACCAGATGTCATTGCATCAGTACGTAAGTTCACCAAGAAACCATTTGAAGCTCACCTCATGGTGCACACACCAGACGTGATGGCTCAGCGCTATGTGGAAGCTGGTTGTCAACGACTCATCGTTCATGCAGAAGCATGCACGCATCTGCACCGCACACTTGACAACATCCGTTCCATGGGCGCTACCGCTGCCGTTGCGCTAAACCCACATACTCCTGCAAATACAGTCGAACATGTTCTTGATTTGGTGGACATGATTCTTGTGATGACAGTGAACCCCGGCTTTGGTGGTCAGAGCTACATCGCAACGATGGAGCCAAAGATTCGTGAAGTGCGAAACATGATCTCTGCTCGTGGCCTCGGCGACACGGTTCATGTTGAAGTGGATGGTGGAATTTCACCCACCACCATTGCTGGTGCAGCTAGAGCAGGAGCAAATGTGTTGATTGCGGGAAGCGCCTTGTATCGCGACCCACTCGGACTAGCCCATGCGGTCACCGAGCTACGCGCTCTTGCAACCGAAGCGTTTACCGCTTAAGCCCGCGACGGAACCACACCACGGCAAATAGCGCGCACAGCACAAGAACGGGTGGCAGCAACAATGCCACTGCGAGTCGCCAGGGCTGTTCAAATAATTTGTCCAACATCCCCGTAGGTATTGGCGTTCCATCGACATTCAACGTTCGCGCTGCCGCTTCAAACTCTGGACATTTGTTTTGGGTGCCTGCCACCTCGGCACCGCCGAATAATTCAGCCTGATCGCGCAGAGTTGATGTGAGTCGCAATGTGACTGCATCTTGTGCAACTCCAACAAGATATGTCTGACCAACGTTTAAGTATTTCGCATCACTTCCATAGCGCACGTTGACTTCGTTATTCGTGGCGTATCCATCAAGCGATCCGGCACGCAGTTGGTTAACAACAAGTACTGCACTCACTGTGTCGAGCGATTTCACTGTTCCTTTAAACACAGCTTGAGCCACAGGTGGCAATGCGCACCCTTCAGGAACGGTGGTGGCCGCCACGGGAAGTGTGGTTGTTGTTGTTGTAGTTGTGGTCGTAGTGGCCACAATGTTCACACAACCGACGATGGGAATTGTGGTCACTGATGGGTCAGCTGAGGGCGGACACAACACTGGCACCGTGGAAGTTGTAGTGGTGGCGCCAGTGACTGCGGCGGGCGAAGCGAAGAACACAGCCGTTGCAACCACCATCAAAATTCCTGCTACACGGCGCATTTTCTCCACGCTAGCCATATTCAATGCACCGCTTTCGTCGCATTCACAGCAATACTGAACAACATGGGATTTAACCCGACAAGAAGGCGCGTGGCGCGCAGCACCGATATTTGGTTTGTCGTTGCCGCTATCACTGTTGCCAGCGCGCTCGTGGCGTGGGCATTCTTCGGCTGATATGCCTGGACGTTTATGGGATGGCGAACTTCACGGGCCAATTGAGGTTCGTCGTGTGCAACCGTACGAAGCACGCAAGGACTACATCTGCCCTGGATGCCATCAAACCATTCCGCCCGGAATGGGTCACTGCGTTGCAGTACCGCGTGATGCACCAGATCTCCGACGTCATTGGCACAACGCCTGTTGGACTAGACGCACGCCGCGGAAGCGTTAGATCAGAAGAAGTTCTCGAACACTTCTAACGTCGTACCCAATACCGTTGCCACATCAAAACGCATGCGAACGTTGTGATCTGGATGTTGATGTCGATACTCACGTAGAAATGCGTGGCCCGCACGTTGCACCCGAGCAACTTTTTGCGGAGTGATGGCTTCAAGCGGTGCGCCAAATTGCGATGTTGCTCGCGCTTTCACTTCGCACACCACCATCACATTGTTGCGACACGCAACAACATCTAGTTCTCCACCGCGCATCGTCCAATTACGAGCAAGGATGCTGTAGCCGCGCGCGAGATACCACTGAGTCACGAGGTCTTCTGCCCAACGGGCACGCGCAAGCCGCGATGCGGCTAGAGAGCTTCTGGAGGAAGAATGTCTTCCGATGGAAGTTCTTCGACGTTCACGTCTTTGAAACTGAGAACCTTCACCGACGGAATGAACCGGGTCTTCCGGTACATGTCCCATACCCATGCGTCTGTCATCTCCACTTCAATGAGTGGCCGAGCGCTATCGCCCGTGACAGTAACGGAGACAGCATTAGCCAAGTAAAACCGGCGTTCGGTTTCGACGGCGTACTTAAACATGCCGACGACGTCTTGGTATTCCTGGGCGAGTTTGAACTCTCGCTCTGCCTCGAAATCTTCGAGATCGTCGGTGTTCACCGGTATGCCCAGTGCCCGAGTCGAATAGGCCTAGGACTCGCGCTTTTCGCGAATCTTGGCAGCCTTACCAACGCGATCGCGGAGGTAATACAACTTCGCACGACGAACATCACCGTGCTTGATGACCTCAAGCTTTGCAACAGACGGGCTGTGCTTCGGGAAGGTGCGCTCTACGCCCACGCCATAGCTGAGCTTGCGAACGGTGTAGGTCTCTGCAATGCCAGAACCTTGAATGGCGATGATGTTTCCTTGAAACACCTGGATGCGCTCTTTTCCAGATTCAACAACGCGTACGTGCACCTTTACTTCGTCACCAGGAAGAAGAGCAGGGATGTCATCGCGCTTGTTCTGATTGTCAACGATGTCGGTGGTCTTCATGGTGGTTCCTTGGGCGACTGAAAGATGATTCGTGTTGTGCAACGAACATGTGGGAGCCGCTAGGGCTGCCCGGGCACATCCGAAGCGAACAATGAAGGATACGAGGAGAAGTCCACCCCTTCCAACAAGGCTTTCTCAGCATCTGTGAGGCCGCCACGGGCATCAATGAGGTCTGGGCGCTGCTGCAGGGTGCGCCACAGGGCCTGGGCATGGCGCCAGCGGGTGATTTTGGCGTGGTCTCCCCCACGCAAGATGTCTGGAACCACCCAGCCACGAAACTCAGCCGGCCGTGTCCATTGGGGCTCCTCCAGAAGTCCAGCCTCGCCAAAACTCTCAGTAATTGGGGATTCCGAATTTCCCATGACCCCGGGGATGAGCCTGGTGACGGCTTCAATCACAAGGCAAGCCGCCACTTCACCACCGGCTAACACCACGTCACCAACGGAGATTTCGTGGTCCACCAAATGTTCGCGGACACGTTGGTCGACACCTTCGTATCGACCGCACAACAGACTGAACCCATGTCCACTGGCGAGCGCATGAGCCATGTCTTGATTGAAGGGCTGACCGCCTGGACCTAACAGCAGCAATGGACGTGGTGGCTGTACCGCTTCCACCGCGGCGAAAATCGGCTCGGGCCGCATGAGCATTCCTGCACCACCACCGAACGGGGTGTCGTCAACACTTCGATGCACGTCGGTGGTGTACTCGCGGATGTTGTGCGTTCGAAGATCGACCGCAGAACTTGCACGCGCACGACCCAAGAGACTGTGCGAGCAGAACTCGTCCACCATCTCGGGAAATATTGAAAAGACATCAATGCGCATAGACAGAACGCTATTCCCCTACAAGTGCCTCGCGAAGACCTTCTGGCGGACGAATGATTGTTGTGGTGCCGTCGCACGACTCGACAAACGGAACGGGAACTAAGAGTCCGCCTTCAATCTCAAGAATCTCATGGGCTGGATTATTCAACACTCCGGTGCATGTACCCCACGTGTTGCCGTCAACATCAACAACCATGGAGCCGATGAGTTGATGCACCCATAATGCGTCGTCATTTGCAATTGGTTCCGCATACAGAAACTTATTGGTGAGTTTCTCTGCGTCGTTGCGATCGTTGAGACCTTCGAAATGTACAACGAAGCGGTCTTGTTGGGGACGAATGGACTGCACCACCAAGCGCTTCTCAACACCACTCGCAATGATGACAAATTCTGCGCCTACCGCTTGACGTTGAGGAACATCGGATGTGAGCGAGATAAAGACATCACCTTTCACACCGTGAGGTTTTCCAATTCGCCCTACTTCAAGCAGGCCATTAGGAGGCTGCTGAGTGTTCAAGAGGAATTACGCGTCGATGAAATCGACGTCGACGTCGACGTCGTCGTTTGTTGCTGCCGCACGCACCACTGTGCGAATGCTTTGCGCGGTGCGACCACGGCGACCGATAACGCGCCCGAGGTCTCCTGGACCAACGCGTACTTCAAGAAGAATCTTGTCGCCTTTGCCAGGACCAGAAGTGACATGCACTGCGTCAGCATCGTCCACAATGCTGCGCACGATATGCGTGAGCACTGCAACGGCGATTGGCGCCTCGAGTGTGTTGCTGTCGAAATCTGACACGGGACTACTTTGACTTAGCAGCAGTGAATTGTTCCCACGCACCGCTGATTTCAAGAAGCTTGCGAACGCGCTCAGTTGGCTGTGCACCTTGCATGAGCCACTTCACAGCTTTGTCGTTGTCGATAGTGATAGTGGATGGCTCTGTACGAGGGTTGTACTGACCGAGGATCTCGATGAAGCGACCGTCGCGCGCACGACGTGAGTCGGCTGCGATAACGCGGTACTGAGGTTGCTTGGTTTTACCGACTCGTGTGAGGCGCAATTTGACTGCCATGTTGCGATTTCTCCTGATGGACCCTTTTCGGGACTAGGTAAGGCTATCGGTGACAGTGCCGAACCCCAAACGGCCTTACTTGAAGAATGGGGGCAATCCGGGACTGCCATCGACCCCCGGCAATCCTGGAACTCCACCCTGGCCACCCAACAAGTCGCCTACTTCGCGCATCATCTGGCGCTTATTCATCTTGTTCTTGCCCTTGCCCGCCTTGCCCTGGGGCTTGGCCATGACACCCATGCGCTTCATCATTTTCTGCATTTCAAGGAATTGCTTGATGAGGCGATTCACGTCTGCCACTTCGGTACCGCTGCCCTTGGCGATTCGGGTACGGCGGCTGCCATTGATGATCTCGGGGTTGGCGCGTTCTTGAGGGGTCATCGACCGAATGATGGCCTCGGTGACTTTCACCTGGTCGTCCCCCACTTGAGCGTTCTTCAACTCTTTCGGAACGCCGGGCAACATTCCCATAATTCCAGACAAAGGCCCCATCTTTTTCAGTTGCTGCAACTGTTCAAGAAAATCATCCAGCGTGAACTGGCCTTCCATTAACCGTTGAGCCGCCTCTTCGGCCTTGTCCTGTTCGAAGACTTTTTCAGCCTGTTCGATGAGGGTGAGCATGTCACCCATACCGAGGATGCGGCTTGCCATTCGATCGGGATGGAACTGCTCGAAGGCGTCAATCTTTTCGCCAGTGGCAGCAAATGCAATGGGACGACCAATGACCGTTTTGACCGACAACGCAGCGCCACCGCGCGCATCACCGTCGAGCTTGCTGAGAATGACGCCGTCAATGGACAATCGCTGATGGAATGCTTCAGCAACTCCTACTGCATCTTGACCAGTCATTGCGTCGACAACGAGGAATGTGTAATTGGGCGCCACTGTGGTGGAGATGTCAGCTACTTGCTGCATCATCTCTTCGTCAATTGCTAATCGGCCCGCAGTGTCAACAATGACAACGTCTTTGCCTAAACGCTTTGCTTCTGCCAATCCACGGCGAGCTGTGTCTACTGGATTACCAGGTTCGGAGAATACTGGAACAGAAATTTGCGAACCGAGTGTTCTCAACTGTTCCACTGCAGCAGGGCGTTGTAAGTCTGCACCCACCAATAGGGGTTGACGTCCCTGAGACTTAAACCAACGTGCCAACTTTGCAGCGCTGGTTGTTTTACCCGAACCTTGCAGACCCGCCATCAACACCACTGTTGGCGGCTGGCTTGCGTACGTGATTTTGAGTGTTTCGCCACCCAACATCGCAATGAGTTCTTCATTTACGATCTTGATGATTTGTTGACTGGGGTCTAGCGCTTGAGAAACTGTTGCACCAATTGATGCCTCACGGATTCGAGCGACCACATCGCGAACCACTCCCACATTGACATCAGCTTCAAGGAGTGCGGTGCGGATCTCCACCAACATCTCGTCAACGTCGGCTTCAGTGAGCCTGCCTTTGCCCTTGATGCGTTTAAAAACGCCCTGTAAGCGATCGCTGAGTGAATCAAACATGATGGTGAAAGGTTACCGAAGTGGGACTAACCGCTACCCAACAGCAACAGACGTCACCAATGTCTTGTCCACAGTGAAATTGACTCGATTCGTGACGAAATCGCTGGTGAGCATGAAATATTCACCGTCACGGGCCGCAATTCGAACAACCCAACCATTTGATGTAGCGGTCTTTGTGGCTTCCTGTTCGGTGAGACCAATGAGACTGTTGGCTTGCTCTTGGGTAATCGCTGTTCCATCACCAGGTTCTGGGACAGGAACGACGTCGGTTACGGGCGGCGTGATGGCGTTAACTGTGACGGACTTCCTAAACGCCATGAGATCATCGTCAATAGCAAGAACAGTTCCCACGTCACCTTCGGTATTAGAAAACGTATAGGCAGGCAACAACATGTGCGTGCCATTTGACAGTCGAGCCTCCATCAAGAGCAAACGCACTGACGTGATGACGACATCGATTGGTCCGCCAGATGATGAGATTGACTCTGCTTCTGACGACACAGCGACGTCTGCCGCCGTGCGCGTCGCACCGCCAATTGCGCCGTATAACGGATTAGACAATCGCTTGACGGCTTCCATTGGAGAGACAATTGGATAGAGACCAGCCATGGCGATGGTGATCATGGGACCTGACGCAGACAACAATTCGCCACCGTCGCCATAAGAAAATGACACTCCGATGTTTGTCTCTACTCCACCTAATGTCAGTGCCCCAGATACCTCTGTGGAGTATTCCGTTTTGCGTGCCTTCAATGGATAGTTCAATGGAACCATGTCGGCGCGCGACAAATACTGATTGGTACGACGCAATGCATCGCCTGGCTCAATGAGATCTGCGGGCATTGTTGGTGTCACCTGCTCGACTTCGCATGTTGCACCAGAGGCACATGGAGGTGACGATGCGCCTCCACTTGACTGAGCAAAATTCTGGTACGACCACCATCCGCCTGCATCATCAACCCATAAGTTCACAGACTTCTGTTTGGACTCATCAGTTGCGAGAAACATGTTGTCGTCGACTTTTTCAGTGGCACCAGTGACGCCAAATGAAAAAGCGAGCTTTGCTAACTCACCAGATGATTTCTTTCTACGACCAATAGACCACGCCAGTACTTTGTCGCCGAGATACGGAAGAGTTCCTGTGACAGAAAAGGTCACCTCTACGGGCAGCGACTCTGGCTCTTGAAATTCGGAGTCTGCGTTCATTCGAATTTCACCAGTACGACTCTGGGAAGATGCAAGCGACAATGTGACTGGCCCAGATTTGGCGCAAGACGCCAATAAAGAAATAGTCAGTGCTGCGATGAAGAGATGGAGGGCGCGCTTCATGTACGAAAGAGCGTACGCCTACTCAAACAGTGCTGCCACGTACTCTTCAGGATTAAATGCCACAAGATCTCTGGCGCCCTCACCGAGGCCCACCAACTTCACGGGAATTCCAAGTTCGGTCTCAATTGCAAAAACAATTCCGCCCTTTGCAGAACCGTCAAGTTTTGTGAGAACCACCCCAGTGACATCTGTAGCAGCAGCAAACTCTCGTGCTTGAGAAAGACCATTCTGTCCTGTAGTTGCGTCGATAACAAGTAGTACTTCGTTGACAGTACCTTCGGCCTTTTCTGCAACTCGGCGAACTTTTTTTAACTCTTCCATCAAGTTTGATTTGTTCTGCAATCGCCCGGCGGTGTCACCGAGCACTAATTGAATGTCTCGCGCGTGTGCACTTTGAATTCCGTCGAAGATGACCGATGCGGGATCGCCACCTTCAGATCCGCGAACAAAGGCGGCGCCCGAGCGTTCTGCCCACACTTGTAGTTGTTCTGCTGCAGCCGCACGGAACGTGTCGCCAGCAGCCAACAACACGGAAGTCCCATGCCCAACTTCGGCAGTTGCGATTTTTCCGATGGTGGTGGTTTTACCCACGCCATTGACTCCAACGAACAACCAGACATTGGGCTTCACGGCGGCGTTCATAAGTAATGAACGGTCGTTGGACGACAGTTGCTGAGTCATTCCCACTCGAAGCGCGGCAATGGCCTCATCGGCATTCTTGATCTCGCCTGCTTTTGCTGCTGCACGTAACGGGTCTAAAAGTTTGGTCGTGAGACCAATGCCGATGTCTGCGCGTAAAAGTGTTTCTTCTAACTCATCCCACGTGGCGTCATCAATGCGACCTTTACCGCGAATGGAAGCGAATGCACTTGAAAATAACGAGCGAGTGCGGCCCGTGCGCTCACGCACCGTCGCCACTTCTTCTTCTTCTGCCGCTTCGGCTTTTGCTACTTCTTCTCCCGCATCGGCTCCGGCGACACCGATTGACTCGACTCTTTTCGCAAGCTCTAACGAGTCGTCGTCAACGGTGTCGCCCGCCGAATCTGGCATCTCCTCCACATCAGCGGGCGTCGTTGCCGAATTCGGAACGTTTGAGCTTGCGATAAGTGACGAATCGGCAAGCGACGACGAAGCTGAGGTGGACGGAGCGTCCGACTCCGCTACACCCGAAACACCGCCACGACGAAGGCGGAAAGCGACGATGCCGAGGAGGAGGAGAACAACGACGATGGCGGCGGGAACGCCGTAATTGACAATCGACGATGCCAACATGTTTTAGCCCTCTGCGGTGACGCTGGCGCGTTCGGTGACAACCTTTGACGATCCACCGGGCTGCATAGAGACGCCCAACAAGCAATCGGCTGCTTCCATGGTGCGCTTCTGGTGACTCACGATGATCAACTGAGCATCACGACGGAATTCGTTGACCAAGCCAAGGAAGCGATGCAAGTTCACATCGTCCAAAGCGGCCTCTACTTCGTCCATGACATAGAACGGAGACGGTCGGCTACGGAACACCGCAAACAGATATGCCAATGCTGTGAGGGAACGTTCTCCACCGGACAATAGCGACAACTTCTTAAATGTCTTGCCCGGTGGCGTTGCTTCCACCTCAATACCGGTATTCAACATGTCGTTCGGGTTGGTGAGCACAAGCTTGCCCTTTCCGCCAGGGAACAACAGTTGGAAAAGATCGGTGAAGTTCCTGCTGACATCTTCAAATGCCGTTGCAAAAACTGATTGAATCTCTTCGTCAATAGCTGCGATGACTTGCGCCAACTCACGGCGCGAGTTTCTAACGTCGTTCAATTGCTCTTCCAAGAACGTGTGGCGTTCCTGCAATTCTGTGAACTCTTGCAATGCGAGTGGATTAATAGGGCCCATGAGGCGAATGTCGCGCTCGAGTGCCCTCGCACGATCATCGTGCGAGGTTCCATCTGCAACCACAGGTACCGGGGCGCTCTCAGCAACCTCAGGCTCTACTTCCAAGTCACGGCGAATCAGTTCGCTTGCAGATTCAAGCCGCATTCGAGTCTCTGCTTCTTCTACGTCTACACGCCGACTGCGCTCGCGAACCGCTTCCAATTCTTGTTCTGCCTCTTGACGGCCACGACGAGCAACGTCAAGCCGCGCATTCACTTCTCGCACTTCGTCACTCTGGCGACGGCGTGCTTCGTACAACACTGCCAAACGTTCTTCAGCAGCAAGACGATGCTTGTCCACCAAAGCCGACAAACGATCAATAGCGAGTAATGATTGCTCAATTCGCTGGCGACGAACGCCAGCCTCTTGACGCGCCGCGGTGTCTACTTCAAGACGACGTTCGGTTTCATCAAGTCGCTGTTTCAAGAATTGATCGCGTTCACGAAGACCAGCAATTCGGATATCGAGATCTTTGCGACGCATACCGAGATGCGCAGCCTTTGAGTCGATAGCCGCGCGTGCTTCGCCTTGCGCTTTTGCTGCAGCAATCTCAGCTGCTTCTGATTCTTCGAGTGCCGGAAGAATTGCTTCCAACTCAAGAACTCGCTTTTGATACGAGTCAATTCGAACGCGAATGTCGTCGAGCGACTTTAGTGTCATTTCGCGTTCTGCACCGTTGGCTCGACGGTCGTTAATTGCATTTGTCAGACGATCTGACGCTGCATCAACGGCGCGTGCCTGCTGGTCGAACTTCTTCTGCAAATCATTCAACAATGAGCGCGTGTCAACAAGGATGCGGCGCTGCTTGTCTGCTTCCTCATCCAGTCGCTTCACCTCGGCGTCGGCCGCTTCCACGTCTTTACGTGTTGCTTCTATGACTTCGACGGAACCAACTTCATCGGCTGCACCAAGTCGCCACCCTGCAGCGGACAACTTGTCTCCGCGGCGAGTGACAACAACGGCCTGTGGGTGTGACTCGATGACAGTGATTGCACTCGTGATATCGGCAGCGCATCCAATTCCGTTCAACAATGCGTCGAGTAATTCTTTGCTGCCCACTGGTGCACCAGAAGTCGGCGACACATGCGACCGCACCGATTCCACACCAGGGGGTAATTGCGCAGACGTTGCGCTGGACAACCCCAGAGACAAGATGGCTCCGTTGTGCTCGTTTTGTTGCAGCTGCTGTACGGCACGTCGAGCTGATGCAGGATTAGCGACGACGACTGCAGCAACAGAATCACCTAATGCCGCTTTGACGGCCGCATCCCAACCGGACTCGATGTCGAGCAAGTCAACAAGTGCGCCAACGACACCTTCAATGTTTGCCAAATGCTCAGCACCTGCTCGTGCACGAGTGGAGGCCATGGCAGCCTCTAATGCTTCAAGGCGTGCGGCAACACGAGCGCTCTTGCGTTCCGCCATTGCGCGTGCTTCCTGTGCTCGGTCCCCCGCTTCTTCGGCTTCGTCTCGTACTCGCTCTGCCGTTGCAACGTCAGCACGCAACGCTCCAACAGCATTTTCTGCCGTGGTGAGTTCGGCCTGTAAACCGTCAATGGTGGAAACAAATGAAACATCCCGACGCTCAACATCTTCAATGCGAGATTGAAGTTTGTGCAGTTCGCCGGCACCTTGTTCAACAGTGTTTCGAAGTGTGCGCAATTCGCCACGCACTTCGGCTGCGGCCGTTGATGCTTCATTTCCTTGCACGGTATGAAAGAGACCTTGCTCTTCGCGCTCGCGCTCGAATGCTTCTTCTTCCACTTGCAAAGAATCGCTCTCGCCCAGTGCGATTGTGAGACCACGCTCAACTTCTGCAAGATCGGCACGCATCTCCGAGGCGTCCGCCTCCAACGCAGCAATGACGTCCTCTGCGATGAGTTGACCTTGATCACGCTCCATGGACCGGCGACGTTCGCCAATGAGCGCAACCAGACCACGAGCACGCTCACGCAATTGCTCCACGCGCATCAACTCGTCATTCAATCCGCTTTCCCCGCGGGCCGATAATTCAGACTCAGCTGCCCGAATATCTGCTTCAAGCTGAACTATCCGCTCGCGTAGTTCACGCTCTTTTGAATCTCCAGTTGACTTCTCGGCCTCAAGCGCAGCAAGTTGCTCACGCAATGCAGACACCTCACGACCCGACAGATACAAACGCAATGCACGTAATTCTGTAATGACTTCTTCGTAACGACGTGCAGCGTCTGCTTGGCGCTCTAACGGACGCAGTTGGCGACGCACTTCACGAATGAGGTCTTGAACACGAAGCAAGTTTGCTTCTGTTGCTTCGAGTCGACGTTCAGCCTTCTCTTTTCTCTTGCGATATTTCAAAACGCCAGCGGCCTCTTCAATGATTGCGCGACGATCTTCTGCACGAGCGGTGAGAACTGCGTCAATCTGGCCCTGGCTGATGATGACATGCTGTTGGCGACCAACTCCCGCATCCGACAACAATTCCTGCACGTCCAGCAAGCGACACTCAACGCCGTTGATGGCATATTCGCTGTCACCATTTCGGAACAATGTTCGCGACACCGTGATTTCGGAGAAATCAAGCGGCAGAAGTCCAGCGGAGTTGTCAAGCGTGAGCATGACTTCAGCGCGACCTAAAGCAGCACGCTTCGACGTTCCGTTGAAGATGACATCTTCCATCTTCTGGCTTCGAACAGAACTTGGTGCTTGTGCACCCAGCACCCACGCCACTGCGTCAACAACGTTTGATTTTCCAGACCCGTTCGGGCCGACGACAACAGTGACCCCTGGTTCCATTTCCATGACGGTGGAATCAGCGAAGGACTTGAAGCCTTTGAGGGTAAGAGATTTCAGGAACACGGCGTCTTCAACAGTAATAGACAGGGGGCGCGTGCGCCCCATACGCCACTACTTTTGACAACGCGGGCAGTATGAGGTGGATCGCCCTCCCACCATCTCGCGTCGAATGGAACTTTTTCCACAGGTCAAACATCCCTGACCCTCTCGTCCGTACACGCGATGCAATTCCTGAAAACTGCCCACATTTCCCTCAATGTCGACGTATTGAGTGTCCTCGAGGGTGGAACCTCCCAATTCAATGGCTTCGCTCAGAACATTCGTAATGCATGCAGCAAGCGAATTCACCGTGCGTCGCGACAAACTATCCACAGGGCGATTCCATCGCATTTTCATCCGATGCAAGATCTCATCGGCATAAATGTTTCCTATCCCCGCCACCACGTGCTGGTTCAAGAGAAGTGGTTTGATGAGTCCGCGCCGACCCCGCAGTCGTTCTGCAAGGACGTCGCCATTGAATACATCGCTGATGGGGTCCGGACCTAGCCGAGCAAGTTCAGGGAGAATTTCTACTTCATGGCGAGGGTCATAGACCACCACTTCTCCAAATGTTCGCGGGTCAACGAACCACATCTCATCTTCGGTTCCATCTCGTGCAGCCAACGTGCACACCACATGAGTATGCGGTGGGCGCGATGTTCCCACCGCTTCCACCAACACACGACCACTCATCCGAAGATGAATCATCATCGCGTCACCAGAGCGAAGATCGCACAACAGGTACTTACCGCGCCTCCGCGCTTCAGTCACCATGTTTCCGCGTAGACCGTGAATGACTGCTTCTTTTCCAACGCGTCGAACCGAACGTTCTCGCCCAATCTCTACGTTCAGAATCTTTCTGCCAACAACGCGCTCGGCAATTCCTCGCCGCACGGTTTCTACTTCAGGCAATTCAGGCATCGTGAGAATCTGCGAGAGCACTACATGCTTCCACCGCAGCCACTTGTTCAGCAGCTTTCTTCGTGCGACCACTACCGCGCCCGACTACTGCACCATTCACATACACCGCAGAAGTAAAGACACGGTCGTGGTCGGGACCCTCGCCTTCAGTGACGTATTTAGGAATAGTGAAGCCCTGCCGCGCACACAATTCCTGTAGACGCGACTTGGCATCGAACATGTCCATTGTGGGTATTGCTTGTTCAAGTGCGTCACTGAAGATTCGTTGAATGAGGTCGTATGCAGCCGTTGCTCCGCCGTCCAAATACACAGCGCCGATTAACGCTTCTAAAGCGTCAGACAAAATGGATGCTTTTTCGCGCCCACCAGCTGCGTCTTCGCCTTTGCCCAACATAACGAACTCGCCAATTCCTAAGTGGCGAGCACATTCGGCCAAGGCTTGTTGATTCACAACACTGATACGGAGATCTGTG
>JBMTEX010000048.1:0-15699 GCA_049433485.1 Ilumatobacteraceae bacterium | reverse complement strand
CCCATGAAGAAGCGTGAACTCATTCAAGCAGTAGCCCTACACACTGGCCTCAACACCAAAGATGCCGCAAAAGCCGTCGAGGGAACCATCGACGTCATTCTTGCGAACGTCGCTAAAGGTGAAGTCGTCAACCTTTCCGGTTTCGCAAAGTTTGCGAAGATCAAGCGTCCAGCACGCATGGGTCGTAACCCAGCCACCGGAGAGCAGATCAAGATCAAAGCAAAGACCGTTGCGAAGATCACTGCACTCAAAGGTTTCAAAGACATCGCACTTGGCGCAGCACCTGCACCAAAGTTGAACACAAAGCCAATCGTTGCGGCTCCTGCAAAGAAGGCAGCACCTGCAAAGAAAGCTGCTCCTAAGAAGGCAGCAAAGAAAGCAGTTGCAAAGAAGACCGTCAAGAAGGCAGCACCTAAGAAGGCTGCAAAGAAGGGCGCAAAGAAGCGCTAATCGCTTCTTAACAAGCACTGGGAACAACCCGGTGGCCGTGATTGAAAAATTACGCGCCGCCGGGTTGTTTCATTTTCTACGTTCAATGAGCAAGTAGCGTGACTCGCGTGACGAACTCATCCCCTGTTGTTGGATTCATTGGCACCGGCCACATTGCGACATTTCATTCAAAGATGTTGAAGCGCAGTGGCGTCAGCATGATTCGCGGTGGATGTTTCGACATTGACGCTGAACGTTCCGCCGCATTCGCACAAGCATCAGGTAGCACCGTGATGGCCTCTGCGGATGAAGTCATTGCCACAAGCGATCTCGTGTACATCTGCACTTGGACAAATGCGCACCGACAACTGGTGGACGCATGCATTGCAGCAGGAAAACCATTCTTCTGTGAGAAACCCTTAGGCGTTTCATTTGATCAGGCGAAACACATGAATTCAGCCGCACAATCGTCTGGACTACCGCATCAATGCGGACTCATCTTGCGACGATCACCTGCGTACTTGTGGGCCCGCGAACTAATCACAGACCCTGCTGCTGGCGACGTGATGTCTGTGGTGTTTCGTGACGACCAATTCATCCCAATTCAAGGTCATTACAAATCAACGTGGCGAAGCGACAAAGAGAAAGCTGGTGCGGGCACACTGCTAGAACACAGCATTCACGATGTTGACATGTTGCGCTTTCTCATTGGAGATGTTGCCTCTGTGAGTGCGCGCGCTACCTACAAACATGGCCTGGACGGAATTGAAGACTGTGTTGCCGCTTCTGTCCAGTTTGCAAACGGCGCCGTAGGAACTCTCACCACTATTTGGCATGACAACTTGTCTCGTCCAAGCCTGCGCCATGTTGAAGTGTTCTGCGAGAAGCGCACTGTCATCATTGCGGGCGACGATTGGTTTGGCCCCGTCATATGGAGTGATGCCGATGGTTCCACCGGTTCGTTGGCCGGCGAAGAACTCACCGAGAAGACTGCACCGTTAGCGATAACGGATGCGAACCCAGACGGTGCCTTTGTTCGCAATGCCGCATCTCGTCAGTCTGCATTTCCTGATTTCTCCATCGCCCTCGAAGCACATCGAATTGTGGAAGCCATGTACCGAAGCGCACGCAGTGACGGTCATTCGGTCGACGTCGGCAGTGTTCAATAACCATGAATGTTGAACGCGTCTCTATAGACGACATCATGGCGCTACGAGTGCGTGTGCTGCGTCAAGGCACTCCGACCACCACAGCCAACTACCCGGAAGACGCATATGAGGATGTTGTGCATTTGGGTATTCGAGAGAACCTTGACGTTGTGGCTACATCAACATGGTTCACAAAACAATGCCCTGAATCTCCATCACTACCTGCGCTTCAATTAAAAGGTATGGCTGTCGATACCACTCTGCAGACAACTGGATACGGCCGCGCACTGATTGAAGCAGGAATTCAGTTAGCAATAGAGAGAGGTGCCCACATTGTCTGGGCGCGAGCACGAGACTCGGCTATCGGGTTCTACGAAAAGTGCGGTTTTGTCATTGTTGGAGACGGGTTCATTGATGAACCGACCAACATGCCACACCACATTGTGCAGCGAATGATTTAGTCGTTGATGGGCACAGTTGCGGTGTACAGCAGGGTGAAATTCGGTTGTGGTTGCACACGTGCTTCCATGCTCCACTCACCTGCATAGGGAAACTGCATCACTCCGCTCCAATGGTTTGGGCCAATCTCAATGAGATCAACTGGAATGGACGGAATGTCACGCGAAGGAAGCTTGAACGACATTAGAACATCGTCCACCGGTTCTAACGAGCCGCCAGGGGGCGTGAGGTACACATGAATTTCCGCTGCACCAACACGAGTAGGCAGTATGGAGAAATCAGCCACGATGTCACTTTGAATTTGAGTGGCACTAAATGTGTTGGATGAAGATGCAGTTGCTGTGGGCGACGTGCCCACCATGAATGCAGTAATCGCGATGACAGCCACGAGAAGAACGGCTTCAACAAAGAGTGACTGCGTCACGGTAGGACGACCGGACTTCATGCGACGGCGCAATCCGTACCCAATAACGAGACACACACCGATAACCGCAACTTTTAACAGCAGGTACGTTCCGTAGCGCGAATCAAGAATTTGCGACACACCATCCATGAGGTGAAGTGCTTCAACAACACCCGTGATGATTACAACAGGCATTGCCACAGTGGCCAGTCGCGATAACCGCGCAACACTCTCTTCGCGCCGAATGACGACAGCTGCAAAGAATGAGCCAACCCATACGCTCACCGCTACCAAATGCGTTGCAATGACTACTGCAAATACGCCTGGCAACGATGCAGCACTGGCGTGCCCAGAGACCGAAAACGTGACCACCGACGTCAACGCGGTTACCAATGCGATGATCTTCCACCATCGTTCAGTGTTTCGACTCATAGAGACAACTAGAAGTCCCCACATCACGGCGAGCACACACCGCACCACCGACGCAATGCCCAGTCGAGTGGGAAGTACATCTGCCAACAAACCACTATCGGTGATAGCGCTCCAACCCCGGCCTACTGCGTATGGACCCTGCAGCAACAAAATGCCCAACGAACCCACAGCGAACGCCATCACGGAACGACGAAGCCACATCACCAATGCGGGACTGACGAATTCCTTACTGCCCCAGGTGAACGCCACACATCCAATCAACATAATGACTGCGGCATAGGCAAGAAAACGTGCGATGGCTAGTGGTCCACCCAATGGTGAATCAGTTTCGAGACCTTGTAAGACACGCGTGAGAAGTTCGTTGGCGTCCACATTTGATGTGTTTCCAATTTCAAATGGGAAAGCGCCGCTTACCGGATGACCATCTGCACTGACTGCTCGCCAGACCACAACATACACACCATTCCCGAGACGTGGAACTGATGCAACTGCAACAGAGAGATCTGATTCCGACCGTTGTGCTTTCCCAATGGACACGTCGCGTTGTTCGGAATCAAATAATTGAATAGATAACAGCGAGTTCTCAATCGTCTCGTTGAAATCCAAACGAATCTCAGAAGGAGAAGATTCCAACACACTAGAAGGAAGTGGCGTTGAAGAATCAAGAACTGCATGTGCCGAGACGGCCGACGGAACCAGCAACACAACTACTGCAACACACAGCGCAGTGAAGACCTTCGCCAGGCGTCGCATTAGAAACCCAACCCTTTCGGAAGACCTTCAACATCGGTGCGTTGCAACAACCATGCCAGCCGCTGATTCTCCGGCAACTGCAACGCGGCTTTAGGTAGCAGCGTTAAACCCATGGCGTGGCTCGCCGCCCACGCCATCTTTTGGCGCTCCAACTCCAAACGCACGTACAACGATGGCCAGGCATCCCAACCGACCCCAATATTCATGTCGGTGAGATGCACCACGCATTCACGCCAGCGAAGAAATGGAAGTTCGTGCATCGCTACTACAGACCCCGATGCAAGCGTTCCAGTTCCCAGCCATGTGTCACGCGTGCTGCCCGCCCACGCACCTTCCAGGGCATAGATGGCCTTTCGCAGTTCACTGACGGCCTTCTCACGGCTCCACGTAGCCGCTTCCTCAATGGCTGCCTCACGCGCGCCAGGACCACCGGGATACTGCTGTCCAGACTCTCCGCGCGCGGCACAGTCGAGTAAGTGAAGATGGCTCTGAGCGTTGAGGGCAAGATGCCCCACAATGGTTCCCCGCGTCCATCCTGGAAGAAGTGATGGCTCGCCACATTGCTCTGGGGTCATCTCTTCCACCACTGCCAACAGTTGCTGGTGGGCAGCTGCACAGCCCTCTACGCATGCATCTAGTTGTCGTGCATCGAGCGGGCGGGTCACAGTTCTACGGTAGTCGCCACTTGCTGAATGTGCCCATGGGCAGGCTATGACTCATGACAGACGGTCCCTATGGGGCACCACCACAATGGTGCCGTCGGCTTCTCGATGAACGCGCACCGAGACTCCGTAGAACTCACCCAATGTCTCAGGACGAAGAACTTCTTCGGCGGTTCCCTGCGCAACGGCATGGCCTGCGTGCATGAGACACAGTCGGTCCGAATAGATACCCGCAAGTGTTAAGTCGTGCATTGCGCTCACCACCGTGAGGCCATGTTCACGACGAAGCTTGTCTACTAATTCAAGTGCTTGTTGTTGATGGCCAATGTCTAAGGCGCTCGTTGGTTCATCCAACAACAGAATGGGAGCTTCCTGTGCGATAGCGCGTGCAATCACCAAACGTTGTCGCTCGCCACCAGACAACGCGTCCACGTCACGAGTAGCCAGCTCTCCAAGGTCAAGACGATCAATGACGTCGTTCACCATGGAGAAGTCGTGTGCCGATTCTTTTCCAAAGTGCGTCACAAACGGATTGCGCCCCAGTAACACATACTCTGCGCCTGTCATTCCAGAAGGCAACACAGGAGATTGCGGAACATAAGCAATCAGTTGTGCGCGCCGACGTGATGACCGAGCCGACAACGGTGCACCGTCCACCAAGATGCGACCCTCGTGCGACGTGACCCCAGCGATAGAACGCAACAACGACGACTTACCGGCACCGTTTGGGCCAATGATGCACAGCCATTCGCCTGGCTTCACCGTGTCAGAGAAACCTGCAACCGCAGTACGTCCGTTGTAGGACACGCGAACATTGTCAAACGAAAGTGAAGTCATCGTGGTGCCTGTCGAGTACGAAGAATGAGTAGAAAAAATGGCGCGCCAAGAAATGCGGTGACAACGCCAATGGGTGTTTCTGCAGGATTATCAAGAACGCGACCTGGAATGTCCGCGAGTATGAGAAACGCTGCGCCCACCAGAATGCACATGGGCATCACAATGCGATACGACGCACCAACAACCAGACGAACTGCATGCGGAACAATGATGCCAACAAAACCGATGAGTCCACTCACCGCAACAACAGCAGCTGTTCCGAGAGTTGCTGCAATCACCACCACGAGACGAACACGAGACACATCAACACCAAGTGCTGTTGCTTCTTCATCGCCGACGCGTAAAACGTCAAGCAGACGGCGGTGAAACAACAACGCCACCGTGCTGAGCACCACGTACGGTAATACCAAGCGAACATCGCTCCACGTTGCCGATGAGAGTCGACCAAGAATCCACGAATACACCTGACGCACCACGTCTGAATTGCGCTGCAACAAGAAGGTTTGCAATGCAGTGGTCAGTGATGTGACCGCTACACCCGCAAGGACCAACGTTGTTGAGGTGCGCTCGCCTGAGACACGTGAACCAACAACGTAGGTCACCAAGACAGCTACTAATCCGCCGATAAATGCAGCTAAAGGCAACGGGTCAATGATCCACGAACTGCTGCCTGCTCGATTCACCGTTATGACAACGGTTG
The DNA here is from genome assembly GCA_049433485.1 of Ilumatobacteraceae bacterium. GTDB lineage: Bacteria > Actinomycetota > Acidimicrobiia > Acidimicrobiales > Ilumatobacteraceae > UBA2093. The sequence continues at coordinate 9,876 of JBMTEX010000048.1, read as the reverse complement.
CTCCTAAGCCAGCTCCGGCAGCAACACCCAACAGATACGGATCCACCAATGGATTGCGAAACACACCTTGATAACTCGCGCCGGCGAGGGACAGCGTGGAGCCGACGAGCGCTGCAAGCACAACACGCGGTGCTCGAATGTTCCACACGATGGACCATTCCGTTGCCGTTAAGCCACTGTCGATGGTGACGAATGGCAGGCGATTCAGTAATTCGAGCGGAACTCGCCACCATTCGGGCCCAGCTGGACCAATCATCACGCCACCAAGGACAGCACACAGAAGCACCACGCATGATGCCGGCACCCATAAACGGCTGGCGCCATTAATGGATGTCTGTGTAACCGAACTTGATGACATGTGAGACACTATTTATTCAGCAGCCGCGTTGACTGCCGCATAGGCAGTTGACATCTGCTCAATGAGATCAACGATGCGTGGGCCCCAACGCGACGCAATGTCGTCGTCAAGTTCTACAACATTTCCTGACGTCACTGCAGAAATTCCTTCCCAACCTGGTCGGGCGGAAACTGTGTCGGCAGTTTGCTGGCAGCACTTGGTGTCGGCCAAGAAAATGACTGCAGGGTCTGCTGCAACGATTGCTTCTGCATTGAGCTGCGGATAGTCGTTTCCTTCTTCCACCCCATCCGCGATGCTCTTGAATCCGAACCGTGTCATCAATGCGCCAACGAATGTGTTTGATGTGACGCTGTAATACGTGTTGTCCAGTTCGTAATACACAGGAGTTGTTTCTGCAGGAGTTGACTTGGGAAGAGCGTCTTCAATTCGCACTCTCATATCTGCAACAACATCCGCTGCAGCTTCTGCTCGTCCAGTCAGCTCACCAAGTTCAGTGATCTGCTTGTATACGTCATCAAGTGATGCAGCAGCAGCTCCGGTCCAGACTTCAATCTCTGGATCTGCAGTAGTGAGTTGTTCAGTGATTTTGTTCATGTCGTTAGAGATGAGAACAACATCTGGTTCATACGCCAAAATTGCTTCTGCGCTTGGTTCGTAAGCAGAAATCTTGGTGACCTTCGGTGCCACTTCTGCTGGGTATGTACTGAGGCTGTCCACAGCAACTATTTGGTCACCTGCACCAATGGCGTACAACATCTCTGTCGCCGTTGGCGACAAGCTGACAATCTTCAGAGCGTTTTCTGCAGATGGTTCGGTGGTGTCGGTGGATTCCGAGCCGCCTCCGCAAGCGCTGAAAACAAGAACGGAGGCTGCAATCAGGCAGACTGCTCGCCTCCGAAGTGAACGGGTGGTTTTCATTGTGGATCTTCCTCCAAGTACATGTCTGGAGAAAGAAGAGTGGGTCACAGAATCCGGTGTGAGCCGGTTGCCTCCGCGGACCGCCCTTCCTTCGAGGACTGGTTTTTCGCACAGAAGAATCAGGCGACCGGACTTGTCTGAATCAGGTTTCCCTGTTCAGAACCACCGTTGCGGGACAGTGCCGGAATCTCACCGGGCTTCGCTGATGCTTCTGCAACACCTCTATTGAGGTGCAGAGACGAAAGTAGCACGGCTTATAGGCGATACGTGAAATGTTCGACTACGACACAAGGTCGATGATGCGCTGAACGCCTTCCACAAGGTCGTCGTCGCCCAAGGCGAAGGAGAATCGCGCAAACCCGGGGGTTCCGAATGCCTCGCCCGGAACGATGGCGACTTGTGCCTCGTTCAAGATGAGGTCAGCAAGTTCCAACGTGGTGCTTGCTTTCTTGCCACGAATGTCGCGGTTGAGCAACGCAGTGAAGTTTGGATAACAGTAGAACGCCCCTTGTGGCTCCATGCAGGTAACGCCTGGGATGGAACTAAGCATCTGATGCATTTTCTTTCCGCGGCGTTCGAATGCTTCGCGCATCATGTGCACGGCGGACAAGTCTCCACTCACGGCAGCAAGTGCAGCTACCTGCGCAACGTTTGAAACGTTTGATGTGGAATGTGATTGGAAGTTGATGGACGCCTTCATGATGTCTTTCGGACCAATCATCCAACCGACTCGCCAACCAGTCATCGCGTATGTCTTTGCAACCCCGTTGAGGATGATGCATTGCTCAGCAAGTTCTGGAACAAGTGTTGGCATTGATGTGAATTTGTGCTCACCGTAGGTGAGGTGTTCATAGATTTCGTCGGTGATCACCCACACCTTGTTCTTCACTGCCCATTCGCCAATGGCTTTCACTTCTTCTGGCGGATACACCGAACCACTGGGGTTGTCTGGTGACACGAACAACAACGCCTTTGTGCGTGGAGTGAGTGCAGCATCAAGTTGTTCAACTGTGACGCGGAAACCATTTGCTTCATCAGTGTCGATGATTTTTGCAACGCCACCAGCAAGCGAGATTGCTTCTGGGTACGTGGTCCAGAACGGAGCAGGACAAATAATTTCGTCGCCCGGGTCACAGAGTGCGGCGAACGCGGTGAACACAGCGTGCTTACCACCGTTTGTGACGAGCACTTGATCTGCCGTGCATGCAAAGCCGCTGTCACGCATTGTCTTCACGGCGATTGCTTCGCGAAGTTCTGGCAAACCAGCAGCAGGCGTGTAGCGGTGGTACTTCACATCGCTGCATGCCTTGATGGCTGCTTCCACCACATGGGCGGGGGTAGGAAAATCGGGCTCTCCTGCGCCGAAACCAATGACGTTCTGTCCCTGGGCCTTCAGCGCCTTGGCTTTAGCGTCGACCGCCAATGTGGCAGATTCGGCAATAGCGCCGAGGCGGGCGGAAACACGTCGCAATTCTGTTGGACCAGGCATAAATGACAGGATTACAGAGTGAGCGATAAGAACCAACCCGATTTTCGAATTCCTGCAGACCTTTTGCCGGCTGATGGCCGATTTGGCTGCGGGCCATCAAAGGTTCGCCCTGAACAACTTGAGGTCGTCATGGCGCGCGTCACATCGGTGATGGGAACCTCACATCGCCAAGCACCCGTGAAGAACATTGTGGGATCTGTGCGTGATGGCTTGAAGTCATTGTTCAACTTGCCCGCAGGTTGGGAAATTGTGATGGGCAATGGTGGCTCCACCGTGTTCTGGGATGTTGCAACGTTTGGTCTCATTCGCGAGCGCAGTCATCACTTGGTGTTTGGTGAATTCTCATCCAAGTTTGCAGAAGCATCTGCAGCAGCGCCGCACCTTGCTGACCCCATTGTGGTGAGTTGCGATCCGGGTGCTCACCCCACGCCAGAAGACGACGCAACATGCGATGTTTATGCGTACCCGCACAACGAAACTTCTACAGGTGTTGCAATGACTCCGGTTCGTCCCGCAAAAGACGGTCTCGTTGTTGTGGACGCAACATCAGCCGCTGGTGGCTTGATGTGGGATCCAGCAAATGTTGATGTGTATTACTTCGCTCCGCAGAAGTGTTTTGCTTCAGACGGTGGCCTCTGGCTTGCTGCATGCTCCCCTGCCGCCATTGAACGAATTAAAGAAATCAAGGCGTCGAAGCGATGGATGCCGGCATCATTGGACCTATCCATCGCACTCGATAACTCTGTTGCCAACCAGACCTACAACACGCCTGCACTGGCAACACTCATCATGTTGGACGAACAAGTGAAGTGGATAAATACAAATGGCGGATTGTCATGGGCTGCCGGACGTAGCGCTGAATCTGCACGCACCATGTACTCATGGGCAGAGTCAAGCGACTTTGCAAATCCGTTCGTGGCAAATCCCGCACATCGCTCTGACGTTGTAGCAACCATTGACATAGACGGAGTTGATGCAAACGTCATCAACGCCATCTTGCGTGCGAACGGTGTGGTGGATACCGACAGTTATCGCAAACTTGGTCGCAACCAATTGAGAGTGGGCATGTTCCCCGCCATCGACCCATCCGATGTTGCCGCCCTGACAGCCTGCATTGACGTGGTAGTTGAGCATCTTCGTTCGTAGAGTGATGCCTCATGGCACTAACAGTTGACGAGGTTCTCGAAACGTACTGGGACGACATTGCCCCACTACGCAACCCCGTCATGTTGGTGGCATTACGTGGATTATTCGATATCGGTGGTGTCGCAACATCTGCATTGGACTGGATGCTGAAGGAACGCGACTACACAGTTGTTGCAGACATTGACCCGGATCCATTTTTTGACTTCACTCAAGAACGCCCTGAGGTGTATTTCGACGAAGATGGTGACCGCCAAGTTCGTTGGCCAGAGAATGAATTCACAGTCATTCGATACCCAGAAGGTGCTCGCGACATGATTGTGGTGAACGGCGTTGAACCACATGTGTCATGGGGAGTCTTCACACAATGTGTTGTTGAAGTTGCGCGTGGGCTGGGATGCAACCTTGTGGTCAGCCTCGGTGCGGCTGCGGAGCAAGTTCCGCACACGCGTGTTCCATTTGTTGTGGGCAGCACTACCAACACAGAACTAGCTGCTCGACTAGGTTTGTCTCGCCCGCAGTATCAAGGACCAACTGGTGTTGCAGGCGTATTGCTTGATGCACTTGATCAGGCGTCTATTCCAAGCGTCAGTTTGCGCGTGGGAGTTCCCCACTACCTCATGCATGCACAGCACCCAAAGAGTGCCGCGGCATTACTGCAACATTTGCAACACGTATTGGGTATCCCCACCGATCACGCCAATTTGCAAAATGAAATCAGTCGTTGGCAAGAACTACATGACGCCGCAGTGGAAGGCGACCCACAAGCATCGGCATACGTTCACATGCTGGAACGCCGCCACGATCAACTTGTCGAACAAAATATGCCCAGTGGTGACGATTTAGCTGCGGAATTAGAAGAGTTTCTCCGCAACCAAAACGACGACGACGCTCAGTAACAGCTTTCATCCACAACATCACTTCACGGGAAAGCTCAACCAGAACGTGGTTCCCTCATCTTCATTTGAGTCCACGCCATAACTGCCTCCATGTATGTTCATGATCTCAGCAACAATGGCAAGGCCAAGACCTGAACCACCCATTGAAGAATCTCGACCAGAATCAACGCGGTAGAAGCGTTCAAACAAGAAGGGAAGATGTTCAGCTGGAATTCCTCGCCCGGTGTCCCTCACTGTCACTGTGACTACATCTGTGGCAGATTGTGCACTGACAAACACCGACACATCAGGTTCAGTATGTCTCATTGCATTAGAGACCAAATTGAGAATCGCTTGGAAAATTAAGTCATTGTCTCCAACAATGACTAAATCATTGGCACAGGAAATTTCAACCGTTCGATTCGGGTTGGCTACGAGTACGTCAGATTGAACGTTTTCCAAAACTGGACGCAAGAAGAAATAGCGAGCAGGTGCATCTCCCTGCTTCTCAAGAACATTCAAGTTTAAAAGATCGTTTACTAGTTGAGTCATACGCAAAGACTCAGCGTGGATACGCGACATCGCGTCCGCCACCATTTCGTCTGTCTGCAGCCCACCCGAGAGATACAACGATGAATAGCCGCGCAAGCTAGTAAGCGGAGTGCGAAGCTCGTGCGATACGTCTGCCAGAAATCGCCGCATATTCAATTCAGCATTCTGTGTCACCATCAGTGCGCGATTAAACGACTCACCCAATTGTGCAGTCTCTATCGATGTCTGCAGCCCAGTAGTCACTGCGTCACGCCTGGCTCCAGACGCAATTGCATCAGCATCTCTAGTCAAAAACTTGATTGGCCGCAATCCAAGTCTGTAAATCCACCAAGCAACAGTGCTCAGAATCACAAATACGAAAATCCCGAAAAACAACAGAGTCGTTCGTAAACGAGCAAGTGCATCGTCACTTTCGGCCGAGGATAAACCAATAAGAGCAACTCGGCCATCGCTGAGCGCAATGGTTTTTGTCCTCACTCGAGAGGCCACCCCTGATCGCGTTAACTCTGTTTGTGGTTCTACCGAGGCACTATAGAAGTCCACATCCGGCACCAATGCAGGGTCGGAATTGGGTGCCTTAATTGTCGTCAATGAGCCGTCCGATTCAAAGACACCGATGTAACCCTCCCATAATGCGTCGAGTAACACCTTTGACTCCGAACCTGTGCCTTCAATTTGTGAAATGACGGATTCGGCAATTGCGTCTAAGCGCATCAATCGTGAATCAGTTTGGTTATTGACATAACTCTTCTGGAAAGACATGACTCCGAATGCAACCGCAAACAATGAGGTGACCACCAATAGAAAAGCGACAACCAGTCGAGTACGTAATGTCATTCTGGAACTCGAATGCAATATCCAACGCCACGAACAGTACGGATAAGTCGAGGAGTTCCGTTATCAATCTTGCGTCGAACGTTACTCATAACTGTTTCGATAATTGTTGAATCACCCTCAAAGTCATAGTGCCAGACATGATCAAGAATCTGCGCCCGCGTAACCACTTTTCCTGGATGACTCATCAAGAAGTGCAGCAAATTGAATTCTGTAGATGAAAGATGCGACTCCATGTTGTTGCGCCAGACCCTTCGCGCGTCAACGTCAATCACCAAAGTATCTAATTCAAGAATTGAACGTCTCTCCGAGTAACCCGTTCTTCTCAGTTGAACATCTACACGAGCAATCAATTCTTCAAGAGCGAATGGCTTCACCATGTAATCGTCGCCTCCAGAAGTGAGACCCGCCACTTTGTCGGTTGCACTTCCAAGCGCACTGAGAAAAATGACCGGAGCCGTCACGCCAACGGAACGGATTGCTTTTACAACTTCGATTCCACTCTTGTCTGGCAAGAGAACATCCAAGATGATGACATCGGGGTTAAACGTTCTAGCAAGCGAAATTGCCTTCTCTCCGCTGTCACAGGACTCGACATCAAATCCCTGATTTCTCATAGCAGCGGTCAACAAATATGCGATGTTCTCCTCATCGTCAACCACCAAGATTCGGATATTGGTTGATTTTTTGCCCACGGTCAGATTATTCCACGGAATCCTTTGAGTTTCCTGAGAGAAGCCTTCGGGAAGAATCCACAGGTAATCAAGAGGTTTTTGTCAACTTGCATTAAGCCCTACTCCCAATAATGTGGCAAGAGATCCTCTTGAAGGATGCTCCAAAAGAAAGGATTCAAGAATGAAAACTTCACTCCGCAAAGTTGTTGCTGTTTCAACTCTTGGTATGGCATTGACTCTCAGTGGTATTGGCATTTCAGATGTGTCTGCCCAAGGGGACAAAGGACCCAAAAACATCAACATCACACCAGCACAAGAGGCATGCCTCATCTCAGCTAAAGCAAATATTGCGCCTGGCCCAAACCGAAAAGCAAGCGTGAAAGAAGCCGCCAAGAAGTGTGGAATCTGGAAACGTTTTGCAAAGCTGAGTACAGCCCAGCAAACATGCCTTGCCACCTATGGACTCTCGCGCCCAGCTGGCCGCCCCAGCAAGGCCCAAAAGAGGCAGTTAAAAACCTTGGCTGCAAAGTGTGGCATCACACTCACGATCAAGAAATAAATAAATGGTGATTGTTGTTGGAGATGACTTCGGAGTCACTCTCGACAATTTCATTGACGCAGTGGTTGACATTGTTGGGTTGCCCATCACTGTTTGTGAATCTGATCTCCCTGAGGCTGAATCTGCCGTTGGCGCAAACTTCCTAGTTTGTGCCAACGGCAGTCAGACTTTTAGGAAATATCTTTCGCACGTCCGACAACCACGGTAACTGTTCTAGATAGTCAGTTCCGAGTGAACTTCCACTACTTAATTGCGGCAAAGCCCAATTCAAGATCAGCGATGATGTCTTGAACAGACTCAAGGCCGACTGACAAACGCACGAGACCTGGAGCAACACCCGCTGAACGCTGTTCCTCTTCCGTCAACTGACTGTGTGTAGTTGACGCTGGGTGAATCACTAACGAGCGCACATCGCCAATGTTTGCTACATGGCTGTGCAGTTTCAATGCTTCCGCAAACTTCTGACCAGCCTCTCGGCCGCCCTTCAGTTCCACTGCAATAACGGAACCAAATCCCTTGCCACCGAAGTATTTCTTGGCGCGGTCGTGCCATGGGCTGCTGGACAATCCGGCGTAATTGATGGAGTCCACTGCGCTTTGTGTCTGCAAGAACTCAACAACCTTCGCGGTGTTCGCCCAGTGACGATCCATACGCAATGACAGGGTCTCCACGCCTTGCAAGATGCTCCATGCATTGAATGGGCTCGCAGACATTCCAAGGTCGCGCAACATCTGTACACGTGCCTTGATGATGAACGAACCTGCACCAAGCGCTGGCCAATATGCCAAGCCGTGATAGCTGGGGTCTGGTTCAGTGAAGTTGGGGAAACGACCGCTTGCGGCAAAGTCGAACTTTCCGCCGTCGATGATTGCGCCTGCAATTGCGGTGCCATGACCGCCTAGGAACTTTGTTGCAGAGTGAACAACAATGTCTGCGCCCCACTCCAACGGACGAATGCCGTATGGAGTGGGAACCGTGTTATCCAACATCAAAGGCACACCAACTTCGTGTGCAACTTTTGATACGCCTTCAATGTCGAAAACATCGTTCTTTGGATTTGCGAGAACTTCACCGAAGAACAACTTTGTGTTCGGACGAACTGCTGCTTTCCACTGTGCGAGATCATCTGGATCATCAACGAATGTGACGTCAATGCCCATCTTGGGGAATGTGTAGTGCAACAAGTTGTACGTACCGCCATACAACGATGGCGATGCAACAATGTGGCTCCCTGCTTCAGCAAGAGTGAGAATGGCAAGAGTCGCTGCGCTCTGTCCAGATGACACAACAAGTGCACCAGGCAAACCAACTGCAGTTGCGGTTCCACCTTCAAGATCCGACAAACGTGCTTCCAGCACTCCCGTGGTGGGGTTCATCAGACGTGTGTAAATGTTTCCAATTTCGGCGAGAGCAAACAGGTTTGCTGCGTGCTGGCTGTCGCGGAACTGATACGACGTTGTTTGGTAGATGGGAACAGCCCGTGCGCCCGTGGTGGGGTCTGGCTCTTGTCCGGCGTGAATTTGGCGGGTCTCAAAACCCCATTTGGCGTTACTCATAGGAAATCACCCTACTGACTAATTCCCGACCTACCAAGTCGGGATTTCAACGACCACTTTCATTCGGTCGGTGCTGACATACTTAAAGTATGCAAGCGCCACGTAAGCCAATCGCATTATTTGTCGGCGCCCTTCTCCCTCTCTTCGCATTCATCTCGTCGCTGAGTGCAGCAGCAGGAGACCTCGACATCACATTTGATGGTGATGGGAAGGTGATTACAGCCCTCAACCCATCTCGCAATGACTGGGCGAGTTCGGTCGCGGTTCACACCGACGGCAAAATCGCAGTTAGTGGGTATTTCACCAATGGATTGAACATTGACATCGGGGTGGCCCGATACAACTCCGACGGATCACTCGACACAACATTCGACTCCGACGGAATAGCGGTGATTTCAACCAGCGCCGAGGAAAGTAGTACCGACATTCTTGTGCAACCCAACGGAAAGATTGTTGTCTGCGGATACGTCTACGTGGGGTCCCAGGGTCAATTTGCTGTCTTCCGGTACAACACCAACGGATCACTCGACACAACATTCGACACCGACGGAAAGGTGACTACGCCGATCGGAAGCAGCAATAGCATCGGCAGTTCAGTAGTTCTTCAATCCGACGGAAAAATTGTTGTTGCCGGACATTCATATGACGCCACAACTGGTGGTGACTTTGCAGTCGTCAGATACAACACTGACGGATCACTCGACACAACATTCGACACCGACGGAAAACTCACCACAGCCATCGGCGCCGGCGGGGACGAAGCTGTCGACATTGCCGTTCAACCAGATGGAAAAATTGTTGTTGTCGGGTACTCATACAACGGAGCCAACTATGACTTCGCGGTCGTCAGATACAACACCGACGGATCACTCGACACAACATTCGACACCGACGGAAAACTCACCACAGCCATCG
>JBMTEX010000047.1:0-15836 GCA_049433485.1 Ilumatobacteraceae bacterium | reverse complement strand
TGCAGACGAACAAGCATGTTTAGATGATGTTCGCTTCTTGATGTCTTTCTTGCCACAGAACAATCTTGAAGAACCACCATCCGAAGAACCAAGCGACGACCCAGAACGTTCATGCGACATGTTGCGCGACATTCTTCCCGTATCTCCAAACCAGCCATACGACATGAAGAAAGTCATTCGCGAAGTGTGTGACGATGGCGAATACTTCGAATACTTCCAACACTGGGCAACCAGCATCACATGTGGTTTTGCACGTCTTGATGGAATGACTGTTGGTGTTGTGGGTAACCAGCCAATGGCATTCGCCGGTGTTCTCGACATTGAATCGTCAGAGAAAGCCGCTCGCTTTGTTCGTACATGCGATGCGTTCAATATTCCATTGGTCACTTTTGTTGACGTTCCAGGTTTCTTGCCTGGTGTGAATCAGGAACACGAAGGAATCATTCGTCATGGTGCAAAGTTGCTGTACGCGTTCTGTGAAGCAACAGTGCCACGAATTCAAATCATCACCCGCAAGGCCTACGGCGGTGCGTATGTGGTGATGAACTCCAAGTCAATTGGTGCAGACCTTGCATATGCATGGCCCACTGCAGAACTTGCAGTGATGGGTCCACAAGGTGCAGTGGAAATTGTGTACAAGCGTGAATTACAGCAAGCAGCAGACCCTGTTGCACGCCGTAACGAACTTGTAGCCGAATACACCGAGAAGTACGCCAACCCATACGCAGCTGCAGAGCGCGGTTACGTAGACGACGTGATTGACCCAGCAGACACTCGTAAGAAAGTGATTGCTGGTCTTCGTATGTTGCAGACAAAGCGCGAAGAACTTCCACGCCGCAAACACGGCAACATGCCACTGTAAAGAAACAACATGACCGACGAATTCAACTGGCCAGCACCGAACCCACAAGATGCACCGCAACCACATGTTGCTTCGGCGCGTATTGGTGGCGAAGTCATGGCGACGTTCGGTCAACGTTTGCTGGGTCGAATTCTCGATTCATTGAACTCATTCGTTGCGTACTTGGGTGTGTTGCTACTTTCGGCACTCATCATGACCATTAGTAGCGCTGAAGATGGTTCCACCTTTGCTGCTCTCGTCACCGTCATTGGTGCCGGCATTGTGATTTGTCTGCAAGTGGTATGGGAAGGAAACGGCGGTAGCCCATTCCGCCGCGGAATCAGCGTGTTGATTGTTGACCAAAATACGTATCAACCCATTGGTCCGTGGCGTGCGTTTGTTCGCATTCTTGTCGCCAACTTCAGTTTGTTGTTCTTTGGTCTTGGGTTCCTATGGATGCTGTGGGATAAGAACAGCCAAACATGGCACGACAAAGCAGCTGGTTCAGTGGTGGTAAAGCGATGAACATCGACGTGAACTCAATTTCTCCTGCACCAACAGATGAAGAAGCTGCCGCAATTGCTGCAGCCGTCACCATGATGTGGCCTCAGCCAGTTGCACCATCTACATCAAGCGACAAACAAGCAAATGAGTCGTGGCGCTTTAGTGGTCGTTGGTGGGCGTCGAATCACATCTCACGTCGTCGTCGCCCCGGCGCATAAGCCATCGTTATGGCAGAGCAAGCACTTGCTGGTTTACGTGTCATCGACATGTCGACAGTTCTTGCAGGCCCAAACTGCGCGCGTTACCTCGCAGACTTTGGTGCAAATGTCATCAAAGTAGAACGTCCCGATGTTGGTGACAGTCTGCGCAACATGGGATGGCGCGATCCAGCAGATGGTGAAGGTTTGTGGTGGCGTATTGTTAATCGCAACAAGCGCAACATTGCTCTTGATCTGAAGAACTCAGACGACCATGCGTTATTTCTGCAGCTGATAGATGATGCCGATGTCTTAGTAGAAAACTTGCGACCAGGAATTCTGGAACGTTTAGGGCTTGGTCCAGATGTATTGCACGCACGTAACCCGAAACTGGTGATCACGCGTGTGAGCGGTTTTGGTCAAACGGGTCCGTATTCGCATCGCCCAGGTTTTGCCACCATTGCTGAAGCAATGTCTGGGCTTGCATCAATTACTGGAATGCCCGGCGGAGATCCCATGCTTCCGCCCATTGCTCTGACAGATGAAGTCACTGGCTTAGTGGCTGCATTTGCAACCATGGTGGCGTTGTGGTCTGAAAAGGGTCAAGTGGTGGATGTGTCACTGTTGGAAAGCATCTTCCACATCATGGGTCCGCTCATCACTGTGTGGCTCACACGTCAAGAGATGCAAGAACGAATGGGATCGCTTATTCCGTACACCGTTCCTCGCGGCGTCTACAAGTGCAGAGACGGAAAGTTTGTAGCAATGTCAACGTCTAGTGACTCCATTGCACAGCGCGTCATGACGTTGCTGGGTTTTGACAACGATGAACGCTTTGCAACATTTGCTGGTCGCATTGAAAACCGACACATCATCGATGACGCCATAGAGAAGTGGTTTGCACAACACACACAAGCAGAGGCACTAGCCATCTTTGAAGACATCCAAGCCGCTGCTGGTCCCGTATTAGATATGCAAGAGATTGCCAACGACCCTCACTATGCAGCGCGCGAAGCAATCATCACCGTAGAAGGCACGCCTATGCAGGCCTTGATTGCCAAGCTGTCTGAAACACCAGGAGTTGTGAAGTGGCGGGGTCGTCCCCGCAATGCCGACGGCGATTCCATTCGCCAAAACGGCTGGGGTTAGGACTCAACCCGACCATTCTCCTAGTTGGCTAGTAATGTTCACCTGTTCGTCAGGGGGACAACATGACTCAGGAGACTGCGCCGCGCTTTACTCGCGCCACCAAAGTTCTCAGCCTTACTGCCATCGCCACTTTCTTGGTGTCGCTGGACACCAGCATCGTGGTGGTTGCAGAACGCACCATTGCGGCCGATCTTGGCAACCCCACCTGGATGCCATGGGTGTTCTCGGGTTACAGCATCGCGTACGCAGCAGGCCTTCTCACTGCGGGCCGGTTTGCAGACGTGAACGGCCGTAAGCGTTCATTCATGCGAGGCCTCGCACTCTTCAGCCTTGGATCAGTGTTGTGTGGCCTCGCACCAACAACACACTTGTTGGTGTTGGCGCGTCTCGTGCAAGCAATTGGTGGCGCACAATTAACACCGGCATCATTGGCGCTCGTTCTTCCCGAATTCCCTGCTGAAAAGCGCACTGTTGCAATTGGTGTGTGGGGCGCAGTTGGTGGACTCGCCGCAGCCGCCGGACCATCTTTCGGTGGACTATTGCTTGATTGGTTGAACTGGCGTTGGCTGTTCTTCATCAACGTGCCGTTCTGCATCTTCACATTGGTTATTGGTCGCACGTTGCTGCATGAAAGCAAAGACCCGAACGCAACAAAGAATGTGGACCTCGTTGGAACTGCATTCGGATTTCCCGGTGTCGCTCTCGTAACACTCGCCATCACACAAAGCAGCGAATGGGGTTACATCAACAACCGCACCATCATTTCGATGGTGCTTGGCTTAATGCTTCTCGCATTGTTCGTACAACGTTGTCGCACCGTGTCTAACCCACTCCTCGACTTGTCGTTGTTCAAAATGCCATTCGTTGTTGCGGCCAATGTTTCTGGATTGTTCTTCTCTATTGGCTTCCTTGGAATGTGGCTTTTGAACACTCAATGGATTCAAGCCATTTGGGGTTACAGCCCTGCACGCTCAGGTCTTGCTACGGCGCCCGGTCCAATCATGGCTGCGTTATTTGCAGCACCGATGGGTCGGCTCGCAGTGCGCTGGGGTCATGCACGCGTGTTGATGGTGGGAGCAGTTCTTCTTAGCTTCGGAACCTTCATGTTGACCATCACCATGACACCAACACCGAATTACGTCAGTGACTATTTGCCATTGATGATCATCACAGGCATTGGTGTTGGCTGCAGCATGTCTACTTTGTCTAGCTCTGCAAATGCATTTTTGCCGCCAGCGCGTTTCGCAATGGGTTCTGCATTGAATACCACTGCACGTCAAGTTGGATCTGCGCTTGGTGCTGCGCTTGCAGCATCGTTGGCTGCACCGGCAATGAAGAATGCGATTGCCGCCATGATGAGCAAGCAACCGATCACTGAAGCAATGGTGTCGTCCTACGACAACGCTTGGCGCGTGATGGCTGGAATTTATTTGTTTGCCGGATTGGTGATGTTGACTTTGTTCCGTAAGCCAACTGATGAGCAGATGGCTGCCGCCAACGAAGTCACCTTCGTCGACTAAAAGGCAGTCACCATCATGATGTCGTGATATCATGATGTCATGGCAAAACAGACAACCATCCGTCTTCCGGACGACTTGGCCGACAAGGCCGAGGTAGTGGCACGAGCCAAAGGCACCAGTGTCAACCAACTCATCATCGATTCGCTTGCGATAGAGATCGATCGAGTCCGTGGGGACTCCGACTTTATGAATCGGGTCAAGCAGATTGTTGAACGAGACAAAGAGATCCTTGACGAACTTGCCAAGTGAGGTACCTGACGCTTCAGCAAGCACTAGTTGTTGGTGAAGCCGTTACCGGAATAGATGCGAAAACCCTTGCGTCCATCTCTCGCATTGAGTTGCTGGACTCAGCCCTGCATGCACCGCAAGCAGGTTCGGGCGAAGAAGATTTCTATTCAGACTTCTTTATGAAAGCTGCAGTTCTCTGCTCAAGGATTATTCGAAATCATCCGCTACCAGATGGCAATAAACGACTCGCTTGGACATGCCTCATCATGTTCTGTGATCTGAATGACTACCCACTTAATCCACCAACAATGGATGTCGTCACAACAATCCGCTCTATCGCATCATATGAAATGACAGATGCAAGTCTTGCCGAGTGGATTAAATCTCACATTGAATAATTTGTCTTTACAGAATTCCTACGGGGCAAGTGACGCCAGTGCCACCGATGCCGCAATAACCATTCGGGTTTTTGCCTAGATATTGCTGGTGATATGGCTCTGCGTAATAGAACTCGGTTAGCGGAGCAATCTCAGTTGTGATTGTGCCGTATCCAGCTTTCGTTAACTGTTCTTGATACGCATCGCGAGTTGCCACTGCGATATCACGTTGTTCGTCAGACATGTAATAAATGCCGCTTCGATACTGCGTTCCGATGTCATTGCCCTGTCGCATGCCCTGTGTTGGATCGTGGTTCTCCCAGAAGACGCGCAACATGTCAGCCAATGACACTTGCGATGCATCAAACACTGCAAGTACAACTTCGGTATGCCCAGTGAGTCCCGAACACACTTCTTCATAAGAGGGGTTCGGAGTGAAACCACCTGCGTAACCGACCGCAGTGGAGATGATTCCTGAGGCTTGCCAGAACTTCCGCTCTGCACCCCAGAAACAACCCATGCCAACAACAAGAGTTCCCGCTTTGTCTGGCCACGGACCAACGAGTGGTGTGCCGAGTTCAAAGTGTTCTGCTGGCACCGGCATTGTTTGATCGGTTCGACCAGGCAATGCCTCGGCTGCAGTAATCATCACTGGGTTTTTACGTCCGAACATGAGGTCATGCTACGGACACCGGCCGCAGCATTTAGTGACGAGTGATAGTGACTTTCTTGGTCTGAGCCTGCTTGCCGCTCATTGGGATTCGGACCTCAAGTACGCCTTCTGTGTAGCGGGCCTTCACGTCTTGATCAGTTGCGCCGGCGGGAAGCGCGATGGTTCGCACGAATGAGCCGTATTGGAATTCGCTGCGATAGTGGCGCTTGCCCTCGTGCTTCGATTCCTTCTTGCGTTGCACCATGATGCGCAACATTCCTTCAGTCAGGGTGATTTCGATGTCGTCTTCCGGATTCACTCCCGGAGCTTCGGCGCGAACAATCAACTCAATGCACATTTGATATCGATGATGATGAGTGGTTCACAGTCAAGAAATAAACCTCTAGCCTTAGAAGAATGAGCAAGGCACCGGACGTACTCCCCGCCTCTAATGACCCATGCTGGTGCGGTAGCGGACGCAAGTACAAGCGTTGCCATAAGGGAACTGAAGGTCGTATTCAGCCAGGCATCATCAGCCCCATGCGTTACGTGCCAGACAATATTGTGAAGCCGCCATATGCCGCCACTGGTGTTGTTCCTCGTTACGAAGAATCACGCGTGAAGTCACCTGACGTTATCGAGCGCATGCGCGTTGCTGGTGACGCCGCGAAAGAAATTCTTCGACGTGCCGGCGAGATTGTTCGCCCAGGCATCACCACTGATGAGATTGACATCTTCGTGCACGACCTCACCATTGAGATGGGTGGCTATCCAAGCCCGCTGAACTATCACGGCTATCCAAAGAGTGTGTGTACCAGCGTGAACGAAGTGATCTGTCACGGCATTCCAGATTCACGTGTGTTGGAAGATGGCGATGTCATCAACCTAGATGTCACCATTTACTTAAACGGTGTGCACGGTGACACGAACGCAACGTTTGCTGTTGGCAATATTTCGCAAGAAGACAAAGACCTCATTCGTGTGACCGAAGAATGCATGTGGCACGGCATTGAAGTAGTGAAGCCAGGTGTCTCTATCAATGAAATTGGTCGCGCCATCGAAGTGCACGCGAAGAAGCACAAGTACGGCGTGGTTCGCGCGTTCATTGGTCATGGAATTGGCGAGAACTTCCACACCGACATCCAAGTACTGCACTATTACGACCCACGTGCCACCATGATTCTTCGTGAAGGCATGACCTTCACCATTGAGCCAATGATCACCGTAAGCGGCGAGTTCCGCCACAAGATGTGGGATGACGATTGGACCGCTGTCACCGCAGACGGCAGCCGTACGGCACAATTTGAACACACCATGGTGGTCACAGCAAACGGTGTAGACGTGCTCACAGCTGGCCCTGGCGCTGTTTCTCCCAGCGCACCTTGGAATCGTTAACCAATAAGTCGTAGCGTCTCAGCCGTGATTGATGCACAGAACCCAGATCGCTACCTTGCGTTTGGTCGCGAAGAATGGGCAGAACTTCGAGCCGCCACACCACTCACTATTCGTGAACGCGAATTGGAAATGTTGCGCGGCATCAATGACAAGATCGATCTAGACGAAGTGGCTGCTGTGTATCTGCCGCTGACGCGACTGATCAACTTGTATGTGAGTGCAACGCAGAACCTGCACAAAGTGTCGGCCACATTCCTTGGAACGATGGCACCAAAGGTTCCATACGTCATTGGAATTGCCGGAAGCGTTGCTGTTGGCAAGAGCACATTCGCAAGAATTCTGCAATCACTGCTCACCCGTTGGCCAGACCATCCGCGCGTTGATCTCATCACCACCGACGGATTCCTCTTCCCCAACGCAGTCTTACAAGACCGCGGCATTATGAATCGCAAAGGTTTCCCAGAAAGCTACGACACAAAAGCGTTGTTGAAATTCTTACGAGACTTGAAGAGTGGCACCGCTGAAGTGAACGCACCGGTGTATAGCCACGTGGTGTACGACATTGTGGATGGCGAAGAGATCTCTGTATGCCAGCCAGACATTCTCATTCTCGAAGGATTGAATGTTCTGCAAGTTGGATCCGAATCAAATGAGTTCGTGTCTGACTACTTTGACTTCTCTATTTACATCGACGCAGAAGAAGACCACATTGAGCAGTGGTATGTCGAGCGTTTCCATACTCTTCGTGAGACTGTGTTCCGTGACCCCGACAGCTTCTTCCAGAACTACGCCCATCTCACCGATGAAGAAGCTGTTGCCACTGCGCGCGCAATCTGGCGAGAAATCAATGGCAAGAACTTGGTAGAGAACATTGAACCAACGAAGTCACGCGCATCATTGGTGGTGCATAAAGGTGCAGACCACCGCGTGACCGACGTTCAACTCCGCCGCCTCTAACAACTCCGACTAATCCTCGGTGCTGTGATCAAGTTCAGTTTCTGCTGCTTCAATCTCTTTGAAGGCTGCTTGCACCGATAGCAATGTTTCGTCTGAGCCTATGACGCCCTGCGCTTTAGTTAACGCATCAATCTCATGAATTGGCTTTCGAAGATTAGACATTACCCGGCCAGTGGTGACAGCTTTCAATTTCTTCTGAATATTGTCAAAGTGCTTCGAGATATCCGTGAGGTATTTGACATATTGAGTCCATGCCTTACTAAAGCCCGTCAGAAGGCTAAGAATTTCTTTGGCATTTTGTTCCATATGAAAGCTATCGGTTGCTTGTCGCACAACTCCTAAGAAGGCATACAGCGTCAAGGGAGAACACAGCACAACTTTCTTGCCGAGAGCAGCATCAATCAACGTTGGCTTGTGTTGTTGAATGAATCCAATCACACTTTCGTTTGGAATAAATAACAGCACGTAATCAAGTGCATTGCGATTTGATTGAGAGACATAGTCACGCCTCTCCAGTTCCTTCACGCGATCCTCCACATTTTTTAAAAATTGATCGCGATACATATTGCGAGAGTTTTCGTCAGCCGCTTCAAAATATTTGAGATAGTTGTCTACAGGGAACTTTGAGTCGAGATACAAAACCCGATCTGGTGGCAGAAAGAAGCTGTAGTCAGGTTTTCCACCGTCGCCCAGAATTTCTTGTTTCTCATAATTGATGCCACGCTCAAAACCAGCCTGCGACAAAATGTCTTCCAACATTCGCTCACCCCAGTTACCACGCCCTTGCGCGCTGGACAGCACATTGCGTAACGCCTGAGTCTGAGTAGCAAGACCTTTCACTGCTTCATCAACGTTGCCGAACTTTTCGGTGTTATGCGTATGCAATTTTTCAACTTCTTGACCCAGGGTATGAATTTGCTGGACAAATGGTTGTAACAAATTCTTTGTCTGAGCCTCAAGTGCATCACGTTGAGCTTTAAGTCGTTCATCAGCTTGTTGACCCGCTACAAGATTGGCTTTTGACAGCACATCCGTAGCAACCTCGCGGATCTTTGACTCCACAGCCCCTTGAACACCAGTACTGATTGCATTGACATCAAGAGCTGCCTTGACTGCCTCGACGATCGGGGCGATCTCAACCGTTGGTGCCACAACAGGAGCGGGGGCCGACAATGCAGGCGGTTGCTGCGCACGCTTCAAGACAACGAGCAATCCACCAGCGAGGACCAGAATGACGACAACGAGAAGGGCAATTACTGCAGATTCCATCACAACATCATGACAGAGGGGTGTGTTGCCCCTGCAGTGTTATCGGTGCAATGCGTTGAGATAGTTGTACACGGTGATACGTGATACGCCCATTGCATCGGCCACGTCTTCCACGGCACGACGCAATATGAACGCACCGCGTTGATCCAGCATCTTCACTGCAACTTGCTTGTCATTACGCGACAAATTTGGAAGCGGAGAGCCGAGTTCTTTCTCCACTTGCTCAATCAGGCGATCTAGTGCGCCGTGCAATTTCGGTAAACGCACGGCAGCAATGATCTCGCCTTCCCATTCCAGTGCCATGTCGCTAATGCGAGCATCTTCCACCGAAATGAGTTGAGCCCCCACCGCGTCAAGGATGGGTTTCACGGCTGTGAGCAAAGGGTGCTGAACAAACACCGCTATCCCACCGCTTCCGTATGAATCACTACGTGTGTTGCACCGTGAGAATATGCAACTGAGGTCAACGCGCTCAACGCTGGCCCCACTTGGTCTGCCGAGGCAGAAAAAGACGAACCAAACACGCCAATCTCTACCGAGATGCCCAAAGCCTCTACCGCTTCCACCGCCTTGGTCACGCGCAACGGCGGCTCACCTTCTTCGAACGGCTCTATGGTGAATTCAACGGTAATCACGATTGAAAGCCTAAGGGGCAACCACCGCTCACCTACAAGGGTAAGAACGGAAGAACGAGGGCTCGGCTATCTGGCAAGACCTGGTGCGTCCCAAGCCATTCCGTCACTTCACTTCGCGGAATCCAGGCGGTCTCAATGATCTCGCCATCTGAGAAGGTGAACGGCCCGTTGTGTCGGCACAGATAGGACTCAGACACCAGTCGGACATCGGCGTCTTCATAGGCGCCCGTAGCGAGTGGTTCAAGGACAACGTCGCGAAGGCCAAGTTCCTCGAATATCTCTCTCGCGGCCGCGCTTTCGGCACTTTCTCCTGGTGCCATCACGCCTCCCACAGCAACATCCCACCACCCGGGCCAAATGTCTTTGGTGAGAGCGCGCCGATGCACCAGCAATTCGTCACGGCTGGACATCACCGCAATAAAGACAGCTCGATGGCGCGCCGTCGCGGCTCTCATCTCTCTTCGTGAAATGACACGAATGACATTTCCAGCACGATCCACTTCTTCAACATCTTCATGCGGAGAATTGGCTGGGTGCGCCGCCGATTGGCTCATGTTGTTGTGCCTACCATTAGGTATGAGCAAAAACACATTGAGTACCGATGCTGCGCGCGATCAACATGGCAATCCCACCGGATTGTTAGAGCAGGCAAACGATGTGTTTGAAGACATGGTCACGCTACGTCGCGATCTTCACGAATGGCCAGAAATCAGCAACCACCTACCGCGCACCCGTGAGCGTGTGTTGCAATCTCTTGAAGGTCTCCCACTTGACATCACGTTGCACGAGACCACCAGCGGCATTGCCGCAATGTTGACCGGCGACAAGCCAGGCCCCACTGTGTTGTTGCGCGCCGATATGGACGCTTTGCCCATGCCGGAAGACACCGATGTCGCTTTCAAATCAAAAGTGGAAAACGTGATGCACGCATGTGGCCATGACACACACACCGCCATGCTCATGGGTGCTGCAAAAATTTTGTCATCGCGCAAAGCAGATATTCCTGGCCGTGTCTTGTTTATGTTTCAACCTGGCGAAGAGGGATACAACGGTGCAAGCGAAATGTTGAAAGAGGGTTTGCTAGATGTTGGTACCGAGTCTCCTGTCACTGGTGCCTTTGCGATTCACGCAGCGTCAAACATCCCTGGCGGATTCCTCGGCATCAAAGGTGGCACCATGATGGCCTCCAGCGATTTCTTTAACATCACCATTCGCGGGAAAGGTGGCCATGGAAGCGCACCGCACTTCACTCTCGACCCCGTTCCTGTTGCATGTGAAATTGTTCAAGCACTGCAAACTCTGGTCACACGTCGCATTGATGTCTTCGATCCGGGCGTTCTCACTGTTACACAAATTCACACGGGCACAACCAGCAATGTCATTCCTGAGACTGCATTCATCAATGGAACAATTCGCGCCGTCAGTGAACGGACACGCAAACTCATTCACGATGGCGTACGCCGAGTTGCCGAAGGAATTGTTGCAGCGCACGAAATGGATGCAGAAGTTGATGTGTACCTCGGCTACGACGTCACTGTCAACGACGACAATTTCGCATCATTTGCAGCAGACGTTTCAACGGCCGTGTCTGGCGATCGCAATGTTCGCATTATGGATAACCCAGTGATGGGTGCAGAAGACTTCAGTTACGTGTTGAATCGCGTGCCCGGATCCATGATGTTCCTTGGCCTTATGCCTGAAGGAATGGACATCATGAAAGCGGCACCAAATCACAGCAACCGCGCCATTTATGCAGAGGACTACATGCGTCGTGGTACGGCGGTGTACTCCGCAATGGCACTTCGCCACCTCGGTGTTGCACTCAGCTGATGTACCAGGACACACGCGACTGGATTGAGGAACACTGGAGAGAATCATTAACGCTGCGTGAGTGGTGGCAGTTGATGAGTGATGCAAAACTGTCGTTTCCTCGTTGGCCAAGCGCATGGTTCGGACGAGATTGCACGGAAAAGGAACAAAGCGAAATTTCTCGTGCTTTTGCCGATGCGCATGTCATTGGCGCACCAAGTGGACTCGGGGTTCTTATGGGCGCCCCTGTCACCATGGCCTTCGGAACCGAAGAACAGAAACAGCGATGGCTCCCTGCACTTGCAACTGGTGTTGAGGGCTGGTGCCAGTTGTTCAGTGAACCAGGTGCTGGCTCAGACCTCGCAAGTGTCTCGTGTCGTGCAGAACGCGACGGCGACGAGTGGATCATCAACGGCCAAAAGGTTTGGACATCTGGTGCATTGCATTCACAACGTGGAATGCTGGTGGCGCGCAGCGATTTTGATCAACCCAAACACAAAGGGATGACCTACTTCATCATCGACCTTGAACAGCCAGGTGTTGAGATTCGGCCCATCAAGCAGATGAATGGTGCAGCGCACTTCAACGAAGTGTTCTTCACCGAGGCTCGTGTCAGTGATGCTGACCGAATCTCCGACGTCAACAACGGTTGGGCAATCACGGCTGCCACATTGGGATTTGAAAGAAGTGGACTCTCCGAGGGAGCAGGCGGCGGAGTGCGTGTTCCTACCGGAAAGCAAGCTGGCTATCTTGACCGCACAGTTGGAGAAATTCTTGAACGCGTCAGGGCCGCAAAATCACACCCTGATGAATACGGCGGTCTCTACTCCACATTGTTGACCTTAAGAAGGTCCGATGAACTGACCGACGTCCAGTGCGACAACATGATGCTTCTCTACACCAACGAGAAAATCGCACAGATGACGCGTGATCGAATCACATCAATTGCGAAAAAGGGCGGCTCGCCTGGGCCCGAAGCATCCACCATGAAACTTCATTGGACAAATGGACTTCGAGTCTCTCGCGACCTTGGTATGGAACTTCTCGGTGCGGAAGGAATGTTGACAGGTCCAGAACTTCCTGCCGAAGGAAAAGTACAGCACTTCTTTTTGTCCATGCCGTCCGCATCTATTGCCGGTGGCAGCGACGAAGTACAACGAAACATCATCGGCGAAAAAACACTTGGATTGCCTAAAGATGCTCAAGTAGACCCGAAAACTCCTTTCAAGGACATTCCAAAGAACTGACATGACCATCATCTCAAGCGGTGTATGCACACCTCGTAATTTGTCCATCAATTCAAAAGGCAGTATTCACGACGATGACACTGCCCGCCAGTTGGGTTTTCGTGGCGGCACAGTGGCCGGTGACATTCACCTTGAACAATTCAGTGGAATCCTGGTATCTACTTTTGGGCAGCAATGGTTTGAAACAGGTTCACTCAGCATGTACTTCCTGCATGCCACTTCCGATGCTGAACCAGTAGAAGCAACTCTTGATACCGGCGACCACGTTGCACCAATCAGTAATACTCAGATTTCTGCACATATGAGCACGCCAGAAGGAATTGCCGTTGCCGAAGGAACTGCCAGTGTTGGAATAACTGGTATTGCTACTGCCTTGGAATCACGTGATCGTCGCTACGTCGACTCATCAACCTTGAAGATGCTTCGAAACGCAACCCCTGGACGTCCTCTCGAGACACTCAACAAACGAGCCCAAGGTGAGCACCAGTGGTTGCGCCATTCCCGCGGAACCATGACGTCACCACTGGATTGGTACGTCAGCGAATCACCGTGGGGTGGTCCCATCTGCTCACCGTTGACAGCGTGTCAGTTGTTAGTCAGTGGAATGACAAAGTCCATCGAACAGGAATGCGGTGAATTCGTCGGAATGTACGGCGCCATCGAAGTTCGTCATCTCAACGGACCGCTCTTCCTAGATACGGAATACACCGTGACTGGTCGAGTTCTCGGGGTCGCCAATACTCCCAAGACTGAGGTGCTGTGGTTTACCACTGAAGCACGCCGGGCAGATGAACCCGATAGTTCGGCCGTCGCCAACCTCACAATGATGACAAGGCTTCTAAAGAACTCATCGCCACTGTACGCGAGTTAAGTTTCCTCGTTCAGACTGGTTTCTATTTGGAATAGTGTTCGCCCATGGCACACGGAAACATCAAACTCGGTTACAACACTGGCTATTGGGGAAGCGGTCCACCACAGGGCGCACTTGAAGCCATCAAAGAAGCTGATCGCCTTGGCTATGACAGCGTCTGGACTGCCGAAGCGTACGGAAGTGATGCCATCACACCTCTTGCATGGTGGGGTTCACATACGGAGAACGTTCGCCTAGGAACTTCCATTGTTCAAATGAGTGCGCGTACACCGGCCGCTACTGCAATGGCTGCAATGACAATGGATCACCTCAGCAATGGTCGATTCATTCTTGGACTCGGTGCCTCTGGACCTCAAGTTGTTGAAGGCTGGTATGGCCAGCCGTATCCAAAGCCATTGGCTCGTACGCGCGAATACGTAGAAATTGTGCGACAGATTGTTGCGCGTCGTGAACCAATTGATTACCACGGTGCGTTTTACGACATGCCATACAAAGGTGGCACTGGTTTAGGCAAGCCATTGAAGAGCACCATTCACCCACGACGCACTGAGATTCCCATCTTTCTTGGCGCTGAAGGCCCGAAGAACGTTGCTTTATCTGCAGAAATTTGTGATGGCTGGTTGCCACTGTTCTTTAGTCCGAAAGAAGATGCGTACTACCGCGAATGTCTCAACGACGGTTTTGCCAAGAGCGGCGAAGACAACAAAGCAGACCGCTTTGAAATTGCAGCAGTTCTCACTGTTGTTCCTGGTGACGATATTGAAAAGTGTGCAGACATGGTGCGTCCATTCTTGGCGCTGTATGCAGGTGGTATGGGTGCACGTGGCGCCAACTTTCACTTCGAAGTGTTTGCTCGTATGGGTTACGAAGACGTCGCATTGAAAGTGCAAGACCTCTATCTCGCTGGCAAGAAGGCAGAAGCAGCTGCTGCTATTCCGCTGTCCATGGTGGAAGATGTCGCCCTTGTTGGTCCTCCAGGGAAAATCAAGGAAGAGGCTGCAAAGTGGCGCGACACATGCATCACCACTTTCCTTGTTGGTGGACCGGCGCAAGCACTTGAGCTGTACGCGAATTTACTGCTGTAAATAACGCGCAATTGCTACCCCACTTGCGGTCAACCTAAGGTAACGACGTGCCAGAGATTGCTGTTCAACGCTTAGATCCAGATTTACCGTTGCCTCAATACGCGCACGAAGGCGACGCCGGCGTTGATCTATACGCACGAGAAGACACGGTTCTTGCGCCGCAAGGTGGCCGTGCGCTCATGCCCACCGGTATCGCCATTGCAATTCCTCGCGGTTACGCCGGGTTTGTTCTTCCACGTAGTGGTCTTGCATTGCACAACGGCATCAGTGTGGTGAACGCACCCGGTCTGATCGATTCGCACTATCGCGGCGAATTGAAAGTGGTACTCCTGAACACCGACCCCACACGGCCATATCACGTACATCGAGGCGACCGCATCGCACAACTCGTCATTCAAAAAGTGGAAGATGTGACGTGGGTTGAAGTGAATGAACTCGACGCCAACAATCGCGGTGGCGGGTTCGGTCATTCAGGCCGATAAATATTCATTTTGCGCGCGGTAAGCGAATAGATAACACACCAGCATCGGTGAGTTCTTTCACCTGCTCATGTGTCAATCCGCACATCTCCGTAAAGATTTGCTCGTTGTCTTCACCACGGAACTTTGGAATTCCGCGTGTCGTTGTATCTGAACCGGAAAACACCCACGGTGAGTTTGGTACCCGAAATGTGGAGCCGGATCTGTCATCTGCCTCGATAAGTACATGACGTTCATCCGCCCAGTCGGTATCTGCAATGTCAGACATTGTGCGCATGACGCCCATTGCCAAACCGGCTTCGGCCATGACATCTTCAATCTCTTGCGCCGTCTGAATGGTGCGCGCCCATTCTCGAATAACAGTTCGCAATGTGTCAAAGTTCTTTAGTCGTGAGGCAACATCGGTGAAGCGTTCATCAGTCAGTAGCTCTGGTCGTTTCATCGCGCCGACAAATAAATCAAACGTTCCACGTTCTGCTGGGTGACCACTCACAACAACGTACGTTCCATCCCCTGTTTGCAAGATGGGGTAATCGCCTGGTTGAAACGAGCGAATCTGATCAGAAGGTACGTCACCTTCAAACAATTCGTTCTGAACATGTTCATTCACATACAACATGG
>JBMTEX010000046.1:0-15926 GCA_049433485.1 Ilumatobacteraceae bacterium | reverse complement strand
GCGGAGCAATTTTCTTTTTTGACGCTGGTTCAAAAGTATGGGAATTGGTCAACCCAGAAGGAAAGGCATATGTGATGCAAGCCTTGTGTATTGGTGTTGATCCAACGAACACCTTGGACTCATTAGACGATCTTGGTAGCAAGTTGAGGTTGCCAGATGGTTGGAGCTTCCGCTCTCGCATCTTGGATGAAGAACTTATTGTTGACACCACAGACCACGATGCCACCGTGGTGCAAGACGAACTAGAGAACACTTATACCTTGCCGTATTAGCGGTGGAGTTTGACACCGTCTGTCAATAGTCGTAGTTTCATCCCATTGCTCGAAGATGGGGGTCTTATGGAGCAGGCGATTATCGATGTGCTCACGCGAGCAGAACCGGGTCTCACAGATGTCTCGATTATTGACTTGCAGCCGATTCCTGGTGGATTCAGTCGCGAGACATTCAAGTGCGACGCAATCGCCAATCGAGCGGGGGAGAAAGTCACACTTCCGTTGATTATTCGCAAGAATCCGCCGGACATCGAAGCCATTCTGAATACGAGTCGAGCGGTGGAGCACAACTTGATTGAAGCGCTTCGCAATAACACCAAGGTTCCTGTCAGTCGCAGTTACGGATACGAACTTGACACTGCAGCATTTGGCGAACCGGCCATGGTTCTTGAGAGAGCCTCGGGAAGTGGGCAAACGTCGGCATTGTTCAATGGTGGGACGGATGAAGACCAATGTGAAGACGTGGTGCGCCATTTGTGTGAGGTGTTAGTTGAACTGCATTCAGCGAGTATTGACTCTATTGATCCTGACGGGTCTCTCATTGACCCTCGCGGAGTTGGAGTGCGTGCTGGCTCGTGGGACGAGTACATGGAATCAACGTTTGATTACTACATCGGTGAATACAAAACCATCGCATGGGATCCCGTGATGATGATGATTCTTGATTCGTTTCTCACACTTCGTCGTAATAAGCCTCGACCCATGCCGTTGGCAATCGTCCACGGGGATTTCAACCCCGCCAACTTCCTGTATGAAAACGGAAGAGTGTCGGCACTCATTGACTGGGAAAACAGTCGAGTCGGTGACCCTCGAGAAGATCTTGGCTGGATGGTGTTAATGGACATTCTCAGCAACACTCAGGTCATGAGTTATCCAAAGAAAGAGGGTGGCTTTCTTGCGTATTACAACAAACTCACAGGAAACGACATCACGCCAGAAGAACTTGGGTACTTCACATTGTTTGGCACAGCAAACATTGCAGTACCAGTGCACCAATCGGTAGCGCGAAGAATTCGTAAAGAGCACATGTTGTTGCTGCCGCTGTACTTAATTCAGTCAAGTTTGCCAGCGCTTCCGGCGATGGCGCAGTTGATGGGCTACCCAGGGACCACAGTATGAACACAACACCGTCAATAGATGACCTTTTGGAAGGCCTCATTGTTGGGCTTCAGAATGAAATCATTCCGCATCTGTCGAACGCAAAGTCTGTTGCTACAGCGATGATGATGCAGTCATTGATTCAACAAGTTCGCCAAGTGCTACCAATGTTGGATGCAAGTGTTGCTCACGAGCACAACGAAATGACGCGCACTCTTAGAGAAGTTGCAGCCTTGCTTGGTGATGTCCCAGGTCCAGAAGGAGATCGCATTCGGGCTCGAGCCGTCTCCCTTGGTTCATTTGCCGATGTGGCAGTACCTGCAGATCAAACGCCTGTACGTGAGGCTCACGCTCAACTGGGTTATGGCTTGCAAGACACCATTTCTGACTTGGATGTTCTGCAACGCGCCGGACATGCAACTGCCGACGCGGCATTGAATCGAGTGCGTGAGTTTCTAATGCCAACCATCATGCAAAACATCGCCGCCATCAGCATCGGCGGCGGCATGATTGGTCGCGGGTAATTCGCTACAACTCGCCTGAATCTAGGGATTTCAGAATTCTGTCAGCAGTCGCCTGCACATCGCCAACATCTGACAATTGTTGAGCCGCACGTACTTGCCGGGCCACTCGTGGATTCTTCACAAATGTCTCTTGGTGGCGCAACATGAAATCCCAATACAAATTCGTAAAAGGGCAGGCATCGTCACCCGTGCGTTTCTTACGGTCGTACGCGCATCCTTTGCAGTGGTTGCTCATGCGGTCGATGTACGCGCCACCACTTGCATACGGCTTAGTTGCTAACACGCCGCCGTCGGCATACATCGACATGCCGACAACGTTTGGCACCATCACCCATTCAGCGGCATCGATGTAGCTGTTCCACATCCAATTGGTGAACTGTTGCGGATTGATACCTGAGATGAGTGCAAAGTTTCCTAACACCATTAGACGTTCAATGTGATGTGAATAGGAATGTCCTTCGATGCCTTCAAGAACATTCTTGAGGCAGGACATTTTGGTCTTCGAAGGATTAGTGAAAAGCGGCGGTAGTGGTCGTTGGGCGTTGAGCGAATTGCGAGATG
Organism: Ilumatobacteraceae bacterium; assembly: GCA_049433485.1. Classification (GTDB taxonomy): domain Bacteria; phylum Actinomycetota; class Acidimicrobiia; order Acidimicrobiales; family Ilumatobacteraceae; genus UBA2093. The sequence continues at coordinate 13,471 of JBMTEX010000046.1, read as the reverse complement.
CATATTCCGGCATGTACAGCCAATAGAAGTTCCAGATGTATTCGCGCCAACCAATGATTTGGCGAATAAAGCCTTCTGCACTATTAATGGGAACTGCACCAGATTCGTACGCCTGCACTGCGGCATCTACTACTTCGCCAGGCAGTAACAATCCGTTATTGAGATAAGGCGATAGCAGCGAATGAGCCAGATGCCAGTTTGTGTTCAGCATGGCGTCTTCGTGTTCGCCGAAAACAGGCAAGAGGTGTTCAATGAAATAAGCAAGGCGTTCGAGAGCGCCAGATCGGGTTGTTGCCCAAATGCCAGAGGGACTCTCTCCCCAAACAGATGACGGCAGATCGGCCAGTACTTGTTGGTCAATGTCGTCAAGTGGAACGAGTTGCGGTGTAGCCCAGCGTTCGTGCTCGGTTTTTGGCGGCGGTAGTCGATTGTCTTTGTCGAAGTTCCACTTCCCAGTGACGGGTTGGTCGCCATCCATGAGGTAGTTCAAACGTTTGCGTTGCCATCGGTAGAAATCTTCCATCTTGAAAGATTTCTTTCCGGTGGTGAAGTGCGCGAACTCTGTTGGATGGCACAAGAACTGATTCGAAGTAACTATTTCGCAATCAAGCGAACGAACTAGTTGTCGAGCCGTATAACTATTTGGTTCTGTCACAACAACAGATGATGGAGAGAATTCTTTCAAGTGGTCGAGAAAACCTTGACGTGTTGACGTACTGAATCGGTAATCAACGTCAAACCCTTCTTCACGAAGTGAGGCTGCGAATCGACGCATGGATGTAATGAGGAAATGAGCACGCTGAATGTGCCAAGGCCTCGACGACAGTTTCTGTTGCGACTCAATGATGAGAATGCGATGCGAAGATGGAGTGGCGGTAGCGAGGGTGCCAATGTTGCGGTTCAGTTGATCACCGAATATCCACAACGAAGGAAGGGGTGTATTCGCCATTAGGGACAGTATCGCCCGTGACTATGGAAAATGGTCAGTGAGAAGCCAATTAGTCTGAACTCCATGGGCTCAGAAAAAGCAATCTTTCGCCGAATCGAGGACTGCGAGACCGAGTCGTGGAGAGATCCAGTCACTGGTCATGTTGATTGGTGGACCCTGTTTAGCTCTGACAGAACAGAAACTCACGGCTTAACAGTTGGCATTGCAGATATCCCCGTGGGCGCTCCGCGGCCAGAGCGGGGGCACCTTCATGAACAAGCAGAGGTTTATGTCGTTTTGTCTGGTCGAGGAGAGGTTGTCATTGAAGGCGCGTCGACCAAGGTTGCCCCTGGCGACTCTGTATTTATTCACGGCAATGTTGAACATATGGCTGTCAACACCGGCAATGAGGTACTTCGTTTGCTGTACTTCTTTGCGACAGATTCGTTTGAAGATGTGGTGTACCGGTTCCCGGAACAGGAACCGGAACAATAAGCACACTCTCTATTAAGCGGTCGCAGTCCGACGGCGGCGTCGCAGCGTGGTTGGAATAATCAAACCTGCAAAGACAGCCAGAGCAATTTGAATCGCAATCAGAATTCACGACATGAGGAAAGTTTTTCGTTCACTGGGAGCTCGTCATGTTCACGTAGAAAATTTCGATATTCGAACCGGTGTTGGCCCAGATTTGTCTCGTGAAGTTGACTCACTTGTCCTCGCCGCACGTCAGCGAATTGATCACTAGAGGGCTAGAAACAGCTGCAGTCTGCGATACCAATCCCGAGCGAATTGCCGGCTGGCTTGGCACTTGTTGGCGTCAAGAATTCCGAAGCATTATTGATTGCAGTAGCGAGAACTATCGAGAAATCACTTGGCCTGGTTCACGACGCCGAATGGGTCCCCAGGTTCACACCGCCTAAGCGTGGGTAATTCAGAACCTTCATGTTCCATTAAAAAAGTCAGAGTCTGTTCGTTGTATGGTGATGATGTGAAAGCAGGCAAAGTCTGGCGCACTTTTTCCGCGTCAAGCATCATTGTTGCCCTCTCTTTGTTCATCATTGTCGTGTTGCCGATGATGGCGCAGGCGAGTGTGTCTGCAGATACCCCTGGCATTATCGAATCAGATTTGGCGTTGAACCTTGACCCAAACGTGAGCGCATCATATTCGGGGACTGGTGTGACTGTCACCGACTTAAGCGGTGCAGGTCGACACGGAACTCTCGCTGGTTCTCCTCTTCCAACATTTGATGGCACTGGTCCGAAGTCATTTGACCTCACAAGGAGTTTGGTGTCGAATACAGCGAGCACCGCCAGCAAAATTGCTATCAATAGCAAATTTCTCACCGACAATTTCACAATTCAGACATGGATAAAGACGAGTCAAGTTGGTTATTCCACCGCTCATTACACAACCATGTACATCATGGCATCCGAATGCGGTGGTCGTGCCGCCGACTGGGGAATGGGCGTCAATAACACAGGAAAACTTGCATTTGGTGTTGGGCCATCTGACGCTACTTTTGCGACGCCTGACGCGGTTAATACGAATGCTTGGATCAATGTTGCGGCAACGAGGGAGATGGCAAGCGGACAAATCAAGTTGTACATCAACGGAGTCCTAAAGACGACGGGTAATGGTCAAAGTGGAAATAGTTTGACGTGCTCGGCTGATGGCAAAACTTGGATTGGGAATGGACAAGATGCTCCCGCTTACAGCTTCGGCGGGAAAATCAGCACTGTCCTTGCCTACACAAGAGTATTGACCGCCTCAGACATCTTGGCTAATTACAACGCCACTGTTGGCACCTTCTATCCAGTGACCTACGACATTCTGTATGACGCAAACGGCGCAACATCCGGATCTGTTCCTGACACTGGTAGCTATACCACTGGTGGATCCGCCTCTGTCATTGCAGAGAATTCAGGTTCTTTGGCGCGTATTGGATACACATTTTCTGGATGGAATTCCGCGATTGATGGAAGCGGAACGACATACACGCCCGGAGTCAGCACCTACTCCACAAATGCCAATGTGACGTTGTATGCAATGTGGACCCCGATTCCAACGACCACAACAACAACGACCACAACAACAACAACGACCACTGCACCGCCAGCAGTAGTTATAGACATTCAGGTGCCAGTTACAACCATTGCTACTGGACAAGGTCCAACTACAACAGTTGGCGCTCAGACAACAACGCGACAGACAACGAGTCCGTCATCATCAAGTCCTGTAACTAGTGAAAAAGCCACAACGACAACTGTTGCTTCAGTATCAACCACTTCAACGTCTGTGGCACCGCCAATCATTCCGCGTGTCTCTCCTGGGGAGTCTGCTCTCGATGTTGGAGGAGTGGCAAGCAAAGTGGATGTTAGTCGGGAAGACAATCAGTTGATCATGACTGCTGGACCACTCAAAGCAGTGCTATCGGGTGCAAATAGTGAAGGTGCGCGACAACCTCTTGACTCTGACGGCAATTTACGGCTTAAGGGCGGGGATGTCATAAAAATCAACATGAACGGTTTTAAGCCGGCATCCAAAGTTGAAGTTTGGCTTTTTTCAACTCCCCGTCGATTGGGAAGTGCAATTGTTGGCAAAGATGGGCAGATGAGCGGTTCCTTCGCAATTCCTGCGGAAGTGGAGAGCGGCCCACATCGAATTGCAATCAAAGGAAAGCTGCCAAACGGTAAGTCTGCCACATTCACACTGGGAGTCGCAATGGGGGATGTACCTAAAACATCGACTCTGACTCGAATGTTAATTGCTATTCCTATTGCTCTATCGGTGGTCATCGGGTTGATTGTTCCAAACCAAATTCGACGTCGCCGCAAGAACGCATTGTGATTTCGTACGATTTGAACTCACATTGTGTTTGCTAGTTGAGGCACTTCTAAATCACATATGATGAGACACAATGTCTCCAGTGAGTAGTAACGAAAATATTCGAGTAGGCCTACTTGCCTACGGAGCGATTGGTCACGAACACAATCTTGCTGTGCAGGGAACTGCGGGGCTTGAATTGGCCGCGGTCTGCGATACAAACCCAGAACGAATTGCAGCGGCGAAAGATTTGGCCCCAGATGTTGAAGCATTCGCAGATGCCACGGCAATGCTCGATTCGGGTCTTCTTGATCTTGTCGTCATCTCCACTCCGCCCAATAGCCATTATTCATGGGCTAGAGAGGCCTTGATTCGAGGCATCAATGTGGTTCTTGAAAAGCCGATGGCCCTAACCGCTGAACAGTGCGACGAGTTATTGGAACTTGCTGGACAAAAGAATCTCTTGTTGGTGGTGTATCAGAACCGCCGTTACGACGCAGATTTCGTCACCATGATGCGACTTATTTCAGACGGCGTGATTGGTGATGTCTTTCAGTATGACTCCTTCGTTGGTGGGTATTCCGAGCCGTGCACCTACTGGCACTCCAATGCTGAAGTGTCTGGCGGCGCAATCTTCGACTGGGGAAGTCACTTCATTGATCAAGTCCTCACAGTGATTCCAGATGCAATTTCACATGTGAGTGGACAGAACCATAAACGTGTGTGGATGCATGCCACTAATGCAGATCACGCACAGGTCACCATCACTTTTACATCTGGAGTTCAAGCAACATTCATCAATTCAGATCTTGCAGCCGCAAGAAAGCCAAAGTTCTACGTTCTTGGAACGAAGGGTGCCATTGTGGGGGATTGGGACCCAGCAGCCGAGCCAGCCGTTGCTGATCTTCCAGCAATTCTCACCGTGCATTCGCATGACGGTTCAAAAACTGTTGTGTCGCTTGACAACGTCGAACCTTTCTCATTTCATCGATCACTCGTGGATTATCTGCAAAAGAAGACTGCGATGAGTGTGCAGGCACTTCAATCTCGCAATGTTGTTGCAATTATGGAAGCAGCAGAGCGCTCGGCTTTGAACAACGCATATCCCGAGATTCCGAACTTCAAACTCTCGTGACCGTTCGTTGGGGGTTCATTGGAGCTGGTTATGTAGCCAGTCGGGCAATGGCGCCAGCTGTTCACGCCACGCCCGGAGCACAGCTGTATGCGGTAGCAAGTAGAGATGCACAGAGGTCTGCTGAACTCGAACCAACAGTTGTTCACGAGTCGTACCGCGAGTTATTGGAAGACAGCAACGTTGACGCTGTGTACATCAGCCTGACGAATGTTCAACACAAAGAGTGGGTTCTGGCGGCACTAGATGCGGGGAAGCATGTGCTGTGTGAGAAACCACTTGCACTGAATGCTGCTGAGGTTCGAGAGATGATGACTGCGGCGGTACGCAATCAGCGAATGTTGGTAGAAGCTGTGTGGACGCGATGGCAACCCCGAATGAGTCGTATGGCTGAGATTGTCCAGCGCGGTGATCTCGGCGAACTTCAGAAGATCTCTTCAGCGTTTACTTTTCAAAGTGATTTGACGGGCAACTATCGCTCTGATCCGAACATGGGTGGCGGCGCTCTGCTTGATGTTGGTTGTTATCAAGCCCATTTGTGGTTGACGTTGCTTGGCGAAGCTGTTGACTGCAACATTGAAAATGTTGAAACAACACTTGGAACAACTGGTATTGACTTAACAACATTGGTGCGCGCACGGCTTGATGGTCACATTGTTGCTGATTCATTGTCGTCATTTGACTTGCCGGCCGAGCAGCGAATTGAAGTGGTGGGTTCTCAAACCACAATGCGAACGGGTGTTGGCGAGGCCTTCACATTGTGGAAGCAAGAGGCAACGTTGCTAGTAGGCGACACAGTGGAGACCTTTGCTCCAGATGATGCTTTTGCGTTGATGGTGGAGGATGTAGGTGCTGCTATCCAGAGTCATGATTCAACGGTGTTTCCCAGTGAAAGTTCATTGCGGGTTGCTGAAATTCTTGACGACATTTGCAGTCTTGCGCATTAGTTCTACAGTGCGTCTCGCATACACTCGGTCACTACACATCGGGAGGGTTTGATGAAGGTTGGCTATGTTGTTCTGTACGTGACCGACGAAAATGCATGTCTGCAGTTCTGGACTCAGCAAGTCGGTATGGTCGAAAAGAGCCGTATTCAGGCGGGCACTTTCTCCATTGTGCAAGTTGGTTTTGCAGACCAAGACTTCGGTTTCGAGTTAGTTCCCTTGGAACTCATGAAAGACAATCCTGATGGACTTGATTTAGCGACACCGTCAATTGCGTTTCGAGTTGACGATCTCGCTGCAACGCGTGCAGCACTTATTGCAAAAGGTGTGCAGGCTGTTGAGATTGGCGAGCATTCCGGGATGGCGTCTTTTGCTTTCTCCGATAATGAAGGTCGATGGTTCGCAGTAATCGGAGCATGAACCTCACAAGGTTCCCACTAGCCTTAAGCTCGATAGTAGGAACGGTCCAATGAGTTTGTGCCGAGATTCATTTCGTCTCCCGCCTTCGTGAGGCTGGTGCGTAATTCCACATCTCAATAGTGATGGGGTATTGGCCAAGGATTTAGAAAACATTTGGAACACGAACCGTTGATTTTTGGAACACTGGCGCATCCCAAATTATGAGCAATCCCTGATTGCGCCGAGGATAAGTGTTCTGAACAGGTATGTGTCGGAGTGCTGACGAATTGTGATCACGTAAGTACAGTTAGAGCATGAAATTTGCTGTCGCTGGACTCATGCACGAGACAAACACATATGCAGATTCTGTCAGTGGCTACACCGGACGGGATCAATTCACAATTCGCGTCGGAGAAGAAATACTGCGATATTCAGGAATGAATACGTATATCGGAGGAATTATTGACGAATGTCTCCGACGCGGAATTGAAATAGTTCCGATTTTCTCTGCAATTGCCGGTCCGTCGGGCACTATAGAGGAGTCTGTTTACGATGAATTTAAATCCCAAATACTTGATGGCTTGAAAGAATCCCCAGATGTTGACGCTCTTGTGATGGAATTACACGGAGCAGGGGTTGTACAGGGAATTGACGATCTTGAAGGCGATTTAATTTCGTCAATTCGAGAAATCGTCGGCCCAGATTTTCCAGTCACAGCAGCTTTGGATCTACATGGGAATTTGTCCCCAACAATGGCCGAGAAGTTTACTGCGTTACTTGGTAATCATCTCTACCCCCACACAGACTCGGCTGACCGTGGCGCGGAGGCGGTAGCGATTGCAGCTGATGTTGTTCACAAGAAAATTAACCCTGTCACTGAGTTAATTTCCGTTCCAATTTTGCTTCAGCCAGCAACCACAGATCCCGGTCATCCCGCCGAAGAGATGAACGCGTTGTGCCGCGAAATTGAGAAACGAAGTGGAATTATCGATTGCACCGTATTTCATGGATTCCCATTCTCTGATACTCCACATGTCGGTGTTCACGTGGTGTGTACAACAGATGGAGATAGACAACTTGCAGCCTCGACAGCTAAGGAAGTTGCAACGTGGATCTGGTCGTCACGCCAAAAATTCGTGCAAGAGTCGCACTCTCCGGAATCAGCTTTGATGGCAGCAGCAAATCTTGTAGTAGATGGCGAGACCCCGGTGGTCATCAACGATACGAGTGACAACCCTGGCGGAGGAACTCCTGGTGACGGAACCCATCTTCTTGGAGCGATGCTGGAACAGCAAATTCCACGGTCTGCGTTTGCAATGTTGTGCGATCCGCGTGCCGTTCAAGAGGCGATTAATGCCGGCGTGGGTAATTCACTTGACATGGTGATTGGTGGGGCTCATGGACCTCTGCATGGTCCTCCTCTCAAAGTGACAGCAACCGTTCGCACCATTACCGATGGCCGATTCGTCTTGACTCATATGATGCGTGGGTATCCCATGAATGTTGGGCCATCCGTTGGAATCAAGGTTGGTGAAGTTGACGTAATTCTGACGTCGAAACCACAACAGACATTTGATACTGAAATATTCAAGTTGCACGGAATCGATACATCTCAATGTTCTGTTGTTGGACTTAAATCAAGTGCGCACTTTAGAGCTGGGTTTAATGACATTGCGTCACAGATTTTGACAGCGGATTCACCGGGACTGACCACACTTAACGTGAAGAATTTTGATCATTCAAAACACCCAGAACCGATCTGGCCCATTGATGCAACGCTTGAGTGGAACGCACAATGAGAATCGCTGTCATCGGAGGTGGCATCGCTGGTGTGAGTGTCGCTGCCGAGTTGTCCGTGAAACATGACGTGACATTGCTAGAGATGGAACCTCAACTTGCGCATCACACAACCGGCAGATCTGCTGCGATGTTTCTTGGTTCCTATGGAAACAATACGATTCAGGAACTTTCATCCAAGAGTCTTGAAATCTTCCATCAACTGTCAGAAGAAATTGGACATCCAATTCTTACTCCACGAGACATGGTTCAAATTTTTGATGATCAGCAACTGAGCGATATAGAACCTACTTTGAAATCCCATACGACTATGGAGGTGTGGTCAATCGAAGAACTATGTCGAATTGCTCCCTACATCGCAAGAGATCGAATTGGCGCAGTCCTTCGAGATACATCGGGATTTGACGTTGACGTAGCGGCGATGCATCAGGCATATGTGAAGCGTTTGATGTCAAACGATGGCGCTGTTGAAAAACTGCATGAAGTGATCAGCATTAATCTCCATCACGGCGACAATGCACTTGTTTCTACAGGCAATGGATTATTTGAAGTTGACCTAGTAATCAATGCGTCTGGGGCATGGGGCAATGTCGTTGCTGAACGAGCAGGGTGTTCAACGATTCCGCTACACCCTCTTAGGCGTACCATTTTTACAAGTCGCGTCTCAACAGAATTTGAACCTGGGCCAATGATTCTTCGCCATCCAGAAGAGTTTTACTTTCGTATTGACAGGGGAGTAGTCATTGGATCACCTGCCGATGAGTCGCCGTCCGAGCCATGTGATGCTCGTCCGGAAGAAATTGATGTGGCGATGGCAATTGAAGCGATTAATGAACTCACAACGTTGGCAATACGTTCAGTAGAGACCGCATGGGCTGGATTACGAACATTCGCATCAGATCGAACGCCAGTCGTAGGTTTCAATAGAAACGAGTCTCGATTCTTCTGGTTGTGTGGTCAAGGTGGGTATGGAATTCAAATGTCCCCAAAGTTGGCGGCACTTGCAGCGAACGCCATTAATGGAGAAGTTCTTCCAGATGATGTAGCTCTAGTGGAGGCGATGTCGCCTGCACGGTTTGTTGGCTCTACGACGCTGTCTTCTTGATGACGTTTGGAACGCAACGGCCCGTTCTTTTGAATGCCGTCATGGGGCATGGCGACACGGACGATGCCATTCTGTTGAGACTTTTTAGTTTTTAGTTTGGTACATCGCTTGAATGTGGTGCACGATGAGTTCGAGAGGTGTGTTTGACATTTTCATGTGGGGCTGTAACAAGGCATTTGAAACAATAATCGCGCCAATAACCTGTGCTGATTTTTCTGCATCGTCCTCACTTAATGAAAATGTTTGGATAAGAAAATCTTTCGCAGTGTGCAGCGCAGGGAAAGCTTCTTTCAGATCATTAAATTGAGAACCATTTTGAATGAGCCAATTCACCAACACGATCTCATGGCGGATTGCTGCAAGACCGAGGCCCCCTCGTCCACCAAAAGCGGGGGCGGTCGAGATCAGGGTCGACACTTTTGAGGCTCGAGAATCGTGGACGGCTCGAAAGAGACCCACCTTGCCGCCAAACCACTCAGCTACAAACCGGTGATGAACTCCCGCTAATTCACCGATTTCGCGAATACCCAGATCATCTGGAGATATCTCCTGTAGCAGGGTTTGAGCGGCCTCCAGAAGGAGACTCATCCCTTCTTGCCGAGTTCGGCGGGGTCTTTTTGCCGGAATCTTCTGGGGCACAGAGAAATTGTACCTAACTATTCAATTAGTATCCCATGGATACTAAGATATGCGAATGAGTATGACTCACAAGAAACTCTGCAAGGTATTGCCCCATGAATTGTTGGGGTAGGGACATGAGGTTGTTCGGTGGGGCCTAAAACCGTGGACAAGGTATTTTGTGGTCACTCAAGGGTGCGCTTAGTTCGCATAATTTTGGTGGGACTTCTCACCTTGTCGGGCGTTGTGGTGACTTCACTAGGAACACAAGCTGAGCAGGCGTCGGCGGCGAACGTGGGAAATGAGGTTTCCGGCTTGTCGACAAGCGTGACGTCAATTTCAGCGGGGGATCAACATACATGTGCTCTAGATAACGGATCTGTGAAGTGTTGGGGCTCTAATGAAGGCGGCCAGTTGGGTGATGGTTCGCTTGTGTCGAGTTCTGTTCCGGTGCTGGTGGATCTTGGCGATGGTGTGACGGCGTCGGCTATTTCTGCAGGTTCCCTTCACACGTGTGCGTTGTTGTCGTCTGGTGCGGTGACGTGTTGGGGCTACAACGGATTTGGCCAGTTGGGCAATCGGACGGAAACTGACAGCAATACACCGGTGCAGGTGTATGGGATGACATCAGGTGTGACATCGATTGCAGCGGGTGGTAACCACTCATGTGCAGTGTTGTCGACTGGAATGGTGAAGTGTTGGGGTCTCAACTACGCCGGACAACTTGGGAATCTCACTTTTGTAAACAGCAATAAACCAGTCATCGTCGACTATATGTGGCAAGCGATTTCGATTTCTGCTGGTGGGGCCGAGACATGTGCGGTTTTGTCGACTGGTGCGGAGAACTGTTGGGGAGATAACTACTACGGCCAGTTGGGTGATGGCACCTTAACCAACCGGAATACAGCAAAAGACTCGCAGGTGTCTGGATTGATATCAGGTGTGACATCGATTGCGGTAGGTAGTTTTCACTCGTGTGCGGTGCAGAACAGCTCGGTGAAGTGCTGGGGTTACAACGTCAATGGGGAACTTGGTGTTGGGACGAATACAGATTCCAGCACACCAGTTCAGGTGTCAGGATTAGAGTCGGGTGTGACGTTGATTTCGGCGGGTTCGAACCACACTTGTGCGTTGTTGTCGACGGGTGTGGTGAAGTGTTGGGGCGCGAATCATGAGTGGCAGTTGGGTTTTGTCAGCACGCGGACAGTTGTGTTTGAAGAGATGCAGGCCGAGTATTCGTTTAACTTCTACATGACATTTAGCGCCCCCCCTTACTTTGTCGATGAGACAGGGTTGCGCCTGCAAGGGACGCCAACACTGATTTCAACAGATGAATCGGTGTGTCAAGTGTTATCTGTCAACGACCTAGATTTTCGAGTCGAAATTTTTTCAGTGGGACGGTGCACATTGCTTGCAAGTGACCCTGGTAGCGACCGATATACATCGGAATTACCGGTAATACGGTCTTTTCTTGTAACACGTGCGACGCAGACAATTAGTTTTAACCCGGGAAACAAGGCCATCACCTCCAGTTTTCACTTGATTGATTTGACAACGGTTTCGGAACTTCCGGTGACTGTTGAATCATCTACTCCGTCGGTGTGCACAGTAGATGGATTAGATCACACAGGAACTACAAGAACTCGATACAACCTCAGGACCTTGGAAGTCGGGCAATGTACGTTGACTGCCAGCCAGGCAGGGGATAATAATTTTTTCCCCGCAACAACTTTGACACGAACTATTTCAATTACTAAGGCAATTCAGACAATTACCTTCGAGAACATCACCAATAAGGTTTTCAGATTAAATCCTTACACGGTGACTGCAACATCAGATTCGAGTTTGACTGTGACGTTGACGTCGTCAACGCCTGGGGTATGCACGATTTCTGGTTTTGAAGTGACGACGGTGGCAGTCGGGACCTGCACGCTGAATGCTAATCAGTCTGGCAATGAGTTTTATGCTGCGGCAACCCAGGCTTCGCGGACGTTCATAGTTAATAAAGCCGCTCCAGGGCAGCCGACGGATGTGTCGGCGGTTTCAGGAAATGCTTCTGCGCAGGTGTCATGGACCGCACCGGCGTCAAACGGAGGCTCAGCCATCACCAGTTATACGGTGACGTCGACACCAGGCTCCAAAACTTGTTCCACCCCGACACTTACGTGCACGGTGTCTGCTTTGACCAATGGTGTTTCATACACATTCACGGTGAAGGCGACTAATGGATTGGTTGGTTCTGCGTCGCAATACTCCTCGTCGGTTGTACCAGCCGATGTTCCCGGCGCCCCCACCATCACATCAGTGGTTGGGGGTGATGCTTCGCTGACCGTATCGTTCACGCCACCATCATCGAATGGTGGGTCAACAATCACCAACTACGAGTATTCAACTGATGGCGGAACATTATGGAAGGCCCTGAATCCTGTTTCAGTTGCTTCCCCATTTACATTCAGTGAGGCATCCGACTCCAGCTCTACTTTGGTGAACGGCGCAACATATTCGGTGAAGATTCGAGCTCGGAACTCTGTTGGCGTGGGACCTGAAAGTCTTGCGGTTACGGGTACGCCAGTAACTCGCCCAAATGCGCCGACGGGTGTATTGGCGGTGGCAGGAAATTCTGAGGCAACGGTGTCATGGAACGCACCTGTATCGAACGGAGGGACCGCCATAACTGGATACACAGTCACTGCCTTAGAGGATTCTTCAAAGAGTTGCACAACTTCAGAGACATCGTGTGTTGTATTTGGATTGACAAACGGTGTGTCGTATCGGTTCACAGTCACAGCTGCTAACAGTGTTGGAGATTCAGAGGGCTCTACGTCGTCTGATGCAGTGACGCCAACGGCTTCTTCACAATTAATCACGTTCACAAAACCAGACGATCAGTCCGATCCTGCGTCGCCGTTCACGGTGACAGCAACTTCTGATTCGGGTTTGATTGTGACGTTGACTTCGTCAACGCCAGGGGTGTGCACTGTGTCTGGTTTCTCGGTGACGATGGTGGCGGCCGGGACCTGCACGCTGATAGCTAGCCAGTCTGGTGATGATTATTACGCTGCGGCACCTGAAGTCTCACGGTCGTTCACGATTAGTAGAAAATCATCCCAGGAAATTACGTTCTGGGAGCCCCCTGATAGGGCGTACTCTGTGTCGCCGTTTACGGTGATAGCAACCTCTGATTCGAGTTTGATTGTGTCGTTGTCGTCGTCAACGCCTGGGGTGTGCACGGTGTCTGGTTTTGAAGTGTCGATGGTGGCGGCTGGGACTTGCACGCTGATTGCTAGCCAGAATGGTGATGATTATTACGCTGCGGCACCTCAAGTGTCACAGTCGTTCTCGATCAACAAAGTGGCGCAGGCAATCACGTTCTGGGAGCTATCTGATAAGACGTACGCAGCATCCTCGTTCACGGTGACTGCAACTTCTGATTCGAGTTTGATTGTGACGTTGACGTCGTCAACGTTGTCGGTGTGCACGGTGTCTGGTTTTGAAGTGACGATGGTGGCGGGCGGGACCTGCACGCTGATTGCTAGCCAGAATGGTAATGACTATTACGCTGCGGCACCCCAAGTGTCACAGTCGTTCTCGATCAACAAAGTTGCACAGACAATTTCGTTCACACAACCAAACAATCGTCCGTATTCCGCGTCGCCTTTTACGGTGATTGCAACCTCTGATTCGAGTTTGATTGTGTCGTTGTCGTCGTCAACGCCTGGGGTGT
>JBMTEX010000045.1:0-15929 GCA_049433485.1 Ilumatobacteraceae bacterium | reverse complement strand
GTTTGATCGGCAGAGAATGGCAACATAATTCCATCGGAATCTAGGCTTGTATCAAATTCACCATTAAGAGATAGTCGAGCAATTGCTGAGAAATCTCTATTTGAGAACTGCTGTGGATCGGCATCACCACCTCCGACAACTGTGTATTTTCCGTCGGAAATAACAATGTCTGAAAAGCTGTTACCTTCAATCTGACTCAAGTCTTGAAAATTGAAGTTCCTATATCCGGTTGTATTGAAAGTTGTGTCAAATGAACCGTTAGAAGTCAATCGCAAAATGACATTTGAAGCGTTTTGTGAATAATTGGCTCCTATGAGCACAAGACGGTATTGATCGTCTACGACAATTCGTCGAATCTCATCTGGAAGAGTCGGCCCATTTGACGGCCAGGACACAGATCCTCCCGAGAAGGTGGAATCAAGTGCACCGTCAGGCTGAAGGCGCGCGATGAACGTGTGAGGCTGTCCATTTAATGTTGTTGTACCCGACACGTACATGGAATTGGCAGAACCCACGATGCCTGCATGCCAGTTTCCGGTTCCATCTCCGATGTTTGGCTTAATGCCTCCAGGGAAGTTCTCTGCGTCAATAAACGAAGTATCAAGCACGCCTCCACTCGTATACCGATACAGCCATAATGTCCCGGAGTAACTCACTGCCTTTGTCGTGAGTAGCAAAATCTTTCCGTCATTAGCGAGCAGGAGCGAGCTTGCCATTACTTCAGCGGAACCGTCGGAAGTAACGGAGACTCCATTCGTACCGAAAGTGTTGTCTATTGAACCGTTCGCATTAACGCGCCACATGTAGATGCTTTGTGACTGGCCACTTGCGGCACCGTTTCCGACAAGAAGAATTTTCCCATCACTTTGGACAGCAAAATCGACGGCATACATCCAGTCCAGATCTGTAGCCGCCGAAAGTATTTGAAAGCCTCCAAGACCGAACGATGGGTCTAGAGAACCAGATGAAGTGAATTTGAAGATGGCGCCTTTAGTCAGTCGATTTCCACCACTTTCAATGAATGCAGCGCCTGCCGAGATGATTGAACCGTCTGGCTGTTGCTTACTGCCAACGATGTAGGACTGCCACTTCTCTAAGTTGAGTTCCAGTGTCACGCTATTGAATGTTCCGTCTGCCGTTCCATTTGCCGCAAAGCGGCGCACCACTGCATTCTTTTCTGTTCGTAGGTCTCCTACTACAACAACCTTGTCGCTTGATTGAACAAGAAGTGAAATCGCCCTCGCTCCAGAGTCTGATCCAGACCATAGACATTGGGAGCAATTTGGTGAGTTGCTAAAAGTGCCGTCTGTTTCAACTCTCATGAAGCCACCCGTTGTTCCCGAATTGATAGGGAAGACGTATCGGCCGTCAGATTGAATACTCAACTTTTTTGGAAGTGGATCTTCGTATGTTGCGGAGAGTCCACTCAACTTAAATCCGTTCGCTCCGAAGGAAGTATCAACAGTTCCACTAGACGAGATCTTTGCAACAGCGTATTTCCACGGGCCGTAGTAATACGTTCCAGCAAGTCCCGCAAGTACTACATCGTCGTTTTGTAGGACCACTGCAGATGTCATGAAGGCGTCAGTTTCGGAAGCAAACTGAACAAAGACAATTCCGTTACCGTTTGATGAACCATCAAACGTTGCATCTAAGTAACCATTCACATTTAACTTGACAAGAACAATTTCACGCGAGCTTGAACCTATTGCTGCACCTACTCCAAGCAGAGATCCATCACTGAAAAGCTTGAGGTCGTTCATGGTGGACCATGCACTGGCAGCACCAACACGTGGGACTACTTCACGTCCACCACCATTCCCCCAGTCGGTGTCTACTGAACCATTCAATTGAAGTGCAATAAAGTAGAAATTTGTATTGTCCCCTGGGGTGTTGCCCACATTGAATCCAAGGAAGATTCGTTCACGTGAGTCATCAACGACCAGCAGAACTTCGGGACTATAGAAACTCTTTCCAGGAAATTGTGGCACTTCGAATTTACCGTTGTTGCCAAATGTGGTGTCTAAAACACCTGCTGTTGTGAATCGCTGAACAACAATCTTTGAGTTGCCATTTGAATATGTAAATCCTGCGAGAATGATTTTCCCGTCATTCTGAATTGCGATGGTGGGGCCGTCGAGGTTCGTTGTTGCAGTCCTGCCATCTATTCCGAATTGAGCGACTGGCAGGCCTTCAGGTGTCAGTTTTCCGACCGTCACCGAATTTCCAGAACTTCCCCCAGTGGCCTGATACAGAACATAGAGATTTCCCGAGGTGTCAGTGATGACGTCTAATGAAGTTGATTCTGATTTCTGAAGTGGAATTCCGGTCATCAACATTCCGTTGTCGCCAAATGTGGTGTCGAATGGACTTGTATCTGAGGTGGCGGATACCTGAGTAGGGGTCGCGATAACTGAAGCCAGCAGTGCAGCAGCGGTGCTACACACTGTGATGAAACGTTTCATGGGTCACCCAATCGAAATAGAGAACTCTCTAGTACCGTAATAGAAAATTAGATACTTATCTAGATTTATGGCTGAGGATTCAGCAGATATCTCAAAGTGGTGACTGTGACCTCATTGACCGAGTCAGAAAGCGCCGAGTCTTGGGTGATGTCCACAAGGATTCGGCCCAAGAACATCGCCTGAATGAGGTACACCAAGGCGTCTAGTGGAACTCGTGGCTTTATGAGACCCTTGTCCATAGCCATCTGAAATGAATCAACAAGGAACTGAGAACCCTTCATCTGGGATTCAGCGATGAGAGTTCTCAAAGAATCATCTTCCACTGAAGCAGCAAGCGTTCGGACGCGTCGACCACGTTGTTCTCTCAAGGCCTCTGAGCCGTTGATACGGGTGAAGCCAGCGAGGAGTTCGAATAGTTCCTCGCCACTTTTTCCTGACTCAATCACTGATCGGATGATTTCGTTTTCAGACTTCAGCGACGACTTGAGAAGAGTTGCTTCGCAATGCGAGATCAGTCCATGCCTGCTACCGAAGTGGTGATACAGGGACCCCCGCGCAATGCCAGACTCACGAAGAACGTTCTCCAAGTTGAAGTTAACGGAGCCGCTTCGTTTGAGTTCTTCTACACCAAAACGAATCAGCGTCTCCATGGTGGTGGCACCATTGGCGTTCTTTCTTAGTGCGCCACCAATTTCTGACATGACTAAATAATGCCACAGAGCAAATAATTGGCCTTATTCCGATTGATTGGGAAAGAAAGCGAGTTACTGAGAAATACGAAGCCGTCGACGTCGGATGGTTGTTGGCACAATGAGCCCGGCTGCAACTGAAAACAGAATTGGAATTGCAATCAGTACTCTGGCAGTGGTTGACGTCAATGCGGTGCGACCAATACGTGCCTTTTAACTATTGACGAGCCAAACTGCAAGTTTCCTACAAGTTTCCTTTGGATTCTCCTTTCCTAGCAGCGTCATCACTTTCTCGTAGTCGTATGAACTAATTTGGACCACCGTGCGTTTATTTCATGCGGTCGCTGGTACTGGCCGTATGGGTACCTCTTATATTGCTGAGGCTCTTGATACTCTGCCGGGAGTCGCCGCGCTCCATGAAGGCCATCGTCGCAACGATGACGGATCAGACATACTTCCTATGGTCAACATAAAACAGCTCACTGCGTATAAGAGCATCGAGGGTGCAGATTCGGTGGTGGCCGATCTGCGTGGTTTGGAAGCAATCAATACAGCTTCAGAGCTAACTGCATCACCGATTGTCATTGATGTTGCTTACTACAACTCTGTGCTTGCCCGGGCCCTTCTGGATTTTCATCCAACGTTAAAGATGGTCGCGATTATTCGAGATTGTGAGTCTTTCGTTCGCTCCGCTACATGGATTGAAGGAACAGACCCGATGCCAGTTGGGTGGCCAGACCCAGGTAAAACACTTGACGCCCGAGAGAAATTCATCTCGCTTGGACGCATCAGGCCGTGGTCTGGAGCAGATGAAAAGCACTGGAAGTCTTGGGGTGCAATTCAACGAAACATCTGGCTATGGAAAGAGACGAATTCAATTTTATTGAAGGCGATGTCTGGCCGACGAGAACGATGTTTAGTACTCGATTTCAAGTTTCTCGTTGCAGATGCAGATGGAACTATGCGTCGAATTGCTGCGTGGCTTGCGCCCGATGCGTTACAACGTGCAAAAGAAGATGGTGAGTGGCCGTCTCCTGACGACACCGGGAAATCTCGTAATGAGCGTCGTGGTTCGTATCAGGTTGGTCCAAGTAGCGAGTGGACCAATGACGAGAAAGAAATGCTTCGTTCAGCTGAGGCCGAAGTTCACATGTTATTGGAGGAGTCTGGTGGATTCGACTAGAGAATTAGTTATCTCGATAATAAAACGCGTGATCAGTGATCATGGGAAAAATCCAGATGACATCGACGCCCAATCATCGATGGGCTCCCCACGTTCATGGGATTCAATGGTGTTTGTTGAAATCTTTGAATCAATTGGAACCGAATTCGGCTTGGACCTCAGCGATGATGACGCCGTTCATTTCATGTCCGTGGCCGAGATCGTCGAGTTTGTTGAGTCAAACTGATGGCAAATATTGCCGACCTCATCGGACGTGGATTGACAGAAGAGGGCGTGGTTCCTCCGTTTGAGGGTGCAATCGGTGATGTTCGTCGAGAAGTGACGGCTGTTGAGGCCATATGCATGCTTCGAGCAATTGCAGACAAAATAGGCGATGTGCAACGAGTAGGTGTGTTGTCTAACCACCGAGTCGAAACATACTTATCAGTTGTTGCGTCAGTCATCGCATCGACAACATTTGTCCCGTTGAATCCGACGTTTCCAGCCAACAGGCTTCGACGCATCGCCGAGCTTGCATCAGTCGACATCATTCTCTGTGATTCGACGACGATTGCATTACACAGCGAACTGTTCGCCAATGTTCCAGTAGTCAATGTGTCTGATATTGCAATAATTTCGACCCCAGATGTATCTGATGATCATTGGTTCAACGAATTGTTAAATGTTGAAATTGAAGAAACTGCAATCGCGTACATGATGTTTACATCGGGTTCAACTGGGGATCCAAAGGGTGTCCCAGTGTCCTACGGCAGTCTTGCTGCATATTTACGGGGCATCATCGATCTCACCAGAATCCCAACGGGTTTGAGATTCTCGCAATTCTTTGATTTGAGCTTTGATTTGTCAATACATGACATTTTTGTCTCGCGGGTCCTTGACGGCACTTTGGTGGCCCCTAAGCCCGTTGATCTAATGATGCCTGGAGCTTTCGTTGCGCGAGAGCGAATTGATGTTTGGTTTTCGGTACCAATTCTTGGTGCCTTACTTGGTCGTTCGAAGAAGAAGGATGACTATCCCGGGATTAAGCACATGTTGTTCTGTGGTGAAGCATTACCGATGGAGACGGTGAGCAAATGTCGGACCCACCTATCACAAGGTGGAAAAATGTGGAATCTCTACGGACCCACAGAGGCAACGATTGCTTTTACCGCATCTGATGTGACTGAACTTGATCGAAATACAGGAACCGCGCCAATTGGACAACCATTCGGCGAAAACATCATTGCTCTTCTTGATGGAGATGAAGTTGTGTTACATCCCACGCCGGGACAAGAGGGGGAGTTGTTACTTGGTGGGCCGCAGGTATTTAGTGGTTATTCGACGGATGCTCCGTCACCGTTCATTGACGTAAGTGATAATCGCTTCTATCGATCAGGTGATCTTGTACGAGTTGAGCGGTCAGAAATCGAATTTCGTGGTCGCGCAGATTCTCAAATTAAGTGGCGTGGCTATCGAATTGAACTGGGAGAGATCGAGACGGCAATTCGCTCAGAGTTTGGATTGCATACCGTTGCCGTCGTCCTTTCTAAGACGTCACAAGAGCCGTCAATTAATGCCTGGTGTATTTCTGAGGAATGTGTGGAACATCCTAATCTCGATCGATTACGCGGAATTCTGCCTGACTACATGATTCCCTCGTCAATAGGTGTACTCGACAAGATGCCTCTCAACGCAAACGGCAAAATTGATAGAAATCGTCTCGCTGAGCAACAGATATAGCGATGTATAACGCAACGATTCAAATCATCATTATCCTCGCCGTACTTCCTCTCGCGTGGCCAATGTCAATGAAAGTTCGGCTGTGGTTTCTATCGTTGGTCGGTGCTGGAGTCATCTATATCTATGCACCTGCAGCAGCGCTAGTGATTCTGGTAACCACTGTTGAAGCACTTGCTATCGAACGTGTCTTGAGATCACTGCCGAAGAAGTCGTTGGTACGACAGTATCTTCCTTACGTTTTATTAATCAATGTTTACTACTCAGATGTCGCACAAGGTTTCCTTGCCAACTCGTACCTAGGGACACTTGGTGTTGGCTTTGCGGTTGTAAGAATCTTCATGACAACAAAGCAACTTCTAGGCGATTCAAAGGCAACGAGGGGCCAACGAATCACGTCAATGTTTGCTGGTGCTTACTTTTTGCCTGCCATCGTTGTTGGTCCAGTTTTCTCTGGAACGACCCTTTGGAAACAAGCAATTCGCCCAATCGACGGCACAGTTTCAACAGAGTTGCAGTATCGGAAACTATTTGGAGGTTGGGTACTTTCAACTCTCTTCGGTGAGGCATTGTGGTTGCGCGTCGGTGACATGCATATTGGCTTACCAACACCTGTGCCGCTAGTGACCTTGCTCTTTGTGTACCTATTTGCGACGTTCTACGGAAGAAGTTTAATTGCTGAAGGTTCTGCGGCTCTGTGTGGTTTTGAAATTCCACAAAACTTCAACAAGCCCTGGCTCGCAACTGATTTCAAAGACTTCTGGGCCCGTTGGCATATTTCAATGGCGCGCTTTGTCATGCAATATATTTTTCTACCTCTAAATCTTCGTGGCATGACTCCATTTGCTGCGACTGTAATGGCCTTTGTCTTCATGGGGACATGGCATGAATTAAGTCCTGGGTATTTCATCTGGGGTGTTGTCCATGGCGTTCTCATCGCTAAGGCTCCAACGTCTGAAGCAATTAAATCCAAGGTCATGAGAATTATTTATCGTGGTGTCGTACTTTCTGTAGTTGTCTTTATTTCGTATGTGGCAAATTATGCGTTCTCCTGATTCATCCACACGTCGATCCCAATTCATTCGGATGTTCCTACTTCCAATGGCATTGCTTTTGATTCTTGGGATAATTTCATCTCGATGGTTGGAAGCTGGACGTGTGCCTGGATTTACGGTGAAGGAATGCCAGGCCGTTGCGCTTCGAGGTAGCGAACCTCCGGCTGACGTGTTGTTGGTTGGTTCGAGCAGGCTTGGATTAGCGGTTGACGACGAAGAAGTAACCAAGACACTCACTAATGGTCTAAAAGCCGAGAAGATCATGATTATCTCAAGTGTCGAATCGCAGCAATCGCATGCAATTCGCGAGTATTTTTCTCAACGAGGTGTGCCCAAAATTCTGGGAATTGAAGTGTCGATTGATAAGAAGGCAAACGCCGACGCTAATCCCAAATTGCAGTATCGATCAACTCCATGGATACGTTCAGCCGTCGGTTGGAAAACACATCTCTCGTTCTGGCGAGCATCCCTTAGAGATGGACTAATAAATTGGACGGACGTTTTTGTTCAATCGGTTGTCGAAAATCCGATTGTGACCGGTCTAGCGCGGTTTGATTTGGGTCTTGCTCGCGGAATTCGAGAACCTTCAATTGTGTTGAATCCTGAACGGGGATGTGACAAGCATTATTTCAGGATGTTTTCAAATGGTTGGGCTGAACAAATTCCTGATGACTACGACTTACCGACTGATTCAAAACTTGAAGGAATTAAAGCATCTGCGGGGCGAGTTCCCGATGCACAAATTGACAGTTCGCGAGCTTTGGGTGAGTTTGCAATCCTGAACGAAATGGTGTCGTACGCACGTAAAGCTGGTGTGGAGGAAGTTTTCCTGATGTATCTCCCAGATTACGCCGAAGATCCATTAGTGATGCCCGCAGATCGTATTCAGCAGAAAGTTCCTAATACCCCGTTATTTGACACTCGAAAATTTTTTGCTGAATCAGATCCGCGAATTGCAAACCAGTTTCTTGACTGGCGACATCTCAATATTTACGGTGGTTGGGCTGTGTCACGTGCACTGGGAACTTTTGTAAGTGAATTGGAGGCAAATAGTTGAATTCTTTGAACATAAATATTCGGCGAGCAATCTGGTGGATTGCAATGGGTTTGCTTGCAGTTTGGCTACTGAAATATTCAGACGGGACAATAGTTGAAGGACCTTACGAAGGTTTCTGACTGATTTCATTTTGAGATGTAACTAGGATTAACAAATGCGCGAAGGAATCAAAAGCCTCGAAGACGAATCAATTGCCGTGATTCGTGAAGTTGCAGCAAGTTTTGAAAGACCCGTCATTCTGTTCTCAGGTGGCAAAGACTCCGTCGTTGTATTGCACGCTGCTATCAGAGCATTCGCACCTGCTGTCATGCCTTTTACTGTGATGCATGTTGATACAGGTCACAACTTTAGAGAAGTCATTGAGTTTCGCGATCGGATTGTGGCTAAGTACAACCTTGATTTCGTAGTTGCATCGGTGCAGGAGGCGATTGATGCAGGAAAGGTTGTAGACGCCCCATCGCGGAATCCGCTTCAAACCGTGGCTCTTCTAGATGCAATTGAGGCGAACAAGTTTGATGCAGTCATCGGTGGCGCGAGACGTGATGAAGATAGAGCTCGTGCCAAAGAACGAATTTTCTCGCATCGTGACACTTTTGGTCAGTGGGATCCCAAAAACCAAAGACCCGAATTATGGAATATTTTCAACACTAAACATCTCCCCAACGAGCATTTCAGAGTTTTTCCAATTTCTAATTGGACCGAGCTTGATGTTTGGACATATATCCAACGTCACAATATTGACCTCCCGTCTATTTACTTTGCACATGAACGAGATGTTTTCCGACGAGATGGTATGTGGATGGCAGTAACTGATTTTCTACTACCGGAACAGAACGAACTTGTCGAACGGCGATCTGTCCGATTCCGCACCGTTGGTGATGCAACATGCACTGCCGCCGTGGAATCTACGGCTGCGACAATTGAGGACATCATTTCTGAAACTGCAGTCGCACGTGTAAGCGAGCGAGGTGCGACACGTGCCGACGATCGAATATCAGCGGCTGGAATGGAAGATAGAAAACGTCAGGGGTATTTCTGATGCGTCAACTGCGATTTGCCACGATTGGTTCGGTTGACGATGGAAAGTCGACGTTGATTGGTCGCCTCTTGTACGACTCAAAAAGCATTTTTGAGGACCATCTGGACCACGTGCAAGTTGTTAGTGACAGACGTGGAGACGAGCACATTGACCTTTCATTGCTCACTGATGGACTTCGAGCCGAACGTGAACAGGGAATCACCATCGATGTGGCTCATCGTTATTTCGCCACGCCTAAGAGATCCTTCGTGGTGATGGATTGCCCCGGGCACGTCCAGTTCACTCGGAACATGGTGACCGGAGCGTCAAATGCTGACCTTGCCGTGGTGCTGATTGATGCGCGTCATGGCGTGGTTGAACAGACAATGAGACACAGTGTCCTGACGTCTCTCTTGAGAGTTCCACATCTTGTTGTTTGTGTGAACAAGATGGACATGGTTGATTACTCAGAGCAGAGATTTTTAGAAATTCGAAATGAATTTGAAACCTTCGCTGAGAAATTGCAGTTACGTGATGTGACCTTCATCCCACTAAGTGCGTTAAAAGGCGACAATGTTGTGGAGCGATCGGCCAATATGCCGTGGTTTGATGGGTCGACGTTTCTGAGTCACATTGAGAACATCTACACAGCGAGCGACGAAAATAATATTGATGCGCGGTTTCCCGTTCAGATGGTGGTGCGGCCAAGGACTGCCGAACATCATGATTTCCGGGGGTACGCAGGAGTTGTCGCAGGGGGGCGATTCCGAGTTGGGGATGATGTCGTTGTTCTCCCAAGCGGATTCACTTCAAAAATTACGCAAGTGTCAGATGCAGACGGCCCAATTGAAGAGGCTTCACCAGGAATGTCCGTGATGATTGAGGTTGCTGACGATCTGTCAATTACTCGCGGGGACATGTTATGTCGACCGCACAATAGGGGAACCGTTGCACAAGAGCACGAAGCAATGCTTTGTTGGTTTGATGCTTCAAGTCAGCTGGACACCAACCGCACCTATGCACTGAAGCACACCACGAAATCAACTCGTGCAAAGGTGACGAATCTTCGTTACGAGCTTGACATTACGACACTTCACAGAAATGAGAATGCGACAACTCTTGAGATGAACGGCATCGGTCGAGTCACAATTCGAACTGCCGAACCACTCGTGAGAGATAGTTATGAAGAGAATCGCCGAACTGGTTCGTTCATCCTCATTGATGAAGCAACATGCGCCACTGTTGCTGCCGGAATGATTCTTGGGTCGCGATGACAAATGAAGTGCACTGGTCTGAATTGTCGGTAACGACGGAGGACTATCGCGCTCGGCACGGTCATGAAGGCGCCACAGTGTGGCTGACTGGATTATCTGGGGCAGGCAAGTCAACTTTGGCAATGACATCTGCGCGTGCACTTTTTGATCGAGGCATGAACGTGTCAGTGCTTGACGCCGACAATCTTCGTCACGGCCTCAACTCTGATCTCGGGTTTGAGGATCATGACAGGTCTGAGAATGTGAGACGACTTGGCGAAGTTGCACTTCTGCTGGCTGCGCAAGCTCAAATCGTTTTTGTGACTGCTATCAGCCCATTTGCTGCAGACCGCCTCGCGGTGCGAAAACGTCATCGTGACTCCAATACAAAATTTTTTGAAGTGTATGTAGCAACAACTGCAGGTGAATGTGCTGCTCGCGACACCAAAGGACTGTATGAGCGTGTGGCTGAGGGAACCTTTAAGGGACTCTCTGGAGTTGACGCACCGTACGAAGAGCCTGTAGAACCAGAAGTCCGTATTGAGACTCGTGACAAGACTATTGAGGATTGCGTCTCAGAAATCCTCACAATTGTGCTGCCACAGATTTCTGTTGGCTGACTGAGCATTAATCTCAACCTGCGATAGTCGCCGAGTTCGTGTAATTGAATTCAGTTGACTGGAGCCCAAGATGAGAATCGAACTCACGACCTACGCATTACGAGTGCGTTGCTCTACCGACTGAGCTACCTGGGCGGGTAGGTCTTTAACTTTACCGACCGAACCTCGTGCTCACCCACGAAGGGGTACGTCACCGGGCGCCTGCGGCCAATCTGAATCGTCTTGTGCCTGTGCAATCTTCCACGCCAGCCATATAAAGAGGAACTGAAAGGGGAGACGCCCATACGACACCACCTGATCACTGAATGATTTTTCGCGCCAATCCCACGCCATGTACAAGTTGGCTGGATACACCGCGATGTACAACCACACCGCAGCAATGGCTCCTGTACGTCGTGTTGATGGACGAAGCAGCAGGTAAGCAATCACCAGTTCAGCCACACCACTGATATACGTCCAAAACGCCTCGCTGGGTGGGAGCCATGGCGGAACAATGTCGTTGAAGAAATCTGGCGATGCAAAGTGCATGACACCTGCGAACCCAACAAACAATCCCATGATGACTGCGATTCGATTCCACAACTGAGTGTTCATTCAGCATTCTCCGTTAAAACAAATTGAAGTGCAGCATCTGCCGCGGGTGAGGGGAGTGACCAAATGAGATCACGTAACAAAATTGCTTCGTTCACATTCAACGACAAACGACGCATCGCTTCGTGTAGACGTGCAATGGCGGACGTATACGCCTCCGGGTGGACGAGATGAGAATTGTGAATTAACTCATCCCGGTACACGCCAGCAATTTCTGCAAGACCAGCACGTAGTTCATCTGTTCGATGTCGGCGAATTTCGCGCTTGTGCTTGTCTTCCAATTGTTTCTTGCCACCGCGCTTCACGCCCATCAGAACAAGAGTCTTTTCCACATCGGCAATTTCTTGTTCGTGTCGTTGCATTAACGGCTCAGTGGAATCGTCAATCAGGCCAAGAATCTGATCAACGATTGCGGCAACTGTGGCTCCGGTTCCGTCAATTCGCTTTGGAATGTTTGCGAAAAAATCGCGGCGATGAGACAATTGCTTGTCATTTGCAAGAAGTCGGCCGCGTATCAAACTTCCGTGCGCAGATCGAGCCGCAGCATCGGCGGCCTCTGCAGGGATACCTTCACGTTGCAAGACTGCAGAAATAACCGAGTTCTCTAATGGGCTGAAGTGAATGGTGATGCACCGAGATGCAATGGTGACAAGCGATTCATCTACTTGTTCTGCGAGCATGATGAAGAAAACGCCAGGAGCAGGCTCTTCCAAAGTTTTCAGCAGGCGAACAATTGCTGCAGGCTGCATGAGGTGAACTTCGTGCATGATGATGACCTTGCGCGCACCTTCTGTAGGGGTCATAGATGCCACGCGAATAACTTCGTCGGCTTGGTCTTTCAGAATTGATGCACCTTCGCGTTTCACCTCATGAACATCTGGGTGGGTTCCGCGCCATGCCATGTCGTTGGTGCGATGTGAGAGGTCGTCCGTCTGCGACAGCAGAACCCCGGCAAATGCGCGAGCGGCTTCCTCTTTGCCACAACCTTCTGGGCCAACAAACAAATAGGCATGAGCAGGTTGGGCGGCTGCACGACGGAGATGGTCTACTGCGCGGTCTTGACCAAGCACTACATCCCACACCGATTCCACGGTGTTGAGACTACTCACCAAGTCTGTCGAGGACAGCGGTGCGAATGGCGGTCTCCACGTCGTCTTTCGACATGGTGCCGTCAATCACAATCCAACGCTGTGGGTCTGCCTCACGTAATTCAGTGAACCCCTGTGCGATCCGAGAGAAAAACTCAGGCCCTTCGCGTTCAAAACGGTCAAGGTCACGCTTGGCGAGGCGCTCATTCAGAATGTCTGTTGGAACGTCAATGTAAATAACCATGTCTGGCAAGCGATTGTTCAGTGCCCATGTGGAAATACTCAATAAATCTTCAGTTCCCAACTGGCGACCATAACCCTGATACGCCAACGTCGAATAAATAGAGCGGTCACTCACCACATGTTGGCCACGAGTAAGCGCAGGCTGAATGATCTCGGCCATGTGCTGTGCTCGGTCTGCCGCCATCAACAATGCTTCAGTGCGTCGATCGAGATCTGTATTCTCTGTGTCGGCAAGAATTGTGCGCAGTAATGAACCAATACGCGTTCCACCTGGTTCACGCGTGATGACTGCATTCAGGTGTTCGCCAAGGCGTTTTGTGTGCGTGCTTTTTCCGCACCCTTCTAAACCTTCAAGAACGATGTAGGACGCAGTGGTCACTCGTCGTCTGCTTTCGGAGCAGCCTTCTTCTTTGCTGCAGCTTTCTTGGCAGGAGCCTTCTTTTTCGCCGGTGCTTTTTTAGCAGCGGCCTTCTTCGCCGGAGCTTTACGAGCGCCCGACTTCTTCTTTGGCCCGCCGTTTGCCTCAATGTATTCACGACGAAGTTGCAATAACTCGTATGCGCGTTCGTTTGTCATTGCTTCCATGCGGTCGCCGCGCGTGAGACCAGCGTTTGTCTCACCGTCGGTCACATAATCGCCAAAGCGTCCTTCTTTACCAACAACTGGCTTGCCACTCACAGGATCGTTTCCAAACTCGCGAAGTGGTGGCTTAGCTGCGGCACGACCGCGACCATACGTACGCGGAGTTGCCAACAACGCAAGCGCTTCTTCCAGTGTCACTGTGAGGAGTTGTTCCTCTGTTTGAAGCGAACGGCTTTCTTTACCTTTTGCAACGTATGGGCCGTAACGACCGTTTTGTGCAGTGATGGCTTCACCATCTGCAGGGTCAACACCAATGGTGCGTGGAAGAGATAACAAGTCGAGACAATCTTTCAATGTCATGCGGTCTACGTTCATTGTCTTGAACAATGACGCCATCTTTGGCTTCTCTAAACCTGCAGGTGGTTCATCCATGGTGCCCCACTGCACGTATGGGCCGTAGCGACCAGACTTCACAAACACGGGGTAACCCTCATGCTCGCCAATAGGAACATCACCCTTTGGTGCCTTTAATAAGGCAACGGCAATATCGCATGTCAACTCGTCTGGCGTCATGGTGTCGGGAACACTTGCGGTGCTTTCGCCGCTGCGCACGTATGGTCCGTATAAACCGGGCTTCACCACAACTTCTTCGCCAGTGTCTGGGTGGACGCCAAGCACGAATGTGTTTAATTCTGCTGCATCAATGGTGTCCAGATTTGACGTGACAATGTTGCGCAGGCCAGGTTCATGTTCACCACCGAAGTAGAACTCTTGAAGCCATTCAGCTTTCTTCAGTTCTCCGCGAGCAATCGCATCGAGATCTGCGTCGAGATCCGCAGTGAATTCGTAGTCAACGAGTGAGTTGAAGTTATTTTCCATCAACTTCACAACAGAGAATGCGGTCCATGTGGGAACAAGCGACGTTCCCTTTTTCCATAGGTAATGACCACGGTCCACCATGGTGGAGATGATGGATGCCCACGTAGACGGACGTCCGATTCCCTTTGCTTCAAGTTCTTTCACTAACGATGCTTCGGTGTATCGAGGTGGTGGAGTAGTGGAGTGCGATGTAGAGGTGTACTCAGAGACTGCAACATTGTTTCCAGGGGTGAGAGGTGGCAACAGCAGTGCCTTCTCTTCATCGCCTTCGGTTTCATCTTCGTCGCGAGACTCTTCGTATGCGGCGCGGTAGCCAGCAAACTTGATGGTGGTTCCACTAGCGGAGAATTCACAATCACTGCGGTCTGCATTTGCTGCAGTTGCACCAAGACGAACGCTTGTGGTCATACCGGCAGTATCTGCCATTTGTGATGCAAGCGTGCGTTGCCAAATAAGTCTGTACAACGTGAGATCTTGACCGCGCAGCTCGCTGGCTAATGAATCTGGTGAGCGAAGTGGAAGCGCAGGACGAATTGCTTCGTGAGCTTCTTGTGCGTTCTTTACCTTGTTCTGATACTTACGCGGACCATTTGGCGACACATAGTCATTTCCGTAGTCGCGTTGAATGTAGGAACGAATCTCTCCAATTGCTTCATCAGACAATGTGACGGAGTCTGTACGCATATATGTGATGAAGCCGCGTTCATACAAGCCCTGCGCAATGCTCATCACTTGGCGACCAGACAAGCGCAGCTTGCGGCCAGCCTCTTGTTGCAGTGTGCTGGTGGTAAATGGCGCTTTTGGTGATGAGCGGTAGGGCTTTTCATCAACTGAGCGAACAAGAAGGTCAACACCAGCCAAGCCGTTTACTAATTCGTTGCCCAAAGCGGCCGACACAACAAGAACGTCGTCGTTAGCGACACCAAGTTCGGAGAAATCTTTTCCAGTTGCCACTCGCTGACCATTCACCGCAACAAGTTTTGCTGTGAATGATGGCGACGTAGAAGTGACTGCTTCCAATGAGAAGTAATCGGCTGCGCGGAACGCAATGCGGTCGCGCTCGCGTTCCACCACTAGGCGAAGCGCCGGACTTTGAACACGACCTGCAGACAAGCCACGATTTACGCGACGCCACAACACTGGCGACACTTCGTAACCATATAGACGGTCAAGAATTCGACGAGCTTCTGCAGCGTCAACAAGGCCATAATCCAGATCTCGAGGATTTTCGACGGCCTCACGGATGGACTTCGCATTGATTTCGTGAAACACCATGCGGTGCACGGGAATTTTCGGCTTCAGCTGTTCCAACAGGTGCCACGAAATAGCTTCGCCTTCGCGGTCTTCGTCCGTTGCGAGATAAAGCGCGGTGGCCCCTTTCATCGCTGCCTTTAGTTCTTTTACTACCGTGCGGCCGCGCTCGGTGAGCTCGTATGACGGCTTGAATCCGTTCTCTACATCGACGGCCAAACCCTTGCTGGGGAGGTCGG
>JBMTEX010000044.1:0-16160 GCA_049433485.1 Ilumatobacteraceae bacterium | reverse complement strand
CCAGCTCCATTCCATGCCGGGAATGACCCCATGACACGCAGCGTGGAGCCAATGTTGATTAATTCTTGAATTGCTTCGGTCATCTTCTGGTCACCAATCCAACCTTCGGAGGTGAGGAGAAAACAGTATGCGCCGATCTCTGCGCGCAAAGGTCGCGAGGAAATAGCAAACACTGCAAGTTGCCGCGACGAAAAGATGTTGAGAATCTCAGCGAGAACCCCAGTGTGATTATCTGGCGGAACTAGAGCAATCCATGTGCGGTAATCAACCTCTTCACGTTGACGCGGGAGAGAGCGACTCAACAAATAGAACTTTGTGTGAGCCAATTTGTTGTCTTCAACATTTTCTTCGAAGACGTGCAAACCATAGATTTCGCCAGCCAATGGCGACCCTAATGCCACAACAGAAGTGTCTGGATTCTGCGCCAAATCACGACACGCCGCACTTGTTGAATCTGAAGTCTTGGTGGACAGCGATGAGCGAGCAATGAATTTCTGACACTGAGCAAGAGCGAACGGATGACTCACCGCAACTGTTGGAGATGCAGAAGACGAATTGACGAACGCATGAAAGCTCACAGGAACGACAACTTCTTCTCGAACCACGACCTGCGAGGTGTTGAACACAATCTCGTGAATCGTGGATGTCACTTCACCTTCAACTGAGTTCTCCACTGGTACAAGGCCGTGTTCTACTTCCCCACGCTCCACCGCTGCCACTACAGACTTCACGTCTTTCATGGGAACAAGATCATCAGTTGATGTCTTCAACATTAGAGCTGCTTGATGGCAGAAACTGCCTTCTGGGCCTAGGTACGCAATGGCCTTTTTCTGCGCGGTCACTGCAGCCTGCCGGCCGAGTGAGTGTCAATCCATGACTGATACTCGTCAACGTTCGACAAAATGGCTGGGACAGTGCGAACAGGATGATCTTCAATCGCAAGAGATGCCGGCGTACAGACACCAACAATCTTCAAGAACACGTCGTGCTGGAATAGTTCAACAACAGCCGCAGCTACTGCATCGTCCACGGGGTGACCAGCAAACTCCACCAAGAACATGTGCGGGTTCTGGTCCCCCACATTGATACTGCGCAAACTCACCAAGTTCACGCCGTTCAATCGGAAAATATCCATGATGCGTGCGAGTGTTCCCACGCGATCTTCCAACGGACAAATGAGCGCCAACGTTTCAACTCCCTCCAACGGCTCTGGAATTCCTCGACCCAATAAGCCATAGCGGGTGTTTACGTCTACAGCAGACGTTGCCATCAAACCGTGATGAACCAACGAGTATTCAGCGGCCACCACATCTGGTGCCAGCGCAACGTGAAGAGGGTTTCCTTGAGCCGCCACAATGCGACACGCTTCCGTTGTATTAGGTGTTGACACGCCAACAATTCCAAGCTCGTCCAGAACTGGCGCAAACCGTTCCAGGATGGATGAATGCGAGTGGGCCACCATCGGCGGTTTAGAGGGGTCCAAGGTTTGCACCCAGATGCGCTCAGACAACACCAACGTACGAGTGATACAAGTATTCGTGGTGTTGAATAGCAAGCGACCAACGGCTTGGGTGAACTCGCCATGAAGGGAGTCTTCCAATGGAATGATTCCCAGACAGCCAACAGTGGAATCCACCGTCGACACCACCTGTTCGAGTGAACGAAGAGGCAAGATTTCGGGACTATCGAACGCCTGGGCAAAGAGGCGGCCTGCACGCTCATCTGAACTTCCTTTAGGTCCAGCAAAGAGAAGGACGGGTTCGTTCATGTCACGTGTCACCCGAGCGAGTTTATCCACAGCCCCCGTACGACAAAGGCTCCCATTTCTGGGAGCCTTTGTATGAAATGGAGCGGATGACGAGATTCGAACTCGCGACCCTCACCTTGGCAAGGTGATGCTCTACCAACTGAGCCACATCCGCGTATGTACCCCTCAGCCTAGCGAGGCATCGCGAGGTCGCAACAGGGCTACACCTCGTGTGCGGTAGCTGCCTCCGCAGAGGAACGTTGCTCCCCCACCAAAAGAGCCAAGAATCCGAGAACCACTACTGCACCCACGATTTGCCACAGCGTCAGCGACTCCCCGAAAGCCCACCATGCGCCCACAGTTGAGATAACTGGACTCATCAGACCCAACAGTGAAGCCAACGTCACATCCACATGACTTTGTGCCCATGTCATAAGTCCGTGCCCAACAAGACCTGGCCCAATAGCCATGGCGACGATGTACACCCAATCCGACGCCTTCATTGCACCCAAATCATTCGAGGCAATTGCACCGAACGGAAGAATGAGAATGGAGCTCCACACAAACACCGCAGCTAGGTACGACCACGAATGCACACCAGCTATTCGGCGCTTCTTTGACAACACGAAATACATTGTCCAGATCACAACGTTCAAGAGCGCCATCAAGTCGCCACTTAACTTTGCGCCACTAGTTGATGCGGCGGCCAGCACAACGAGAAGTACTCCGGCCATTGAACATGCTGAATAACCCAATTGGCGTGCTCGCAGGTTTTCTCCAAAGAGTTTTGGAGCGACAAACAGCACAAGAATTGGCTGAATGGTGGTGATGAGCGTTGCATTAGCGATTGACGTCATCTTGATGGAGGCGAACCCACTCAAAAATGACAACGCAAACAGCATTCCCGGAAGTGCTGTCTTTTTCATGAGGTCGCGCGACAATCCCCCACCCGTTCTCATGGCAACAAGAACCATCATCGGTGCGCCAATCAACATGCGATAAAACACAATTGCAGGCGTATCCACCGACATTGCTTTGTTCAGAATTGGACCAACACCCCACGCAACGACAGCCGTAATGGCAGCAATGACATGAATATCATCACGTTCACGCAGCGACTGACCCGCTGTTGACGCTCGATTCACTTCTGCGGTGGATTGAGATCAATTCGCAACGTCAAGATTCCGTTCTCTAACGTTGCCTCTGCATCACCAATGATGGCGAAGTCACGAAAATCAATCTCTGCCTGCGCAATAAAAAGTTGACGCTCTTCACCAGCAACTGGAGGAAGTGGACGCTTGCGAACAGCTGCCGCACGGTCGCGAAAACGCGCAATCATTTCTTGTGGGTCAAACGCAGCCATTTAGTACTCCTCGTTCTTTTGGCTCAACAGTGGATCAATTATTGAAGTTGCTGGCGGCACAACGTCCACCGCATCATCTGAATGGTCGAATGGGTCGCGAAATGGACGCTCTGGCTCTGCCAGTGGCTCGCGTGCCAGAACTGGTGGCGCAAGTAAATGCACTACTGGCTCAGCACCCTCGGGGCGAACTTGATTCAATAATGCCAAACGCTTGGTGTCGTCTGCGCGGGCAAAACTGCGATCTGCCATCACTTCTAACGGCGCAAGAACTTCTGGGTCTTCCACCGCGCCACGCCAGAAACCAAGAGTGACGAACAGCAGGATGAGCCCGAGCACAATGAGACCAACACCAAGAGCATTCACCGACATGCTGGAGGCTACGAATGAGACATTCATCGCTCTCAGTCTCTCACGCCACAGCCGCCCGTGAGGGGCTACTGCGTGGAATCGAGGAACTGGGACAGTTGGTGACTGACGTGTGCCGTCTCCACCAAGAACCCATCGTGCCCCTCATCGCTCGTGATGACGGCGTGCCGATTGCGGCTATCACCGTTGCGAAGCTTCGCCTGGATGTACTCCTGCTGATACGGCGGATACAGAATGTCCGAGTCGATACTGAGGGTGAGCGTGGGGGCCGAAATTCGAGCCAAGGCTTGGTCGATACCACCTCGTGAGCGCCCCACATCATGAAGGTCCATGGCCTTGCCAATGTAGAGATAACTGTTGGCGTCGAAGCGACGCACCAATTTGTCGCCGTGATGGTCGAGGTAACCCTCCACACTGAATCGAGAGAATAGATCTATGCCATGTTCATGCAAATTGCTATCACTGAGCTCACGACCAAAACGATCGTTGAATCGGGTATCGGTTCTGAACGTCACTTGTGCCACCATTCGCGCAACGGACAATCCGTACCACGGACCTTCATCATCGGCGGCGTTGTAATAATCGCCATTGTTGTAACACGGGTCCATCAAAAGTGAACGTCGCCCAATTGAGCCCCACGCAATTTGTTGTGCAGACGCAGCGGCAGAGGTCGCGATGGCAGCTAACGCGCGAACGCGATGCGGAAACATAATGGCCCACTCGAGCGCCTGCATTCCACCCATAGAACCACCCACCACCGCGCGCCATGCTCGAATTCCAAGTGCATCAGCTAACGATGCTTGCGCGCGCACCATGTCACGAATTGTGACCACTGGGAATCGCAAACCATACGGTTTTCCATCTTCTGGATGCAACGACGCCGGCCCAGTTGACCCCTGACATCCACCAAGCACGTTTGCGCAAACAACAAAATATTTGTCTGTGTCTATTGCGTGACCGCGACCGACAACTCCTTCCCACCAACCAGGTGTGGGATGACCATCACGTGCCGGCCCCGTGACATGACTGTCGCCCGTCCATGCATGACACACCAAAATCGCATTGGAGGAATCGCTATTCAAGGTGCCCCACGTTTCATACGCCACCGTCACGTTTGATAGCGATGCGCCACCTTCCAAGGAAAACGGGCGATCTTGTGCAAACACATGAAACTGGCGATGCCCTACAGAGTCACCTGGCATCCATGCACCAGTGGCGGGATACGGCTTGTTGTTGTGTCTGAATTGCGACACCATTCGTTTCCTCCTCTACGTGCAAGTGGCGTATGAATTTGCACTTCGGAGAGACAGCGACCTGTTGCCCTGCAAAGCAGAACCACATCCCCCATCTTGCGATGAGGAGGCACCGTGCGGCTGTCACCCCGGTTGCCGGACCACAAGGGTCTCTCGTAATGCAATTCTCAGTCTAACGCTGGAACAAGTTGAAGCGCCAGGCTTTATTCGACTCCAAGTTGGTCCATGGCGTGTTGCTTCAACCGCTTGTAGTCCACTTTGCCATTGGGTGCGCGCCCGATAGTGGAGACGACGACTAATTGCCGAGGCGCTTTATATGCAGCAATTCGAGACTTCACATGCTCTGCCAGTTCTTGAAGATCTGGAGTGTGGCCAGGTTCAGCTTCCACCACGGCGCAGATCTCTTCACCAAACCGCTTGTTGGGCAACCCCACAGCAACTGCATCACGGACGGACGCATGCGTCTTCAATACTTCTTCCACTTCTTCTGGGAACACTTTCTCGCCACCCGTATTGATACACACAGAACCTCGTCCAAGAAGATGCAGCGTTCCGTCGGTGTTTACTTCAGCCCAGTCACCTGGAACTGTCCAGCGACGTCCTTCAAAGATGCGGAAGGTTTGGGCCGACTTCACTTCGTCTTTGTAGTAACCAAGTGGAATGGCGCCGCCAACAGCAACAAGTCCACGTTCGCCGCTACCTGGCTCTACGCGCTTGCCGTCTTCTGTAAACACAACACAGTTCGGGCCAAGAGCGAATTGAGCAGTCTTGGCTGCAGCGCCTTTTGCAGATACCGACATTCCCATGCCCACAGCTTCAGACGAACCGAAACTGTCGGTGATAAACATCTGCGGAATGTGATTCAACAGACCGTCTTTGTTTTCTTGACTCCACATGACACCAGAAGATCCCATCTGAATAACGGAGGATAGATCCCAACGACCGGGATTGGCGTCAAGTGTTTCGAGCATGGGGCCAGCAAATGCCTGACCAACAATCACAATGCTGTTCACTTTGTGCTTCTCCACTTCATCCCAAAGCTTTGCTGGATCGAAGTTGCGATTCGACATCGTGACAATGCAACCACCCATCGCCAGATTGATGAACGAAGAGAACTGACCTGTGCCATGCATGAGTGGACACGCAATAAGAGCAACTTGACCACGTTGGCCTGGTTGCACACGATTAATGACTTCCTCCATAGTTTCACCCGCCGGAACCTGCAAAATTGCATTACCACCGCGACCGAGCACTGTCATGAGATCTTCTTGACGCCACATCACGCCCTTTGGCATTCCCGTTGTGCCACCTGTGTATAGAAACAGCAAGTCATCATCACTTAACGGCTGCGCAGGGACTACGTCTGGCACGGATCGAGCGACTATGTCGTTGTAATTGACGGCCCACTCTGGAGTGGTGTTATTTGATTCGTCGGGAACCATGTACCAACGCTTCACCAGCGGCAATCTGTCTCGAACCGAATTCAACAAATCCACAAATGTTGCGTGAAACACAACAGCTTCAGCATCAGAGTTGTCAAAGAGATACAAAATTTCTTCCGGGCCGTATCGATAATTGGTATTGACTGGGATGAGCCCACCTAACCATGCGCCAAAGACGGTTTCTAGATATTCCGGGCAGTTGTACAAGTACTGAGCGACTTTGCCTTGATGTGAAACACCACCGGCCACCATGTCGGACGACAACGCATTAGATCTTTGATGAAACTCTCCCCATGTGTAGGTGACATCACCAAAAATTTGAGCAGTTCGAGCAGGATCTCGTTTCGCAATCCCTGTCCACAACTCTGCATAATTCCACGTGGCCATGTGTCCCCCTTCGATATGCGCGCCCCCGCGCATTTACGAACCGTAGCAAGGGCGAGAACTCTGGTCAGTCACCGAGGTTGGTATCGGAAAAATAACTGGCTACCGTGAACAACGTTCCAGCGGGCGGAGTTGGAGCCACCTAGCCTCTATTGCTATGAGAAAACTCTCAAAGCGCGATGTTGAGGCTCTTCTTTCTGAGTACGACAACAGCCCCGTTGCGTCTCTTCATGCCGCACTGCAAGTTCTCATTCCAGACTGCCCGAGTGAATGGTCCGCCACAGTGGACCTCCTCAATAAAGACGATGCCGAAAAACAACTTCTGCGCAACGGCAACACAGAAGCACTCGATGCACTGGTGAAACAATTTGTGGAGACGCGCTCTTTATAGAAGTGACAGGGCTCCGTTGTCGAGACCTTGCAGAATGTGGCGAGTTGCCATCACTTCAAACATCTTGTCGCCACGTTCTGTACGACCAACAATTTGCGATGCAATAACAGCCATGATGACACCAGAGATTGCTTCGCGGCGATAGTGCCACTTCACCCAGTCATGGTCGACGGAATGTCCATAAGACTCGATACCCGCGATGTATTGATCAACCAAATCCCATTCATGTTGGCGACGATCGTGTGGCAATAAACCCGCACCAATGAAATACGCAAGATCGGCCATTCCGTTTCCATGGCCAGGCGTTTGCCAATCCACCACGGCACAGGGAACTCCTCCGGCCTCCGTGGCGAACAACAAGTTGTCGAGGCGGAAGTCTCCATGAGTGACGGAAAAAGCATCCCCCTTGCCTTGTACATACCCTTCAATGTTGGCCGCCATCGTGTCAATGAAGCCAACTCCTTCTTCTCCAATTTCATGACGAATGGTGTCTGCATAGATGGCCATGAATCCCGGCTTGACCATGTTCAGCAAACCAGACAATCTCTCCACATCGTTGGCGTCGCGACGTTGTAACCAATCAATATTTGCAAGCGTTGCGTCATTCCAACGAGGTCCTTGCATTTTCACTAACTGATCAACGGCTAGTCGGGCATGCTCGATGCCACATGCGCGAATTTGATCACCTTGTTCACATGGCGCCATATCTTCAAGAACGATTGCAATATCGCCGCCGTCAGGATGCCAATCTGCAAACCAGCACTTGGGCGAACGAACATCGATGGTGTCAATGATTTCTTTGTAGAATTTCACTTCGCGCTCGTAATTGCGCAAACTAATTCCTGTTGCTCGACTAGTGGGATCAGGCGATGCCATCTTCACTACAACCGATGCAGGAACAGACGGATCAGAGCTAGTAAGCGCATAACGAAGATTCATGCCCACTTGTCCTTCACCAATTCGTTTTGGTGGACCAGCTGTTACATCTGTGCCAAACACCTCTTTCCAGAACTCTGCATCAATGGTGTCTTCTGAATATTCGCGTTGTCCCACGACGTTCACCGTACTCCCAGCCCCGCTAGCGTTTGGAACTGATGCGTCGCCTGTTTACCCCTCGCTGGATTTTGATTCACTGTGCTATCGGAGGATTGTCGGTTCTCATGATCTTTCTCGGAATCTGGCAATTGAATCGCCTTGACGAGCGACGCACCCGAAATGCTGCTATCGAAGCGAACACTCAGATGGAGATTGCCACTGCTTCACAAGACTTCGGAGTCGCTACACAGGAATGGCGGCGCGTGAAGCTAACTGGGCGATACATCACCTCATCTGAAATTTCTATCATCAACCGTTCCCAAGACGGCGTTGCAGGCGACAACATTGTCGTGCCGTTCGAAACAGAAGACCACGGGCTCTTTCTCGTCAATCGAGGGTTTGTTCCATTAACCGTGAGCTCAGGTTATGTTCCCGAAGAACCACTGTCCATCGTTGGTTTTGTTCGTCCCAATCAAACCCGTGGTGTTCTGGGCGCAATTGATTCGTCCAACAAGGGCACGACAGAGTTTCAACGTTTCGATCTTCAAAGAATAAAACACGCAATTGATTTGAACATCAACACCGCTTTCTATGTGCAATTGATTAAAGAATCACCGTCGACAAACGCCCCATGGCCAATGCCAGTTCCATTTCCAGAAGTAGACGAAGGCCCTCACTTCTCCTATGCAATGCAGTGGTTCTTCTTCAGTTTTGTTGCATGTGCTGGCTGGGCAGTTGTGATTGCGAGAAAACTG
Source organism: Ilumatobacteraceae bacterium (assembly GCA_049433485.1). Taxonomy (GTDB): domain Bacteria; phylum Actinomycetota; class Acidimicrobiia; order Acidimicrobiales; family Ilumatobacteraceae; genus UBA2093. The sequence goes on along the minus strand of JBMTEX010000044.1, from coordinate 7,424 downwards.
CGAGAGGGCACTAGTGAGCCTGCTCCAGAGCAAACATCCGCCTGAACTGTTCCACAACGTCTGGGCTCTTATGTCCCGCATCAAGCGTGCGATACACCGTGTCAACATTGACCGCTAAACGCCCGAACTCTCCCCACTCAGCAAAACCATTCAGAGCAATATCTCTGGCAGCATCCCAAGCGTCCATACCGCCGTGGTATCTCTCTGTAGCTTGACTTTGCACAAACACGAGGTAATCACGAATAGCAACAACACCAGCTTTATCGGTGAGTGGACCATGGCCAGGAACAATGTGGTCAACGTCGGATGCACAAATAAGGTCACACGCGGCAATCCAATTGTCTAATGGACCAACCCACACAACAGGTGTTCCGCCAATAAACAAAATGTCGCCGGTGTAGACAGTTTTTGCATCCGGAACAAATACCAACGTGTCGCCTTGGGTATGCGCCGGACCCACTTCCACCAATTCTACGCTTCGCCCACCTACTTCGAATTCATATCGGCCAGTAAATGTTCGCGTTGGTAGAACCGATTCAATGCCGTCAAATTCAAACTCGCCGAAGAAGTGCCTGAACAGATCACCTACTTCTCCTGGTGCTTTGTTCAATGCAGCCAACATCGCCGGAGGCACTTCAGACATTTCGTGCGCAGTTGCCTCCGAGGCGATGATTTCGGCCGTCTTCACCAACTGATTTCCATAGCAGTGATCACCGTTGGCATGGGTATTCACCACCGTAGAGATTGCTGCGGCGCGGGTATGTGGTGCCATCGAATCCAACATTCGTTGTGTGATCTTTAAATCAAACAACGTGTCCACTAAGAGCGACGCGCCATCGCCCACAACTAAGCCAGCGTTCGACCAGCCCCAACCACCATCTGGCTGCAAATAGGCATGCGTGCCATCTGCAATTTCGTGCAAGCCAAGTGTGTAACTCATGCCAATTTCTCCCCCAAGAGTTGACCGATACGTCGTGCTTCCATTGTGACAGCCGCAGCAGGTGTCTGGTGCGGAACATGAGGCAAAACAGATGCGTCAGCCACAATCAGCCCGCTCACACCATTCAGATTGCCCTGCGCGTCAATGGCTGACGATAAAGAACTAGATACATGAGACACAGGTTGAACTTCGGAATTGATCCATGCATCAAGACTGCTGTCAGGCATCTTCAGTAGGTCACTCAGCGATGTTCCGCGGGAACCAGCCACAATTCTCTGAACCACTTGAGAGAACGGTTCACCAGCCAAAACGCTCGCCGTCTCGCGCACCAAGTCACGCATTGCATCTTTATCTCGCTTCGTCCCAAGAAGTCCCAGATCAACAAGCACGCTCTCTCCAGAGGACGTCACAGATCCGCGGGAGTCAGGATTCATCAACATCACGGAAACAAGTGCAGTGGCATCACTACCTGCATCGCAACGCTCATATGCCACTTCAAGACCAATGACATCACTTGGAAGATGAACGTCGCGAACAACGGCAGCATCAAAACTGCCAATATTGTGAGTCTGTCGCTCGATAACAAACGACACAGACGGATGGTCCTGTAACCCATCGCCAATCTTTGTATTCAACTCCCGCATGCCTGAGTTCAGCAACAACTTTGGCGATGCAATGGCCCCAGCCGCCAAAACGACGCAATCTGTGTCAAGAAACTTGTCGGCTACTTCCACGCCCACCACATAATCGTCTTCAACAATTACACGAGTAACTGTTGATGGCATCAACTCCACTCGCCCCTCGTCAACTAGGTGCAATAACGCGCGACCCGGATTCCATCGGCCGTTGTTCCACCACAGTCTGCTTATTCGACCACCCGATATCAGCAAGGCGCGAGACACATCGCCAATATCGTTCACTGTGGGCAGCGAAGTTAATCCGGCGACATATGCAGGTTCATCCCCTGTGAGCAGCATCCCGTTGATTGCACTGCCACCACCCATCGCGCGTGGTTGCACATAGCTGTACGGACGACCCAGCACATTCACCAACTCATGAGTGACGAGACTGGTATCACTCAAGGCGTGAAAGAAGCGAGAGTCGTCGTCCCACAACGAGATGCCACCTGGTTCACAGACGACAATTGGGCGTGTGGTGCTACTTGCAAGTTGAAGCGCAACAGTACTTCCAGCTGTTCCACCGCCGACAATGACGATTGGAAGCGACACAACTACGAACCTTGAGATTCGGGGCGTACGAGACCAGAAAGATGCGCTGCATCGTTATAACGAATCAACTTCCACTTACTGCCCTGAATATGTTGAAGTTCAGTCAGCGACGTATTGGTGGTGGAGAGTTCAAACTTGCCAACGGGATGCATCTGCAACGTATGACGCAGCACGGTGTCAATGACGCCCCCATGGCATGAGACCAGCACCGTTCCACCTTCGTTGTTGCGAACTGTGCGGCGCAGTGTCTCGATTACTCGCTCTTGAAATTGTGCGACCGTTTCTCCGCCTGGAAAGACGTTTGCATGCAGGTCGTCCCACTTCGGTGTGCCGAAACGTTCCACAAATTCCAGATAGGGCATGCCATCGCAATCTGGACCCGGATCGTGTTCTCCCCACCCTGCATCAACAGTGAGCGGCAGAGAACCAATAGCCGGAGCAACTATGTTGGCCGTTTCAATTGCACGCGGAAAATTGCTGGCGTACAAAGCAGTAGCCGCAACATCGTGACCACTCACAAGACGATCCCTCAATGCGGTGGCCTGAGCGCGACCAAAATTGGTCAGACCAGTACATGTACGAGGACCACCAAGAAAACGTTCCACTGTTGCACGTGATTCCCCGTGCCGCACCAGCACAAGACGCGTCATGGTCACAAGAAATCAGGCCAGCTTCTCAACGAAGGCTTCAAGTTGGCGAAGGTTACGGCACTCAAAAACACCATCGGTGTGCGTTCCGTATTCACCCACAATTGAGTCACCGGTGTTCCAGTACGATCGTGGTTCTGGGTTTAACCAGTACACCTTGCGAGCCTTCTGCTTCATTTCCTTCACCACCCATGCTTGCGACGCGTGATAGTTGTTGCGGGCATCGCCAAGAAGAATGACACTTGATTTGGGGTTAATTTCCTTGCCCCATTTTTCCCAGAACACTTCAAATGCGTGACCATAATCCGAGTGACCGTCCACCCAAATAACGTCGGCTTCGGTGTTGATGCGTTGGATGGCTTCAGACACATCTTCGGTCTTCTTGAAGAAGTCCGTGACCTCGTCAATGCCATCAATAAACACAAAAGCGCGCACTTTTGAGAACTGATTTGATAACGCGTACACCAACATCAACGTGAAACGCGCAAATGCCGCGACCGACCCAGAAATATCTGCAACAACAATTAACTCAGGCTTGGATGGACGTGGATATTTGAATTTAGGTTCTGCAGGCACACCGCCGTAGGCGAGGCTGTGTCGCACCGTGTTGCGGAAGTCAAGTGGGCCTTTGCGGCCGTGTCGACGCTTGCGCGCCAATTTCGCTGCCAACTTTCGAGTAAGAGGCTGCAACGCCTTCTTCAAGTTCTGCATTTCATCACGACTGGCATGCATGAACTCAACATCTTCTGGTAGCGGCTTACGCAATGTCTTGGCCATAGCTTCAGCACCGCGGTCTGCCACCAAACGACGACGAATTTCTGCCTCCACCTCTTGCTTGAATTGCTCAATTCGGTGATTGAACTCATCGCGCTCTAAGCGGTCTTCCAACTTCGTAAGTTCGCCACCAACCTCTTGACGACTGGCCTCCATCAACTTGTCGAGCATGCCATCAAGATCAAGATTGCGTAACGTGCGATACAAGTAGTAGGTGCCACCCACAGGGCGGCCCGGTTCCATTCCTGCAAAGCGCTGCACCGCCTGACGAGCGAGTGCGCGCATCATGGCTTGGTCGCCGTTCATTAATGCGTTCATAAGAATCTGCATTAACTCTTCTGGCGTCAGTTGATCCATTCCTCCGGCGCCGCCGTTGCCTTCGCCCTTCATTTGGGCGTCTTGCATTTGTCGAAGGAAGTCGTCGATACTTCCCTCACCGTCGCCATCAGTGATGTTGTACTCAGGACCACGAAGACTGAAGTAGACCTCGAATACCGTTTCAAAAGAGCGCCAGTGTGCGTGGTTCTTCACCAACGTTGCACCAAGTGCGTATTTGAATGCCTCGCGGTCTTCCAGAGGAATGTGCGAGATAGCCGTCATGGCATCGAGGTTCTCCGTGAGACTGACGGGCAGTCCCGCGTTTCTTAGTTCAACAATGAAACCGGACAGTAGATCGAGCATGACGACACCCGACGACTTAGTCGACGGACAATTCCTTCACGGCCTTTGCAATGTCGGTTTGGTACTTCAACAGGATGTGCAAAGTTTCTTTTGCCTGCTCTGCGTCGATGTGATCGATGCCGAGCAATACAAGAGTGCGGGCCCAGTCAAGGGTCTCGCTTACAGATGGTGACTTCTTCAGATCAAGTTGGCGGATGCTGCGGACAATACGTGCCACCTGATCGGCCAACATCTCAGAGATGCCCTCCACTTTGGTGAGCACAATTTCTTTTTCGCGATCCATCTGCGGATAATCAACGTGCAAGAAGAGGCAACGACGCTTGAGAGCTTCTGAAAGTTCACGAGTGTTGTTGGAGGTGAGGAACACCATCGGAACTTGCTTCGCAGTGATGGTTCCAAGTTCTGGAATAGACACCTGATACTCAGAAAGAATTTCCAGCAACAAAGCTTCAGTCTCTACCTCGACGCGGTCGACTTCGTCGATCAGCAGAACCACGGGATCTTCTGCCGTGATGGCTTCAAGAAGGGGACGTGTCAAGAGGAATTCAGAACCGAAGATGTCGTCATGAATCTCGCTCCATGAATCCGCGCTCTTGTCAGCCTGGATTCGAAGAAGTTGCTTCTTGTAGTTCCATTCGTACAGCGCCTTGGATTCGTCCAAACCTTCGTAACACTGCAGACGAATCAAACGAGCACCAGTCATTTCGGCGATACTCTTTGCAAGCTGGGTCTTTCCGGTGCCTGCAGGGCCTTCCACCAAAATTGGCTTCCCGAGACGATCAGCGAGGAATGCAACACCCGCAATGCCGTCGTCGGCGAGGTAATTGACGGATTTCAGACCGTCGCGAACTTGTTGAACAGATTCAAAGCGTGGTGCCATAAGACCCTCCAACCTAGTAGGGCAGCCCACAGATGAGGGCATTGGGCACAAGGCTCACATCTTCTCCCCCGGTCAGCACCTAACCTGACCGTCATGTTCAAAGACACGCTGGTGGTGGCGCTGGGTACAGCAATGTCACGACTCACTGGGCTCTTACGAGTTGTGGTCTTTGGAGTCATTATCGGACAAACCGCACTGGCAGACGCTTTTGACGGTGCAAACAACTCTCCGAATTCAATTTATGAATTACTGGTGGGCGGACTACTAGCTGCCAGTTTGGTACCCCTTTTCACAAGGTTCGCCGAAGACAATGATGAAGAGGCGACTCAAACAGTGGTGTCCACATCTCTCATCGTCTTGGCTGGTGCAACAGTTCTCGCTGTAATTGCCGCACCAATTATCTTTCGACTCTTCTCACTTCATCCAAGTCCGTTGGTTGATGCAGACCAATTCCGTCGCGCAGGCACCGCCATGGCTCGCGTGTTCTTAGTACAGATCTTCTTTTATGGCCTCACCGCCATTGGATCTGCATTACTAAATTCACGACGAAAGTTTTTCGCTGCTGCTTGGGCACCGGTGCTGTCGAATGTTGTCACAATTACGTTGTTACTTGTCATTCCATTTACGCGCGACGGCACGCCAGATCTCACCGACGTTCTCAACGATCACACTTTCTTTTTCTTGCTCACTATGTCCGCTACCGGCGGAATTATGGCCATGGGGCTGGTACTCATTCCCGCTCTGAAGCGTGCCGAGATTCCGTTCAAGTTTACGCCCAACTTTTTTCACCCAGCCGTGCGGACCATGGTGAAGCTGTCGTCATGGACTTTTGGCTATGTGGTCACCAACCAAGTGTCCCTCATCGTTATTAAAAATCTTGCCGAGCCAGGAAGTGGCAACCAAGACGCGTACTCCAAAGCATTTACCTTCTTCATGCTTCCCCATGGATTGCTGGCAATTTCTATTGCAACAACCTTCGTTCCTGAACTAGTTCGTCGAGTGAGAGCGGGTGACAAGCAAGGTTTTGCCACATGGACAACCGCTGGCATTAGATGGATCAGCATTCTCACTATCCCTGCATCCATTGCAATGGTGGTTCTTGCGAATCCCATCATCAGTGCGCTGTTAGAACATGGCCACTTTGACTCTGAAGCTGCGCATAACACAGCGCGTGCACTGGCTGGTTTTTCTGTTGGCCTTGCTGGCTTCTCGTTATACATCTTTTGTCTTCGCGGCTTTTACGCCCACGAAGACACACGCACGCCCTTCTTCTTAAATTTGTTTGAAAATGTTCTCAATATTGTTCTTGCCATCGCTTTAGTGAAACGCCACGGGGTACTTGGTCTTGGTCTCTCCTTTGGCATTGCGTACATGGTTGCGTCGGTTGTTGTGTTGTGGATGCTTCATTCGAAATATCGAGCGATTCAATGGCGCCGAATTTCTTCCATGTTTTGGCGAACAGTATTTGCCAGTTCACTCATGGGTCTTGGCGTATGGACTTTCGAACGGCTACTACATCCCAAATCGGGAATGTCTCAAATCGCTGAAGTGTTCCTGTGTGTGATAGGCGGATTCATTATCTACGTAGTTGCACTCATCATGTTGCGCGTGCCCGAGATGCAGAATTTGTCAACGCTTTTGCCACGCCGCAACACAGACGTTGACACCACGCTGTAACAGTTACGACCGTAACAACACCAAATCATCGCGGTGAATCACTTCCACCACCGATGTGTCCGCGAGTTCGGCCGTTCGCTTTCCAGCAACATCTGAAATCATGTGAGAAGACATAGCAGTCATGCCACGCGCGATGACATCCCCCTGTGAATTCACCACGTTCACCACAGCGCCGCTGTCAAATTCACCATTCATGGACACAACGCCAGCAGGAAGCAACGAGGTGCCGCGCTCTACTAAGGCCGTGTGTGCACCAGCATCAACAACGATGGCGCCTTCAACCTCGGCTGCGAAGGCTATCCAGAGTTTTCTCGCCGACAAGTGACGATCGTGAGGGAGAAAGCGCGTTCCAATGTTCTCGCTACGACTTGCGGCCAATATTGCATTCTGATGCGACGCAGAAGCAATCACTGCCGTCACGCCAGACCATGACGCAATACGTGCAGCAGCTAATTTGGATGCCATTCCACCACTGCCACGTTCTGTGCCGGCACCTGCCGTGGAGATACTGAGCAATGGATCGTCTGCCGCAACTTCAGACACGATGGTGGCATCTGGATTGGATCTTGGGTCTGCCGTGTACAGGCCATCCATAT
>JBMTEX010000043.1:0-16177 GCA_049433485.1 Ilumatobacteraceae bacterium | reverse complement strand
CAGAGTGGCAGTGACAAAGCCTTTCACGAACGTTCCTTCATCGCCCTCGCGTGCATACTTGCGCTTCAACCATGCGCCAAGACCTTCAAGGCGTTCTTCAATCTTCAGAAGTTCACCAATGATTGCACCGAGCACAACTCCCACTAGTGGAAACACCAGATTGTGGGTGTCCATCATGTTGTCAATTCCCATGAACAACGTGGCGATGCCAATCACCTGCACCACGATGGTCTTGATGTTTTCTGGGATGCGATGACCAATGAAATAGCCGACACTTCCACCCACCAAAACTGTTCCTGTATTGATGAGAGTTCCTAGACCACGCACATCTCCACGCTACTCACAGACCGCCTGCTGACTATCGTCGTAATTGTGGCGTTGCTGGAAATAACTAATGGCTCAATCGTTGCCACGATCGACACGGTTGCAGGCGGTCGAATTGCTTCATGCGAAGTTGACGGCTGCGAATTGTTAGTGACGTCTGCACGAGGGGTGTACGACTGGGGCATGTACCCCATGGTTCCATATGCGGGTCGCGTTCGAGATGCAACATTCACATTCAACTTCACCACGTATTCACTGCCTGCAGTGACGAACGGACATGCACTGCATGGAACGGTAATGCACCAAGAATGGACCGTTCTCCACCACACCAACAATTCCCTCACAATGAGCACATCACTCGGTGAACATTGGCCCTTCGGCGGAATGTGCACGCACACCATTACAGCTCTCCCTGATCGTCTGCGCTGCGAACTATCACTCACTGCTGAAGACCAAATGCCCATGCAACTGGGATGGCATCCATGGTTTCGCACACCACGTCATGCCGTCACCTTTTTCAATGCAATGTTGAAACGAGACGACGCTGGAATCACTACATCTGAACGCGTCGATGTACCAGAGGGAAACGTTGATGATTGTTTTCTGGAACCCAATGCATGGCCACGCATCACCGTAGAAAACACAACAGTTGAAATAGCCAGCGATTGCCCTTTCTGGGTGAGATTCGATGCACCATTTGGCGATGTATGCATTGAACCGCAATCCGGCCCACCAAATGGGATTAACGATGCTCCCTACGTTCTTGATGCCGGCGCAACATTTAAGCGCTGGATCGAACTACGCGTTGTTGAAGATGCTTCGTAATTAGTGATGCCATTGCGCACGCATGCGGCGCAATGCCGTGGTACGAATATTGCTCCACGTGCCACCAACAATGTTGCGTACTGTTCCTAATGAAGGAACCTTTTCTGCGCCATTCATACTTGCGCGCCACACATCGAATTGGTGACTTGCTCCGCGATACGTAGTGTCACGCAAGAAACGTTCCACAAATACCAACAGATCATCTTTAGTCCACGTGCGCTCGTAATTGTTGCGCAATGGTTCACCACTAGACACTCCCACTGCGTGACATGCAGACGTCCATGAACCGAACAACTGAACAATGCGAGCAACACTTGGACCTTTCACTCGCCCACTCTTTAATAATCCCGTGTAGTTCTGGTGACTTAGTGGCGACACCAGCAAACTTGCCGCCTGCAGTGCAGCTTTTGCGCGCTCGCGCGTGGCCGCGGTGGTTTCCGATTCCACTAATTGGCCCGGTTCATCTAGCTCCGCCTCATCAAGCAGTAACCAATCGACGGGATGGGACGCTGTGGTGGCCTCAGCCACCGACACGTTCAACGCTGCCGCCACTTCATTAAGTGTGGAACCTGGGTAGTTCAGCAAATACTCCCCCATTTTGTTGGTGAGTTCGCTACGTTGTTGCAATTTTGTGGGTCCTCGCGGTGCTCGTGGGCGCGTCGCCGGAACTGGTGTTGCCCCATATCGCAGAAGCCATTCGCCCAACACCTGCACGTGGCGGCGCTCCACCGTGTGGTCGTCCGCCACTAGATGCAACTCTTTCAGCACCCACGCCAACGAATCGGAAAGTTCCGACAAATTCACGCGCTCAGACACGGGGAAGACAGTACTCCACCGCTTGCACTACATCAGATAACGAATAGAGTTTGGGCTACAACACATGAGGGAGCGCTATGTCTGTTGAGTTAAATCACGAATGGCCATCGCTGTTACCGCGCGACGATCAACATCCGTATCGCACTGGTGCGTGGCGCCCACAAACACGTGAGTGGACAGCAACAGATATGCCCATCGCTGGTGAAATTCCAGCGGATTTGAACGGAGTGTATTTACGCAACACAGAGAACCCACTAGTTCCAGCGCGCGAGCGATACCACCCATTCGACGGCGATGGAATGATTCATGCCATTTCATTTCGCGATGGCCACGTTGAGTATCGCAACAGGTTTGTTCGCACCGAAGGTTTGGCTGCAGAACTTGAAGCCGGCGAAGCGCAATGGTCTGGCTTAGCTGAATCTCCGTTGAAGTCGCCTCGTCAAGACGGTTGGGGTGCACGTACACGAATGAAAGATGCCAGCAGTACCGACATTGTTGTTCATAACGGCGTGGCGCTCAGCAGTTTTTATCAATGTGGCGATTTGTACCAGATGAATCCGCTCACCTTGGAAGACGAAGGACGCGCAACATGGAACGGGACATTCCCCGAGTGCGGCGTCTCGGCACATACCAAAGTGGACGAAACAACTGGCGAGTTGCTGTTCTTCAATTATCAAACTGAGTACCCGTACATGCATTACGGAGTGCTTTCCGCAACTGGTGAGCTGGCGCATTACACACCAGTGCCATTGCCCGGGCCACGTCTTCCGCACGACATGACGTTCACGAAGAACTACTCCATCTTGAATGACTGCCCGTTGTTCTGGAATGAAGATCTCATTGCTAAAGGCATCTACGCCACCAATTTTCATCGAGACATGCCAACGCGACTAGGCGTCATTCCGCGTTACGGAAATGAAAATGACATCAAGTGGTTTGAATGCGACGCAACATATGTTCTGCATTGGATTAATGCATACGAAGACGGCGACGAGATTGTTGTGGACGGATACTTCCAGTTCGACCCATCACCATCGCTCCCGCCCGATGCAACCATGGATCAGCGTTTGTTCCGCTTCCTTGATCTGTATGCGTTACAAAGCAAGCCCTACCGCTGGCGCCTCAACATGCGTACTGGCCAAGTCAATGAGGGCCCGTTGTCTGACACCGTGACAGAGTTCGGCATGATCAATGGTCGTTTCGGCGGTCATCAATATCAGTGGACATACAGCACCATTCCCGCCGAAGGATGGTTTGGTTTTGAAGGCATCATCAAGCACAACGTGCAAACCGGTAGCGAAGAGCGATACAAACTGCCCACTGGTGTCTATGCCAGTGAAACGGTGTTTGCACCAAAACCGGTGCAGCGCAGCGAAGATGACGGCTACCTCGTCACATTCACCATGGATGTTGTGAATGATGTGAGCCACTGCATGGTGTTCGATGCATTAAATGTGAGCGATGGACCCATTGCCACTATTCAGCTACCAGAGCGAATCAGTAGTGGAACGCATGCCTTTTGGGCAGATGCGTCCACACTGTCTGCACACCCATAGCTACGGGTAGTAATACGCCGCCACTACTAAGTGATCGGCAGGCACAATGCCCTCGGGCTCCATCATTGAATATTTCTTGAGTTCTTCTTGACTGGTGATGAGAATGCCAACGAACTTATTCGTATCGAGACCGTCAAGGAACCACTGCCCCGCTTTCGTCGGGTCGGTCTCGTCACCTTCGGAATATTGAAGTCCTTTTGCCTTTAACGATGCAGCAACAGACTTGAAGACATTTGCCACTGAACCTTGTACTGCGAAGTACTGCGCATACGCCTTGGTGTCTTTCAGCCCGAAATAATTGTTAAATACTTCTGCATCTACTTCAGTGCCAACAATGGAAACAGTGTCTGACCACCACGAAGGCTCTTCCATTGGCTGATCTGGTTGACACACTTTTCCTTTTGCAGGAAGTGTCCCGCTGTTGAACAACGCTCCAGCAATGGTGTCCACACATTCAGAGACCAATATTTGGCTGTGGCCTTCACCACTGAATGCAAGCAAACGTGCGCTTTCACCGAGACTTGCAGCCATCTCTTCGGCCCAGCGGAACGGAGTTGCTGGGTCGTTCTTACCGCCCAGCACCACAATGGGTGCAGTACCGGAATATGAGATTTCTTGCAGTTTCGGAGTACCAAAGCCTTCTTCACATGTATCGCCAGTGAAGTCATCTACTTCCAATTCGCGGTAGTACCACGGAGCAACTTTCTTCAGCTTCTTCACAAATTCTTCAGGGTTATCAGGATTCCTTCGACCCATTCCACTCGCACAGTCAATGACATAGAACGCATCATTTTGTGATGAGTATGTGCCGTCTTCATTGCGGTCGTTGTAATTATCGGCAAGCTCCAACAACCCCGCGCCTTTCCCTTGCTGCGCATTCAATAACGCACGAGCAAGCTGGCCCCATTGAGACTCTGCATACAACGCCGACTTGGTTGCAACATTGAGCACTCGATGATTGACATCTCTGCCGTCAACAACCAACGACTCTTTATCTAACTGGTCGTACAAGTCTGTCCACGCCTGTTTCACATCTTCGGAGTGGAAAGCACAGTCTTCTTCGTTGGATTCACACCATGTGATCCAATTCTTGAACGCTTTTTCAAAACCAACAGCTTGCGTGGTGTATTCCTGCTCTAAAGAATCGCCCTGGGGATCAAATGCACTGTCTAGGAACATTGAAGCAACACGATCAGGGAACAACGTTGCATACACCGCACCTAAATACGTGCCGTAAGAAATCCCGAGGTAATGGGTCTTTTCGAATCCCATGCTGGCCCGGATGATGTCCATGTCGCGAGCGGTGTATTCGGTGGAATAGTTCTGCAGTTTGGTTCCGTACTTGTCGGTGCATGCATTGTCGAACTTGTCTGACTCTTCGTCCAATTTCTTTTCTTCTGGGGTATCCGGTGTGGAATCCAGATACAAGTAGTTATCTAGTTCCTTATCTGTCATGCATCGAACGCCGCCAGACTTTCCAACACCACGTGGATCGAAACCGACAATGTCGAATTTTTGAAGACTCAACGATTCAGCCAAGTCACGACCAGTCCACGAAATGAATTCGATTCCAGAAGCACCGGGCCCACCGGGGTTGGTGAGGATGATGCCTTTCGTAGTGCCTTCGGATGCCGGTAAACGCACCAGTGCAATTTTCATGGTGTCGCCATCTGCGTTGCGATAATCCACTGGAACTGTGACCGTGGCGCATTCGTAAGGGTCTGATGGTGCGTCTTTGCCCGTGCACTCCCCCCAGGACAACCTCTTGGTGTAGGAGTCCACATTGTCGACGGCGTCGCCGCCACCACAGGCAGAAACAGCAAAAATGGCGGCAAGAGTGAGGGCTGCAACGGTGCGAAAACGATGGGACATGGGATACCTCTATATAGGGGACGTTTTCCTCGTTGTTAGCACACGGGTCTGTCTTTCTCGCGCCATCCCCCGTCGCAGCCCTGTCGGGCGGGGCTGGTGGACTGACAGAATGAAGCCGCATGAGCAGCGACATTCGGGTCATTGACCATCTCTGGAATGAGACAACCAGTGTTGTGGTTGCTGCGCGCAACGGGATTGTGTTCATCCCATATATCGGCCCATCACTGTGCACTGCAGATGAGTACGACACCTTTCGAATTGACACCGCCTTTTTGTCTCGCGGCGTCGTGGGAGGCGGTCTCGACCTCGAGATCACTCCTGCGCTTGTCCCCTTGCCATCACAGGGTTGGGCAGGCACGCCGGGTCTCGAAGTGTGGAGTGCCGGCCGAATTCTCCCTCTTGACCTTCGCCTGCAGGAGACATCGTGGGACCGCGAGATTGACGAAACGTGCTGCATCCTTCATGACGCGCTGAACAACATTTCTGTTGAGGTCATTCTGTCTCTGAAAGAGTCCAACGTCTTTACAGTTGCTCTTTCGGTGCAGAACACAACAAACAGTGTCTTGAACATCATTTGTGCGCATATCAGTATTCCTGTGGGAAGTCATGCGTCAGAAGTTCTCACGCTTGGTGGACGTCACGCCATGGAAGCGGTGCAACAACGCACCACATGGGAACGTTCTCGCATCAGTATTGAAAATCGCACTGGCCGCACCTCGCATGAACAACTTGGCGTGGTTTTCGTTGGAACTCCCGGATATAGCGAACAACACGGCGACGTGTGGGGCATGCATCTTGCGTGGAGCGGGAACTTTCACATCACATGTGACAGCATCACCGACACTCGCAAAACGGTGCAACTTGGCGAATTACTGCAACCTGGTGAAGTCATCGTTCCGCCCGGAGATAAATACTCTGCACCAACGGTGATTGTTTCGTATTCATCACAAGGTCTCAGCAGATGCTCACAGAATTTCCATGAATATCTTCGTGATCAACAGACATACATTCATCGACCCGTTGTGTTGAACACATGGGAAGCGGTGTACTTCAACCATGATCTTGCAACGTTGACAGAGCTTGCCACTGCAGCAGCCGATGTTGGTGTCGAGCGTTTTGTCTTGGACGACGGTTGGTTTCACGGCCGGCGTAACGACACCGCCGGTCTTGGCGATTGGTGGGTTGACGAATCGGTGTGGCCGCAGGGATTAGAGCCATTGATTTCGCACGTGACATCGCTTGGCATGGACTTTGGTTTGTGGTTCGAACCCGAAATGGTGAACCCCAATAGCGACTTGTATCGCACTCATCCCGAGTGGGCACTGGACGGAACCATCGCCAATCCCATCTTGGGTCGTCACCAACTGGTCTTAGACATGTCGCGTCCCGATGTTCGTGATTACTTGTTCAACAAGATTGATTCTCTGTTGTCTGCTTACGACATTGCATATGTGAAGTGGGATCACAATCGTCCGCTTGTTGGTGGTGCATCGCATCAACAAACTCATGGCTTCTACGCATTGCTGGAACGGCTCACCAACAAACATCCGGGAGTGCAGTTTGAATCGTGTGCATCTGGCGGCGGACGCATTGACATGAGAGTCGCCCAATGGGTGCAACGTTTTTGGGCCAGTGACTCCATCGATGCGTTAGATCGTCTGGAGATCCAAAAAGGTCTCACCACATTCATTCCGCCAGAGATGCTGGGGAGTCACATTGGTTCACCTACCTGCCACACCACAGGTCGTAAACATGCGTTGTCGTTCCGTGCCGCCACGGCATTGTTTGGATGGCTCGGCGTTGAATGGAATTTGTTGACTCTGTCAGACAAAGAAAAGAACGGTCTGCGTTCGGCCATTGAGTTCTACAAGAGTCAGCGCGATTTCATTCATTCACAACAATTTGTTCGTCTCGACCACCCTGATTCCACAATTGACATTCGCGGAGTGCACTCAGACACCGAAGGCATCTTTGCCGTGAGTCGCCTTCGTAGCGGGCCGAGTAATCATTCTGCTCCGTTGCGCTTCCCCATGTTTAGCCACACCGACGCGGTGAAAGTGAGCGTTGTGCAGTTGGGAACACCCCGTTGGGCTTTACATCGAGAACTGCCACAGTGGGTCAGCGACTCACCAACCGTGGCGTCAGGCAGCATGCTGGCACATGCTGGTCTCCCTATGCCGTCGCTGCTCCCCGAATCCTCATTCCTTCTTCGCATTGAGAAAGTGGATCGCTGATGACGCGCGAGATTCGCATTGATCCACACACCAACGCAGTGGTGCACATAGTTGCCGACCGCCAGCACCGCCCCAATCTCCCAACAGATGGTTGTCCATTTTGTGTTGGTGGATTAGAAGCACCAGAGCCATACACCGTGCGCGTGTTTCCAAATCGATGGCCAGCATTAGAAGCGGGTTACTGCGAGGTGGTGCTGTATTCGCCACAGCATGATGCGTCACTTGCAACGTTGAGCGTTGAGAACATCACCGAGTTAGTGGAAACCTGGGCACAACGCACCACCGCACTTCGTCAGTTGCCTGGTGGCGAATCCGTAGTGATTTTCGAAAACTCTGGTGCAGAAATTGGCGCCACCATCTCACATCCTCACGGACAGATCTACGCATTTGATCATGTGCCAGCACGAATTGCCACACAGCTTCGCAATCAGTGGACTCCTGATGACAACCCAGGTGACCGATTGGTCTTCGAACACAGCGGGTGGAGGTTGTGGGCCGAATATGCAGCCATTTATCCCGTGTCATTGCGGCTTGCACCAATTGAACGTGTTCCAGATTTACCGTCGCTATCGCACAACAACATGCAATCTCTGGCGCGCGCCCTCAACTCGACTTTCTCTGCGTTCAACACATTGTTTGAAGAGCCAGCGCCATACATGATGTGGTGGAATCAATCACCGCACACAGCACATGAGTGGCCGGACGCATGGCTCAACTTGGAAGTGGTGTCACCGTGGCGTGCACACCGTGTTCCGCGCTACATCGCAGGCGTTGAAGTGGCAACTGGCGAATACTTCAACCCTGTTGACCCTGCAGACATTGCAGCACGCCTACGCAAGGCCCTAGCTGAATGAAAACTCGTGCACCAGGACGTGTGAATCTCATTGGAGATCACACCGACTACACAGGTGGACTCGTGTTTCCCATGGCCATCAATAGATGGACCACTGTGGAGGGCATCATCAGCGACAACGCCATCACTCTCACATCAAACGATGTTGATGGAATTGTTCGCGTCGCAATTGGCGCTCCATTTGACGCCGATATGCAACCATCGTGGGGACGCTACGTGTCTGCGGTTTCCTCCGTGGTGAACCCACTCCACGGAATCACTGGCTCTGTGTCCACCACCGTGCCTGTTGGAGCCGGACTGTCCTCCAGTGCAGCGTTGGAGTTAGCCGTTGCTTATGCATTAAACGACACCATCTCCCCCACCAGCCTCGCGTTATTGATGCAGCAGGCCGAGCGCATAGCAACGGGAGTGCCTACCGGAATCATGGACCAACTGTGTATTGCATCTGCACGTGAGGGTCACGGCACATTGATTGATTGCGCCACACTTGGCATCACGCACGTTGAGATTCCCACCGATGTGGAATTCGTGGTGCAGTTCATTGCGCATCGCACCTTGGAAGGTTCTGAATACACAGATCGAGTTCGCGAATGCGCCGATGCAGAAGATGCCATCGGTCCACTTCGTCACGCTTTATTAGCGAATGTAAACAGCATTGAGACCCCCATGGTGGCGCGTCGTGCGCGACATGTCATCACAGAAAATCAACGCGTTCTTGATTTTGCAGACGTGCTCTCACAAGGAGACTACGTAGAAGCTGGGCGCCTCATGCGCGACAGCCACGAAAGCTTGTCGCGAGATTTCGAAGTGTCCACTCCGCAGATGGATGCAGTGGTCAACCAACTCTGTGAAACACCAGGAGTCTTTGGTGCGCGCATGACGGGTGGCGGTTTTGGCGGATGCGTTGTTGCCATGTGCCAACCAGGTGTCGCCATTGATGGTTGGCGCGTCAGCCCTGTTGGTGCTGCGTGCAGACTTGATTAGCGCTGCGATACCACATACGCAAAGCGATACACGCCTGGCGCGATGCGGTATTTCTCCAGAGTGTCTGGACCACAACTTGCAGTGCCGAGACCACGGTGCGCAATGTCGAGATGAATGGTGAGCGCACGATTTCTACGCAGTTCGGTGACATCGTTGGCTGCGAACAAATCTCGCGCCGCATGATGTGTTGCACTCATATGCAACAAGCAACCATCAGCATCAATTCGAAGAACATCACCCGTTTTAGGGTCAATCACTTCCATCCAACGACAGTCGGTGCGTAATCCGAATTCTTGTGGCACGAGATATGGCAATTCGTCTGGAGCGCCTTCCCAGACACCCACCATTGCAGATGCGTTTCTGTCTGGATAGTTCTCGTGTGGACCTCGCCCGTAGTAACGGAGATGCGTGAATCGCGCGGGCACATCAAATGTTGCGCCAATGCGAGGAAGGTCTGCCAATTCATCTGGCACCACCACCGTGTGTTCGAAACGAATAGATCCGTCAGTGCGTTCTTGTTGAGACGTCGAGCTCTGCAACACATCGGCATCGTCTGTTGCAATTCCCTGTTGCAGCCATCGCTCTAATGATTTTCCAAACCCATTCCATAAATGAGGCATCATCTTGAAGCCGTCGTTGTCTAGTGCGGCTCTCCACACCGTCACTCTCGGCGATACAAACACCGACGGCACTGACTTCTTCGTGACTTCAACACGTGCTGGTGTCGCGACTCGAAGCGCTACTTGATCCCATGCCACCACATGACCGCGCGGGGCCCATTGAGTGGCCGTTTTCAGCGACCACGTCACCGACAAGAACGCTTCACGCGCAGTTACCGGAACACTCGTGGGCACAGCAACAGTGACACGTGAGTGCGGTGCAGTCGCCGGAACTTTCAATACTCCAGTCTTTGTGACAACGCCATCAACTATTAGTTCCCATGTTGCGTTGTAGTTGTCAAGAGTGCTGAACCACTGGCGATTCTGAATCACAAGCACTGGCTTTGCTTTCGTGCCGCCACGCCTTACCCACACGGGGCGATGTACCCATGCCAACTCACGCATTGCTGGATGAGGCGTGAGATCTGCATGCACCAGCCCGTCGGCGACAAAATTTCCATCGTTCGGTGTGTCACCAAATTGCCCGCCGTATGCGAACCGCTTCTTTCCATTGGCCAGACGCTGTGTGATTCCGTGATCTTTCCATTCCCACACAAACCCGCCTTGTAGACCTGGTGTGGTTTCAAATGCATTCCAATAGTCAGATAAGGAGCCATTCGAATTTCCCATGGCGTGGCTGTACTCGCACAGAATGAGCGGACGCTTTCCGGCACTGTTCTTGCCGTAGTCAACAATGGAATCGATGGTGGCATACATCGGACACACAATGTCGCTGGCGGCCATTCCACCTGTCTCCCATCCGGCATGAAACACTGCGCCTTCATACTGAATTGGACGTGTGGGGTCAACGCCGCGAATCCACTGTGCCGCAGCATCGTGCACCGCGCCATACCCTGCTTCATTCCCTAACGACCACGCGATGATGCTGGGGTGGTTGCGGTCGCGCTCCACCATGCGAGTGATACGAGACATCCATGTATCTCGATACATCGGGTCGTGGCACAAACTGGTATTCCACGCATGGCTTTCCACGTTTGCTTCGTCAATCACATACAGACCCAGTTCGTCACATATGTCTAAGAATCGGGAATCGTTGGGATAATGCGAACATCGCACAGCATTGACGTTGTGTTGCTTCATCAACATCACGTCGGCGCGCATATCGTCAACGCTGACCGCTTTTCCTTTGTCTGGATGATGGTCGTGCCTGTTAACTCCACGAATCATCACTCGCTCACCGTTAATCAATAACGAATTTCCAACGATACGGACCGTGCGAAATCCGGTGGTGACCGAAATAGCTTCTTCCACAACATCTTCTGGCGTCACAAGCTCACACACAACGCGATATCTCTGTGGATTCTCAGCGCTCCACAACAAGATGCCTTCCACCTCCCAATTGCGAAACCGCGCGACGTGGCCTTCAAACACATAGGGAGCGTCAAACCACGACACTTCAGTTGAACGTGGCTCGCCGATCTTCTTTCCGTCCATCGTTTCAAGTTGAGCCACAATCATCCAACCGCGGGAAAGTTTTTGATCAACGGGAACAGCAACTTTCACATCGATACTCAATGTGCCCGCACCAGATTTTGAAACTCCGGCCACTACAGATACATCGTCAATTGCGATGTGAGCCTGTGATCGAACAAACACTTCTCGATGCAACCCTGCCATCCACCATTGATCTTGATCTTCAATATGGCTTTGTGCCGAATAACGACACACCACAATCGCAAGGTCATTAACGCCTTGGCGTACCACATGAGAAATGTCGTATTCACTAGGTAAACGACTATCTGTGCCGTACCCCACGAACACGCCGTTCACATACACCATGTGAACACTCTCTGCGCCGCCAACATGCACGATGGTGCGCCGTTTCATCCATGCAGAGGACACCGTGAACGATGCGCGATGCACAGCAGTTGCAACTGTTGGCGGCAATGCAGGTGGTCGACCACTCCATGGCATCTGCACATTCGTGTAGTGAGGCACATCTCCCAAACCTGCCAGTGTCCAGTTGCCTGGTACTGAGATGTTCGACCACTTTGACGAATCTGACGTGATCGACGCAGCGGTCACCTCAGACACATCGTCAAAGCGTTTGATCTTCCATGTGCCGTTCAAATTCTTGAACCACGGACTCTTCTCTCTGCGTCCAGCTCGCGCTTCAACAACATCACGAAATGGAATCAATGGTGTTCGCATCGGCAAACGATTCATACTCACAACTGCTGGATCTGCCCATGGTTGAATTTCTGACATCACTGGTAATGGCACCTGACTATCTTCTCATGTAGAACAGGACTACGGTTTTATTGATGTCAAATTCACTCGTTCAACGATTCACGCAGCGCCTCACTCCCGTCACAAAGGACATATTGACCGTGGCTCGGCGACATCCAATTCTCACCAGTGTCTTAGTAGTCCTTGCTATTGCATTTGAGCTACTCGGCATCCTCATTGGTTTTGCACCCATCGGGGTCTTATTGATTCCCGTCGCCTTTATGGCGCTCTACTTAGTCCGACGACGCGCCCGAAACTCCACAAACTATGGACGTGCCGAGGCAATCGCCTCCATCTTCTATTTCACACTTAGCGTTGTTTTGGTATTTGCTCTGATTCAATTCATTCCGTACGGTCGTGCACACTCAAATCCAGTTGTCTCTGGAGAGCCCAACTGGGATTCCCCACGAACACGCGAACTTGCCGTGAATGCCTGCTACAGCTGTCACTCAAATGAGGTGGAATACCCTGCGTACGCAAACGTGGCACCAATTTCTTGGATGGTACAAAATCATGTCAGTGAAGGACGAAGCAAACTTAACTTCTCCACATTTGACGTTTCTACCCATGGTGCCAACGATGCAATCAAAGTCATCCTCAATGGGTCAATGCCACCTTCGTATTACACACGATTTGGTCGCCATCCAGAAGCGCGTCTGTCGGATTCAGAGATTAAAGAGTTGGTCAGTGGATTGAAACTCACATTTGCGCAGAGCGGCGTGAAAACTGAATCAAAACAACACGGCGACAAATACGACGAAGACTGACGATGACGCAACCACCGTTTAATACCGATGGTGGTATCCACGAGATACCCGTACCAAGCGCGGTGGGCTCGCTGTGGTTGTGCGGCAAACATCATGTTGCGCCCGATGTCGAAGACGTACGACAACGCCACAACATTGGAACCGTGGTGTGTTTGGTGGAAGAACACGAACTACGCGGCCGGTACGACACATATGTGGATTGGCACCGATCACATCTAGGCAACGGTGGTCTGTGGTTCCCCGTTCCCGACCTCACCTATCCCTCTTTGGACGACGCACGTGATTTTGTTGAATTGGTGGCCGACATGGTGTGCAATAAACACAACGTTCTTGTTCATTGCGCAGCAGGAATTGGGCGTGCCGGAACCACAGCCACTGCTGTTCTCATGCTGCTAGGAATGGACATGAACGAGGCCCTCACGCATGTACGGGCTCATCGCCCCATGGCGGGCCCAGAAACAGGGTCCCAAACGGAATTCATTATGCAATTAGATGAATTCCTCCGTGAACGCGAGCAGTAGCGATTCTGGGTTATCCTGAAAAGAACGTAAACAAATCGACACATACGTGTGTCCGGAGTCGTGAGAACAATGAAAATCCTCGTCGTAGGAGCTGGTGGAGTCGGGGCCTCAATGGCCTCTATTGCCGAAACGAGGAGTTTTTTCGACTCCTTTGTGTTGGCCGACATTTCTCGGGAGCGTGCTGAACAAGCCATCGCCGAGTTGGATGACCCCGGAAAGTTCTCTCCAGAAGTTGTAGATGCCGGAAATGTTGCACAGTTAGTTGCACTCATCGAACGTACGAAAGCAGACGTTGTTGTCAACGCTTGCGACCCTCGATTTAACGAACCAATTTTCGAAGCCTGCTATCAAGCCAAGTGCAGCTACATGGACATGGCGATGAACCTCAGCAAGCCACACCCGACGAATCCATACAACGAAGTAGGCACCCCACTTGGTGAAGACCAATTGAATGCACACGAAAAATGGAAAGAGCGAGGAATACTTGCATTAGTCGGCATGGGTGTTGAACCTGGCCTCAGCGATGTTTTCGCGCGGTACGCAGCTGATCATATTTTCGATGAAGTACATGAGATTGGTGTGCGTGACGGTTCCAACTTGTCTATTGACGGATTCGACTTCGCGCCAACATTCTCTATTTGGACAACCATTGAAGAATGTTTGAACCCGCCCATTGTGTGGGAGAAGAACAAAGGTCTATTCACAACGGACTGCTTCAGCGAGCCAGAGGTGTTTCACTTCCCTGCCGGCATTGGCCCCGTGGAGTGCGTGAACGTAGAACACGAAGAAGTCATTCTCATTCCGCGTGGAGTCAACTGTGAACGTGTCACGTTCAAGTACGGACTTGGTGCTGAATTCATTGACTGGTTAAAAACTTTTGCATATCTCGGCCTCGACAGCACTGAGAAAATTCGCGTTGGCGATGTTGCAGTTGCACCGCGTGACGTGTTGGCAGCGGTACTTCCAAACCCAGCAAAGCTTGGTCACTTAATGCACGGCAAGACATGTGCTGGTACATGGGTGCGCGGTATTGCAGACGGCAAGCCACGCGAGGTGTACCTGTATCACGTGGCCGACAACGAGACCACCATGCGCGAGTGGGGTTCACAAGCTGTGCTGTGGCAAACAGCTGTGTGCCCGGTGATTGCACTGGAGTTAATGGCGAATGGTTCGTGGAGCGGAACTGGAGTTCTTGGTCCTGAACAATTCGATGCGGTGCCATTCCTCAACTTGATGGGCGATTACTCCACGCACCACGGAATTGTGGAGATGGGTCCTGGACTCTGGCCAAGCCCCAAGCCAACGGGACAACCTGGCTGGGACCGCCCTGTGCGCCGCGCAATAGTGCCTGCATAGCCCTCATCCGTAGCAGACTGGTACGTCGTGACCGCCGTACACACTATTTACTCTCCCATTGACGGTTCTGTTGTTGCAGAACGCCCACTCGCAGATGATGCACATGTTGAACGTGTATTGGCACGTGCATCATCTGTACAACATGTGTGGCGCTCTACTTCGCTTGCGCAACGCATCGACATGTGCGAGCGAATGGTGCGATGGCTAGAAGAAAATGTTGCGGACATTGCACACGACATCACCGTGCAGATGGGTCGCCCCATTCGTTACACCCCCAATGAGATTCTTCGCGGCGCACAGGAACGTGCACGCCACATGATGTCCATTGCGCCAGCCAATCTTGGAGACATTTCCGTCCCACAGACTGATGGATTCACCAAATTCATTCGTCGGGAACCAGTGGGAACCGTGTTGATTGTTGCGCCGTGGAACTACCCATACCTCACAGCGATTAACTCATTGATTCCGTCATTGTTGGCCGGAAACACGGTCATCATGAAGCATGCATCGCAGACACTGCTGTGTGCTGAGCGCTTTAGCCAAGCATGCGAAGCCGCAGGTTTTCCAGAAGGCGTCTTTCAACACATTCATGCTGGCCATGCACATGTTGAGAAGATGATCGCAGACCCACGCATTAATTTTGTGGTGTTCACGGGAAGCGTCAATGGTGGCGCTGCGATGGAACGCGCAGCAGCCGGACGTTTTATTGGCGTAGGAACAGAACTTGGCGGCAAAGACCCGTCCTACGTTCGTGCCGATACAAACTTGGAACTTGCCATTGCAGAGAACGTTGACGGTGCGTTTTTCAATAGCGGACAATCATGCTGCGGCATCGAGCGTATATATGTTCATGAATCTGTCTACAAAGATTTTGTTGATGGGTTTGTTGATCTCACGCGTCAATACGTTCTGGGTAACCCACTCGATGCCACCACCACTATTGGCCCTATGGTCAATACAGCTGCTGCAGAGTTTGTGAGATCTCAAGTGCGAGATGCCATCTCTGCTGGCGCAACATGTTTGGTTGATGAATCTTCATTTTCTGCCGCAGCAGCGGGAACTCCATATATGGGGCCCACCGTCTTAACAAACGTGAATCACTCCATGAGCGTGATGCGCGACGAATCATTTGGACCAGTCATTGGCATTATGTCTGTCTC